>CANQBN010000214.1 GCA_947588855.1 uncultured Lachnospiraceae bacterium
CGGTGTTGGCGGCGATTCCCTCTGTTCCAAGAGTATTGACGGCCCCCTGTACCAGGATTTTGCCGATGTAGAGGCTGGATTGATGGAGGGCGGACACCATGCCAAACTGCATGATCTGCTGAAGAAGAGAATACTGAAAACAGAAATCTTCCCGGCGGCAGATCAGCTGGGGATATTTTTTCTTCAGATAGAACAGACAGCCCACAGCGGAGAACAGCTGGGCGGCTACCGTCGCCAGTGCGGCGCCGGCGATGCCCATGGGGAGAACGGCGACCAGGAGAAAATCCAGAAAGATATTGGCAGCCACAGATACCATGAGAAAATAGAGGGAAACCCTGGTGTTTCCCACGGAACGAAGGACGGAGGCAAAAAAATTGTACAGATAGGATGCCATAAGGCCGGCCAGAATGATAACCATATAAATTCTGCAGTAATTCAAAAGCCTGTCCGGGGTTCGGATCAGACTCAGAAGAGGATTCAGCAGCAGAATGGAGACGGTACTGATGAGAAGAGTCAGGACAGCGCCGGTGACCAGTGCGAGAAAAAATTTCCGGCGAAAGGCCTTCAGGTCGCCGTTTCCGTAAGCCTGAGCGAAGATGATGGAGATTCCCACACAGAATCCGTTGCCGATAAAGAGAAACAGATTCATGACAGTGCCGGAAATCCCGGTGGATGCGAAGGCGTCGCTTCCCAGATACCGGGCGATGATCAGGGAGTCGGCTGTATTATAAAACTGTTGAAAGATATTGCTGAAAAGCAGCGGCAGTGCCAGCCAGATCAGTTCCCGGCGGACGCTGCCTTTTAAAAGCGACGCCGTATCGGGAGCGGCAGAAGCAGTTTTCATAGCGGATACAAACCTTCTTTCTCACAGGTTAATGGCGGAATATTATTGCAAACAGAATCATAGCGCAGAAAAAACATCTTGTAAAATGAATAATTTTGCCATAAAATATAAATAAATATTTATATTTTAGAGAAATCTGTAACGTGACTGTGATATGAGAAAAAGGGAACATGCCGGGACTGTGACGCGAAAGAGGAGGAACATACTGTAATGCGGAAAAGGAGGAATGTGCCGTGACCAATTTAGAGATTGAAGCGTTTCTGGCAGTGGTCCATTTTGAGACGGTGTCGGAGGCGGCGCAGCAGCTTTACGTGACCCAGCCGGCTCTCAGCAGAAGGATCCGGGCCCTGGAGGAGGAGATCGGCTGCCGCCTGTTCCAGAGGCAGAAGGGGATACGGAAGGTGGAGCTGACTAAAGAGGGGCAGCAGTTCCTTCCAGTCGCTGAGAAATGGAAACTGCTTTGGCAGGAGACTGGCGCCATCGCGGGAGGGAATCGCCGTCCGGGACTGAATCTGTGTTCTGTAGGGAGCGTCAGCAGCTATCTGTTCCCCCAGGTGTTTCGCCGGTTTCTGGAGGAAGACTCCCGGTATCATCTGGTCTTTCACAATTATCATTCGTCGGAGGCCTACGGCTATGTGGAGCGGGGCATGACCGATCTGGCCTTTGTATCCGATCAGAGATATTCCAGAATGGTAAAGACCATACCGGCGTTCTCCGAGCCCTTCGTGTTGGCTGGGGGAGCACCGGGCGAGGCAGAAACCGTCGTGCTGGCTGGGGGAACTGCTGATAGAGTAGCGCATGAATCGGCAACTGCCTGTATGGCAGATAGAGCATCAGGTGAGAAAACTACAGATGAACCGAGAATGTGGGACGGCCTGGGACTGAGACTGTCCGGCCGCCCGGGAGTGTCGGTGGACGAACTGGATCCGTCCCGTGAGGTTCGTCTGCCCTGGAATGATGAGTATGACGCCTGGCATATGCGCCATTTCCCTGAGGATGTCTATCCCCACGTGTATCTGGATCAGATGTCTCTGATGGAAGAATTTGTGGGGGAGAACACATGGGCTGTGGTTCCGGCTTCTGTGGGGTACCGGCTTCAGGAGAAAGGGATTCCTCTGCGGAGGCTTGAGAACGGCCCGCCGGACCGTATGATTTTTTATCTGGTTCTGGATGGCAATGAGAACAGGCTGATCGGGAGATTTCTGTATCATCTGGACGCCTGTCTGAGAACAGTCCCCCTGGTAAAGTCGTTTCTGGACACACAAAAATAATCACAAAAGGGTATTTGCAAAATTTTGTCAAATCGATTATACTGGTAGGGCGTTACGTTGTGTCACAGCCAACGTCAGGTATCGCTGCGTTGGCTGCAGTTAAGAAAGAAGTGGAATATGAAACTGATTTTCCGCTACATGAAGCCTTACAGGAAAGCCATCGCCTGGGTCATGATTGTCAAGCTTTCCGGCACCATGACCGAGCTGATGCTGCCATACATACTGGAACATATTATTGATGTGACCGTCCCCACCGGCCGTCTGGACCGGATTTTTCTCTGGGGACTTCTTATGATTCTCACGGCCATGGTGACCAGGCTGCTGAATGTGACTGCCAACCGGGGAGCCGTGGAGAACGCTCACAATATTTCTTACGATATTCGTCAGGATCTTTTTATCCGGACAGCCAACCTGTCCGGCAGCCAGTTTGACGCCTTTGGCCTGCCCAGCCTGATCAGCCGCATGACCAGCGACAGCTACAATGTCCAGTCCTGCACCCAGTCTCTGCAGACCCTCTGCGTCCGCGCGCCTATTATGATGGTAGGCGGAATCATCGTCACCATGACTATGGACTGGGCTCTTTCCAGCGTGCTCTGCGTCATGCTGCCCATTATGCTGGCGGTGATTCTGGGCGTCTCCCGGTACGGTATTCCCCTGTACAACAAGGTGCAGGAGAGTCTGGATGACGTGGTCCGGGTCATGCGTGAGAATATCACCGGTATCCGCGTGGTGAAGGCCCTGTCCAAAACCGACTATGAGAAACGGCGGTTTGCGGCTAGCAACGACGCCATGACCAGAAATGACATTAAGGCCGGCACAGTGATGGCCCTGCCGGGGCCCATTATGCAGATCAGCCTGAACATGGGACTGACCCTGGTGGTGTTCATCGGCGCGGTCCGGGTCAACAACGGCCAGATGCAGCCCGGCGTGATCCTGGCTTTCCTCACCTATTTTAATCTGATTCTTCAGGGCGTCATGACCATTAACCGTATTTTTATGATGGTCAGCAAAGCCTCCGCTTCCGCAGACCGGATCGGACTGATCCTGGAGACGCCTCAGGATCAGAGAGTGCTGGGGCCTGACGAGGCGAAGCAGCCTTCCGGCGGTGAGTTCATCCGGTTTGAGCATGTGAATTTTGGATATGGGGCAACGGAAGATTCGGACAGCGAGAACGGCAGCCGTAAAAACGGCCGGAAGGAAAGAACATTTTCACGCGCCGAGGCCTTCGCGGGTACGGATAGAGAACTGTGCCTGGAGGATATTGATTTCGCCGTGAAAAAAGGCGAGAGCCTGGGAATCATCGGACCTACCGGCTGCGGCAAGACCACCATCATCAATCTGCTGATGCGTTTCTACGACGTGACAGACGGAGGCGTCTTCGTGGACGGCCGGGACGTGCGGGCCTACGACAAGGACGAACTTCACCGGAAATTCGGCGTGGTGTTTCAGAACGATATGGTGTTCAACGATACCCTCCGGAGAAATATTTCCTTCGGCCGGCAGGTGACGGAGGAGGACCTTCAGAGAGCCACGGAGGACGCCATGGCGGCGGAGTACATCTCCGTTCTGGACGACGGTCTGGATTATTTGGCGGATATCAAGGGGGCCAATCTGTCCGGCGGTCAGAAACAGCGGCTTCTCATCGCCAGAGCGCTGGCGGCGAAGCCGGAAATCCTGATTCTGGACGATTCCTCGTCGGCTTTGGATTATAAGACGGACGCATCCCTGAGAAAGGCGATTTTCGAAAACTATCGTGGAACCACTACCATTATGATTGCCCAGCGTGTCAGTTCGGTCATGAATATGACCAATATTCTGGTGATGGACAACGGCAGATGCATCGGATACGGAAATCACGAGCATCTTCTTGAGACCTGCCAGGAATACAGGGAAATCTTTAAGACGCAGATGGGAGCGCTGGCTTGAGCGCAGATACATTTCGACCGGCGGCAGATATGCGGAGCAGGCAGACTATAATCTGCCGGAAGAAGGACACAGGAATGAGAGAAAGGAGGTGGCAGCCATGCCAGGACCTGGAGACCGGGGAGGAAAGAAAGAAAAACCCAGAGACGCCAAGGGTACTCTCAGGCGGATTCTGTCATATCTGAATGAATACCGATGGGCTGTCATCAGCCTGTCCGGCTGTGCCTTCGCCAGCAATATCGGCAATCTGCTGGGCCCTGATTTCGCGGGAAAAGCCATCCAGGCGGCCGGAGCAGGCGCGGGACAGGTGGATTTCGACGTGGTGTTCTACTATGGAAAATGTATGCTGTTTGTCTACGTTTTCAGCGGCCTGCTGACATTTCTGGTCAATCTGGGAATGATGCGGGTCAGCCGGAAGATTGTCCGGAAGATGAGAGAGGACGTGTTCAATAAATTGATGACCCTGCCAGTAGGATTTTTTGACCGGAACCAGGCAGGCGATATTATCAGCCGTGTCAGCTATGATATCGACGTGATTGGCACCAGCCTGTCCACAGATGTGGTGCAGATCATCACAAGCGTGGTGACGGTGGCAGGCTCTTTCTTTATGATGTGCATGATCTCGCTTCCTCTGGTGGTGTGTATGCTGGTGACTATTCCCACGGCCATTCTCTATACCCGGTATATGGGGCGGCTGACCAGGCCCCGTTACTCCAGGCGAAGTGCTGCTTACGGCCGCATGAACGGCTTTGTGGAAGAAATGTTCACGGGGCAGAAGACCATCCTGGCCTATGCTTATGAGGACGGCGTCTGCGAGGAGTTCTCCGCCATCAACCATGCGGCGGCCGATGCCTACCGGGACGCGGACTCCCTGGGCATGACCATGGGACCTACCATCGGATTTATCAACAATCTG
>CANQBN010000215.1 GCA_947588855.1 uncultured Lachnospiraceae bacterium
TCTGTTTCATATGTCTCCGTTTTTCGGATCGCGAAAAACTCCGACATATTCAACAGGCTAAAGCCCGTAATACAAACAACGCGTCACTGGCGCGTTTTTTGCATACTGACGTAATACAAACAACGCATCACTGGCGCGTTTTTTGCATACTGATGTAATACAAACAACGGGGCTGTTGCAGAAAATTTGCTGCAACAACCCCGTATTCCTATAATTTCTTTTCTGCCCGCGCCATCCCGCCTGAGAGCATTATACCGGAGGCTCTTCTTTCTCATCCTTTCCGGTTTCGGCGGGTACCTTTCAGGCAATGGCTTCATTCATGTCAATCCGATACATGTTCTCCCGGTGAATGAATCCGGCTTCTTCCAGGGTCTTCACCATCCGGTAGACTGTGGCCAGACCGATAGAGGAATCCTTCTTCACCGCCCTATAATAGATTTCCTTGCAGCTGGAACATTCATCCTGCAGGATAATATCGATCAGCAGTTTTCTCTGATTGGTAATCCGGCAGCCGTTCTCCCGAAGCTGCTCGATAATGGTGTTTTTCTTATCCTGAACTGACATCTTCCTTTCTCCTCTCCCTCTCGGTTTCACATCGCTCCGCTCAAAACTGACATCGCAGGCTGCTCCGCCTTCTCTGCCCTTTCAATCAGAAAATCAGATTTCCGATTACGTTGATAAGAAGCGCTACCACATAGGCGGTGCACATCTGGAAGGCTATCGCCCGCAGGGTCCACTTCCAGGAACCCATCTCACGCTTAATCGCGCCCACTGCCGCGAAGCAGGGCATACACAGCAGGTTAAAGGCCATGTAGGAGTAAGCGCTCACCTTCGTAAATACTTCTCCGATTGCAGGAAGGGCTTCTTCGCCGGCCATAATAGCTTCTACCGCCTCGTCGCTTACGCCGCCGAACAGCTGACCAAAAGTAGCAACGATATTTTCCTTAGCAATCCAGCCGGTAACTACGCCTACGCTGGCTCTCCAGTCAGCCCAGCCGAGAGGAGCAAAAATCCATTTGATGGCGTTGCCGAAGGCAGCCAGGAAGCTCTCTTCCATATCGCACATACCGCCGAAATTGAAGCTTGACAGGAACCAGATCAGCACGGTGGAAGCAAAGATCACGGTGCCGGCCTTGATGGCGAAGCCTTTCACCTTCTCCCAGGCGTGGATCAGCACGCTTCTGAGAGTCGGGATACGGTACTGAGGCAGCTCCATAATGAAATTGGAGGTTTCCGCCTTAAAGGCAAATTTGTTTAACAGAAGAGCGCCGATGATGGCGACCACGATACCCAGCATATAGATGGAAAATACCACCAGAGTCTGGTTGCTGTCCACAAACAGCGTCGTGGCAAACATCAGATAGATCGGCAGCTTGGCGCCGCAGGACATAAACGGCGTGATCATCATGGTAATCTTCCGGTCCTTATCGCTTTCCAGGGTTCTGGAAGCCATCAGAGCCGGCACAGAGCAGCCGAAGCCCATCAGCATAGGGATGAAGGAACGTCCGCTCAGTCCGAAATGGCGGAAAATCCGGTCCATAACGAAGGCCACACGGGCCATGTAACCGCTGTCCTCCAAAAAGGACATTAACAAAAACAGCACAAGCACAAGGGGCAGGAACCCTGCTACGGCTCCGATACCATCCAAACAGCTGCTGACCAGGCCCACGGCCCAATCAGAAGCGCCGATGCCCTCCGCCAGGCCCACAACACCATCCTGGAAAATCCCCCAGACAGTCTCCACAACGCCGGCCAGCCACTGACCCGGGCTGGGAAGCCCCGGGATAAACAGGAAATTCTCGCTGAAAGTGCAGGCAAACAGGATATACATGATCACCGCGAAGATAGGCAGAGCCAGGATACGGTTGGTCAGGATCTTATCCAGCTTGTCAGAGGTCGTTTCCTGACTTCCCTTCAGGCTCTTTCTCACGCACTCCTTCACCAGTTTGGATATGTACTGGTAGCGGTAATCGGCGATTTTCGCCTCCGCGTCCCCGTCCGCGTTTTTGTTGGCCGCCAAAACCAGGGCGTCAACGGCCGCCTTTTTGTCTGCCGGTACGGTTTTTCCAATGATCTCGTCATTTTCCACCAGCTTGATAGCTTTCCACTGGTTCTCTTCATTATCCGCGTCGCCCAGAACATCCGCCACCGCGCAGATAGCGTCGGTCAGATTTTTGTCAAATACCTCCAGCTGGTTAGGCTTCTGTTTTGCGTTGGCCACGGAAATGGCAGCCTTCATCAGCTCATCCAGACCTTTTCCGCTTCTGGCTACAATAGGAACTACCGGTGCTCCCAATGCTTTGGACAGCTTTGCGCAGTCGATCTTGTCGCCTCTGCTCTCCACTTCGTCCATCATGTTCATGGCCACCACCATGGGAATCCTGGTCTCCACAACCTGGAGGGTCAGATACAGGTTCCTCTCAATACTGGTTCCGTCCACAATATTAATGACCACATCCGGCCGGTCCTTCACGATGCAGTCCCTGGCGATAATCTCCTCGGCGGAGTACGGCGACAGGGAGTAGGTTCCCGGAAGATCCAGGATGGTCACATTTTTATCTTTCTTATAGACGCCGTCCTTCTTTTCAACGGTGACGCCGGGCCAGTTGCCCACGTGCTGCCTGGCGCCTGTAATCTCATTAAATAACGTGGTCTTGCCACAGTTTGGGTTGCCCGCAAGGGCAATGGTTATACTCATATTCCCTTTCTCCTTTTTGTCAAAGCATATGGTTAGCTATATCTAACCAAATATCTTAAAAAATGGGCAGGCCTTCACCTTCCCTTTTTCAGGCGCCGGCTTTCCGCCGGATACGCCCTCACCAGCACTATTTTATTCCCGCAGCGCCGTTTTTTCTTATATCTGCACTTCAATTTGGGCCGCCTCATCTTTTCGCAGACTCAGCTCATAGCCCCGCACATTGACCTCAATCGGGTCGCCCAAAGGTGCAACCTTTATAACCTTGATTTCTACACCAGGGGTTACACCCATATCCATGATCCGCCGTTTCATAGTGCCGGCCGAACCCACAGATGTCACCTTCCCCTGCTGTCCCGGTTTCATTTCCCTCAATGTCATACTGCATTCTCCTTTCAATCTTCCACGATAATCCGGTTAGCGAGGCCCCGGTTCAAAGCCAGCCTAACACCTTTCACCATGAGAATCAGCCCGCTGGGGTTCTCGCCTATGACACGGACTTTCTCACCCCTGGTAAATCCCAGATCCTGAAGATGGCGTTTCATCTCCTCCGTTCCCTTAAACTCACAGATTGTCCTCGTCTCACCTTTCATTACCATTGCCAGCGGCATAATCATCGTTTCCTTTCTCATTTGAGATTGATTATCATTTTCTCTGTTATCATACGCTAACTCATCAGGATTGTCAAGGGATTTTGTGGCTTCTTATTGAAAATAATTCTCAATAACAATTCAAACGGCATTATATTTGCTTATAAGCCGGTTTTTATATCGGTGGCCACATCGGATGAATATCCGATGCTTCTTGCGCGGCCGCCTGGCCGCGCAAGAAGACGCGCCGTTCCATAACTATCTTTATGTATAATTCGATCTTTCTTTACGACCAATGACGAAAATGAAGAAAATAATAGATAATGCCGAACGTATCAGCCAGAAACCACCCGATAGGCACGGCCCACCAGATTCCTACTACGCCGATGGACGGTATTGCAGACAAAAGATATGCCAGAACCACCCTGGTTCCCAGAGAAATAATCGTAAGCACCAAAGACATTTCCGGCCTTCCCAGCGCCCGGTACAGGCCGTACAGAAGGAACAGGCAGCCAATACCGCAGTAGAAGGCCCCCTCAATGTGAAGATAGCGGACGCCCTCAGCGATGATTTCCGTCTCCGTTCCGCGGATAAACAATTCCATAAGCGGCTCCGCAAAGGCCCACACCAGAGCGGAGGTGGCAAGCCCAAAGACAGCGACCGCCGCCCCGGCCCCTTTCAGTCCCTTTCGAATCCGGTCAAACCGCTTCGCCCCATAATTCTGGGCAATAAAAGTAGAGCAGGCATTGCCGAAATCCTGCACCGGCATATAGGCAAAGGAATCAATCTTAACCGCGGCGGCAAATGCCGCCATGATCACCGGGCCAAAGCTGTTGACCAGGCCCTGCACCATGAGGATTCCAAAATTCATTACCGACTGCTGAAGGCACGTCAGCACGGAAAATCCCGCGATCTGCCGGATGCAGGACAGCCGCAGGCGGCAGTGTCTCCGGCTCAGCCTCAGCTGCGGAAAGAAAAGCCATGTGCAGACGGCAATTCCAATTCCAGACACATACTGGGATATGACCGTGGCCTGAGCCGCTCCGGCCACACCTTTTTCCAGTCCAATCACAAACCACAGATCCAGCACAATGTTCAGAATCGCCGAACCGGCCAGAAAAATAAGGGGCACTACCGAATTTCCCACGGCACGGAGTAAAAAGGCAAAATAATTATAGAAAAATGTGGCGGCGATCCCGCAGAAAATCACTTCCAGATACTCCCGCATCATTCCCCACACTTCCTCCGGAACCTGAAGGAAGAGCTTCAGCCAGTCAATGAGAAAAAAGACCAGAAGGTTCAGAAAAATCGTCAGCCCGGCTATCATCACAAAGGAGGCCCACATTCCCTCCTTCATTCCGTCCTCATCTCTCTGCCCGAAGCGGATGGAAAACACGGTGCCGCTTCCCATGCACAATCCAATCAGGATGGAAGTGAGAAACGTCATCAGCGCAAAGGAGGAACCTACCGCCGCCAGGGCGTTGGAGCCGAGAAACCTTCCCACAATCAGCGTGTCCGCAATATTATAGCACTGCTGCAGCAGATTCCCCAAAATCATCGGAACAGCAAACCGCAGTATAGAGCCGATAATAGGGCCCTCCGTCATATCTCGTTTCATTTTCTGCACTTTCCCTTTTCAGTCAACGCATGCTCTGCCCAGAGCTT
>CANQBN010000216.1 GCA_947588855.1 uncultured Lachnospiraceae bacterium
TAGAGCATGGGCCGTCCGGCGTGGCCGTAGACCTTCAGCTCCATGTCCCGGTTCAGGGAAGGGCTGTACCATTTGTGGTATTGTGTTTCCATTAAGATAATCCTCCTTGCAGCAGGTTGTTGATATGATTGATAGTATGTGCCGGTGTCAGGGCGCTGTATGTGGTGCGCGTCTGTCACAGGTCGTACAGAAGCGTCTCCATGAAGAAGGGAATCTGTTTTTCCCAGCTGGCTTCCGAATGATCGCCTTTGGGAACAACGCGGCTGGTCAGATAAACCTGCTTCTTCATCAGCTGGTCGCAGACGGACTGGTACTGATGGGCCATATTCGGATGATTGCGGAATTCCTTAGAACCATAGTCCATGTAGAGAACGGTGTTGGTTCTTATTGGCGTCTTCTGAATCAGATCGTGAATGGCTGCCGGCGCCGTCCACAGGGAAGGCGACAATGCCGCCGCCCGGGAGAAAACGCGGTTGTAGGCGATGAGAGCGAACAGGCTCATAAGACCGCCCATGGAACTGCCGGCGATAAAGGTGTAACGTCTGCTGGGCAGCGTCCGGTAGTGTTCGTCAATATAGGGCTTGAAGGTGCGGGTCAGCCACCGCATGGTAGTTCTGCCCCGGCCTGCAATGTGTCCGAAGGACTGATCTTCAAAGGTGAAGGGCGAATATTCGACGAGTCGTCCGTTGCCCGGATGGTGATTGCATTCCACGGCGGCAATGATGACCTGGGTCTCTGTAAAATCCATGTAATCACCCATGCCCCAGGATTTGCCGTAGGTGGCGTCCTCATCGAAGAACACATTGTGTCCATCGAACATGTAGAGTACAGGATACCGCCGCTCCGGCTCATATTCATAAGATTCCGGCAGATAGATATAGGCCCGGCGCGGTTCATCGCCGGTCAGGGCCGGAATGGTGACTTCCCATGAATCGATCATAAAACAGTGCCTCCACTTTGATGATGTAACGCTTTTACGTGCTTTACTATAGCATAGGAATGAAAAAATAGCAAGTATATGTGTATATCTATACATTTTTTAAAATGTGAAATGTATTGACGTTTACAGAAAAAACATTCATAATAGTAAAGAAAAAGAAACGGAATCGGAGGGACGGTCCATGTACGAACTGGTACAGGCGGCAGGAAACAGTTACTATATTCAGAGCCCGGCCAAAATAGGACTGGTAAAGCTGAATGACACGGAGGTCTGCCTGATCGACAGCGGAAGCGATAAGGACGCGGGGAGGAAGGTGCGCCAGATTCTGGACGCCAATCACTGGAAGCTGAAGGCCATCTACAATACTCATTCCAATGCGGATCATATCGGCGGCAACAGGTATCTCCAGGGCCAGGCCGGCTGCAGGATCTACGCGCCGGGGATTGAGTGCGACTTTACCAGACATACGATTCTGGAGCCTGCGTTTCTGTACGGCGGATATCCCTGTAAGGATCTGCGGCATAAGTTTCTTCTGGCTCAGGAGAGCGATGCGGAGCCTTTGACGGAGAAGGTTCTGCCGGAGGGATTCGAGATGATCTCCCTGCCGGGACATTTCTTTGATATGGCGGGCTTTCGCACGCCGGATGATGTGGTGTATCTGGCGGATTGCCTTTCCAGCCGCGAGACGCTGGACAAGTATCAGATTGGATTTATCTATGATGTGGGCGCATACCTCCGGACGCTTGAAATGGTACAGACGATGAAAGCGAAACTGTTCGTGCCGGCTCATGCGGCGGCTGCGGAAGACGTGTCGGAGCTGGCGCAGTACAATATAGATAAAGTAAAGGAGATCGGCGAGAAGATACTGGATATCTGCGGCGAGCCGCTCTGCTTTGAGATGATTCTTAAGAGGCTGTTCGCGGAGTACGGTCTGACTATGAATTTTGAGCAGTATGCGCTAGTGGGAAGCACAGTGCGGTCCTATCTGTCCTGGCTGAAGGACGGAGGCCGGCTGAACGCCGTGTTCGAGGAAAATATGCTGCTGTGGCAGAGAGCGTAGAAAGAGTGTATTCTGCGCGGGTGAGTCATGGGGCAGTCAGATTACAAGATAACAGAGGTTAAAATGAGGAGAGGAGCAGAGATATTATGAAGTCTGTAAAAGGTGCTAACTGGTGTTTTGGAAAGGATATTGATGCGGAGGCGACAGCTCCCGGCGTGGAACGGAAGGTTCTGGCCTACTGTGATGAGCTGATGTGTGTGGAGAATGTCTTTAAGGCAGGCGGAATCGGCGCCATGCATCATCATCCCCATACGCAGATTACCTATGTGGCGAAGGGACGCTTTCGCTTTACGATCGGCGATGAGACAAAGGAAGTGACGGCCGGAGATACGCTGCTTAAGCAGAACGACATCGTTCACGGCTGCGAATGTCTGGAGGATGGAATCTTAGTGGATTTCTTCACGCCCATGCGGAAGGATTTCGTGCCGGAGGAGTAACCGGCAGTCCGAAGGCGGTTCCGCGGGCTGTCAGGCAGGATAACCGGCGGAAGACGCGTTGAAACAGGAGACGATAGTATGATTTGGTATATTGACGAGACGGTCGGTGAACTTCAGAATACGGAACAGGATACACAGGCAGCGGAGGAGTCCCGGGAAGTGGTGATCAGCGATGACGGTGAGACGACCGCGGTTCTTCAGACGGAACCAGAGACTTCCTATGTCACGGCTACGCCGGCTGATACGGATACGATTTCCGAAACGCATTCTTCAGTCGCCGAAGCGGTTGGCAGAACGGCCCGCAGCGCAGCGGAGAGCGCTGTGCCGGCGATGAAATCGATGGCCTTTAATCTGGTGAATGCCATCATTATCATGTTTATCGGCGTGCAGGTGGCAAAGATGTTCCGAAGGATGCTCCGAGAGGCTCTGGGACGTATGCATACAGATGAGTCACTCCAGTCCTTTTTATCATCTGTGGCTTATGTGCTGACCTGCGGCGTGTCGGCTTTCATCGCTCTGGAGAAGCTGGGAGTCAGTTCCGCGTCCATTATTGCCCTTCTTGGTTCTGCCGGACTGGCGATTAGTTTATCTTTGCAGGATTTTCTGGGAAATTTCGCAGGCGGTATCATTATTATGATGCTGAAGCCTTTCCGCGCGGGAGATTATATTGTGTGTGAATCGAAGGAAGGAACCGTGGCGGCTACCGGGCTGTTTTATACTACGCTGAAGACCGTGGATAACCGCCAGGTGATCCTGCCCAACGGCAAACTGGCCAATGCGGAGATCGTCAATGTAACGGCGGAGGCCAGAAGACGCCTTGAAATCTCCGTCACCATCAGCTATGAGTCAGATCTGCGGCTGGCCAAAGATATTCTTCAGAGACTGTTTGATGAGTGTCCGGATATTTATCATGATGAGGAACTGCTTTTGTTTGTCAGCGAATTGGGAGAGGACGGCGTGGTCTTAAAGGCCAGAGGCTGGATTGATCAGGACAAATACTGGACCGCCAGATGGGATATCACGGAGCAGCTGAAACTGGCGTACGATGAAGCGGGAATCGAGATTCCTTACCGGCAGATGGATGTGCATCTGAACGAAAAAAAGAGGTCTCTGTAAAACCGCTTGAGGTGCGCGGCCCGGCAGATGCTTCCATGTGAGGGAAAGGGCGCTGCCGACAGTCTTTCCGCAGATAGAAAGGGGATGCTTTATGCATACCAAAGAAAAAGTATCCGCAAGGGATATGACGACCGGGAATATAGCTCTTTTGCTGATACAGTTTGCGATACCGCTGATTATAGGCAATCTGTTTCAGATGATGTATAATACGGTAGATTCCCTGGTCGTGGGTAATTTCGTGGGAAAAGAAGCCCTGGCGGCGGTAGGCGCGACTACCATGATCGTGAATATGCTGGTGTTCTTTTTCAACGGCGTGTCCACCGGCGCAAGCGTGGTGATCAGCCGTTACTACGGGGCCAGAGATTCCGAACGGCTGCACGCGGCAGTGGAGACGACGATTTTTGTGACGTTTGTGTGCGGCATACTGTTTACGGTTATCGGAATTCTGATGGTGCATCCCATGCTGGTGTTCATGTCTACGCCGGACGATGTAATGGAGGAGGCGACCGTTTACCTGAGAATTTATTTCGCGGGTATTATGGGACTTCTGGTGTATAATATGGGGAGCGGCATCCTCAGGGCGGTAGGAGACACGCAGAGGCCGCTTTTATTTCTGATTTTTACCAGTGTTGTGAATGCGGCGCTGGATCTGCTGTTTGTAATTGTGTTCCATGCCGGTATCGCGGGCGTGGCCTACGCTACGATTATCGCCCAGTTTATCTCGGCGGTTATGATTCTGGTGCTCCTTACCAGGACGAAAGAGAACTACCGGCTGACATGGAAAGATTTAAGATGCGACGGCTCTATTCTGGAACAGATTTTTCTGATTGGACTGCCGGCGGGAATCCAGTCTGTCATCACGGCATTCTCCAATGTATTTGTGCAGTCCTACATCAACAGTTTCGGCTCTGCCTGTATGGCCGGATGGAGCTGTTACAATAAGCTTGATACGTTTATTATGCTTCCCATGCAGAGTATGGCCCAGGCGGCGACTACTTTTGTGGGTCAGAATATCGGCGCCGGCAAAAACGACCGGGTAAATAAAGGAACCGTATATACGATCCTTCTCACCGTGAGCATCACGGCGGTGATTGCCGTGTTTCTGTTTGTATTTGCAGCTTCCGCAACCGGGCTTTTCAGCAGCGACGAGGATGTTATCCGGTATGGAGCGCTGTTTTTGCAGACAAATGTATTCTTCATGCTGTTTAACTGTGTCAATCATACGCTTGCGGGCGGTCTCCGCGGGCGCGGAGACTCTACGGGGCCGATGGTGATTATGCTGTTAAACTTTGTGGCGGTACGCCAGGCGTATCTGTTTATCATGACTCGTTTTATCAGCAATACGGAAAGGCTGGTAGGT
>CANQBN010000217.1 GCA_947588855.1 uncultured Lachnospiraceae bacterium
TTGTTTCTCACCTGACTCTCAGCAGCGCAGGCTCTCTGTAAAGGCATCATCGCCGTTATCTCCGCCTCAACGGTTTAACTTATTAAATTAGTAAGATAATAGCACAGGATTGAGCGGCTGTCAACCGGAAATTTCCGGTCTCATATATTTGCCAAACCACTGCAAACTGGCGACATTCCTCTGCATAATCATCTTGACCGACCCTGAATTTTTATGTTTTTATATCTGTAATGAGATTTTTCCTGCCTTTGATCCGTCTAATAAGTGTATGGGAACGTTCACTGCACAAATACGACACAGAAAGGTATCATAAATGCATAGGAAAACAGAAAACAGAACAACAGATCAGACACTGCTTGTCCGTCTCGCGAAATCCCGGGATCCGGACGCCTTCGTCCGTCTGATGCAGCTTCACGCCAAAAACATGTACCGGGTCGCCCTGGCTATTCTCCTAAATGACGAGGACGCGGCCGACGCAATCCAGGACACAATCCTGACCTGCTGGGAGAAGATCTCCACCCTGCGGGAGGAATGTTTCTTCCGCACCTGGATGACCCGGATTCTGATCCGCAAATGCTGCGACCTGCGGGATACCAGACGGCAGTATACAGAACTGGATGAGACAGCGGAGCCAGCTGCCGAGGATTGTTACAATCTGGAACTAAAGGAAGCCCTGACCTCCCTGGATGAGAAATATCGGACCGTCATGATTCTCTTTTACGCGGAGGGTTACAAAACCGACGAGATTGCCGAACTCCTGCAGATTCCCAAAAGCACGGTTCAGACCCGGCTACAGCGGGGCCGGGAGAAATTGGCGGACTATTACAGAGATGGCGCACAGGAGGATATCTTATGAAAGACAAAGAATTTCATGCATTTGAAGAAGAAATAGAACTACCGGACGTAGTACGCGAAAAAATGGAAATTGCATTTCGACAGATTCAAACTTGTCCGGGCGAAAACCGAGGCAACATTATCCGCATGCGGGAAGAAAACCCAGATACTGCCAAACCCCAAAAGAGAAACGTCCGGTTCAAAAGGACGGTCTCGGCCGCGCTCTGCGCGGCACTTCTGGCGGCGGGCGTCATCACGGCATCAGCAGCCGCATACCTGTACTGGAGCCGCGGAATGCAGGGAACTCTGCAGGCATCACCCCAGCAGCAGAAGTCATTGAAAGATAACGGCCTTGCCATCATCCTGAACGAAACCAATCCGAGCAACGCTGGAAATATTGAAGACGCGGCTGAAACGGCCCAAGGGAACAACATCGGCAGCGGAACCGTTTCCGTCCCGCAGGCAAACGAATATACGCCTGTCACCGTCGGCGGCGTCACCGTCTGTCCACGCATGACAGTCGTCACTGAAGACTGCGCGTGGATTTCCTTCTCCGTAGACGGATTTGTCCCGGAGAAGGGACTCCAGCCGGATTTCGGAACCTTCGACGTATCCTTCAGTAACGAGCCTGACAGCGATACATCCCGTTGGCGCAACATAACCGCCCGGTTCTATGACGGCACGATTATCAATGAAAACGCTCAAATAGTCTATGATGACGGAACAGCTGCGGAAGGTCCGGTTGAACCCCGGTACGCGGACGAAAACGGCACCATGGAATTTATCCTGCAGATATCCGGTGATGTGGATGTAAGCCTTCTGGGGCAGTCTCTCCACATCCGTCTGGACGATCTGGGAACTGTCGCCCGGGCAAAATTCACCAGAATTCTGGAAGGAACCTGGGAATTTACCATCCCTCTTTCCGGAAGCAACGCCTACCGGACATACCAGGCGATTTCCCCCATAGGCGATACAGGCATCACCGTAAAGCAGCTGGAGCTTTCGCCCGTGTCCATTCGCGCAAGTCTGTCCGTTCCGGAACAAGTGGATTTCGATAAAGAGCTGATCTCTGATATGACCCATCCCTGCGGCGTCCGGCTAAAGGACGGAACCCTTCTGCCATACCTTTCCACGGGAGGAGGCGGCGGCTTCACGGACAGCGCCCGGACAGAATTCCGTTTCATGCATCCCTTTAACCATGTGATCGATTTGGAGCAGGTGGACACGCTGGTATTCTTAAAGCCGAACGCCTGGAAAAGTCCGGACGATACGGAGCGTTTCTATATTGTGCCGCTGGAGAATTAAAGAATCCTTCACATCCACCCCAGCATCTGTCCGGCCCAGCAGATGACTCCCAGCACCCAGCTGGACAGAATCCCAAAGAGGATCACCGGCCCGGCGATGGTGAAGATCTTCACGCCAATGCCGTAAACCTGGCCCTCCGCCCGGTACTCGATGGCCGGCGCCACCACAGAATTGGCAAAGCCGGTGATGGGTACCAGGGCGCCGGCGCCGCCCCATTTCACGATCTTCGGATACAGGTTCAAGCCAGTCAGCAGAACGCTTGTCAGAATCAGCGCCAGTGTGTTCCAGGACGCCGCCGTCTGCTGATCCATACCATAAACGGACTGGAGCCATCCCATGACCGCCTGACCCACAGTGCAGATGATACCTCCGGTGATAAACGCCCGCAGTATATTCTTCCACAGCGGATTTGTCGGCGTCATTTCCTTCACATATTCATTGTAATTCTGTTTATTTATCTCCATACAGTCTCCTTTCGGCAGGCGCTCTGCGGGGCGCCTGCCCCATCGTTATCTCTCTTTTATCAAATTCCCGGCATTCTCAAGATGTCACGCGCCCATCCCCCTGGAAAAATACAGAAGAGCCCCCAGCATCTTTCCCAGAGCGATTCCCAGCACCACATACTGAAATCCTACCGCCAGATGAATTCTCCGGTTCATGACCGGAAGAGCCTTGGCCGTCTCTGCCAGAGACATGATCAGGCAGCCTACGAATACGCCTGTTGAAAGGCCGAAAACCACCAGAAAAACTGAAGATCCCCAAGGCATCAGAGGAAACCTGCAGATATCCAGCACATTTCCCACGGCTCCCCCGAGAACAATCATCGTCTCATACAGCATGATATGATCTCTGGTTTTCGTCTTTCCGATCAGCCGGGGAAATACGCCGATGATGGCCAGAAAAGCAAATACTCCGGCGGCTATAATGCCTCCGGCGCTGAATCCGATAAATCCCAGGAACAGCTGCTTAAGTAACATCTACATCCGACTCCTTCCTGCCGTCATTCTGGATCAGCGTTTTGGATATATTGTCTTCGTAGAGACGCATCTCTACCTCCAGGGGAGTCGGATCCGTATTCAGTTTCCACACGGCAAAATGGTTGAAGAACACAAGAATTCCCAAGGCCAGTCCGATAGAATAGGACAATTCCAATATAGAAAAATGTCCCGGTTCCTGCCCCAGAACCATCCGGTATATCTCCCTGAACACCTGACTGACGCTGGCGTCATTATTGAATGTCATGATAGCAAAGGCCGCGCCGCAGAAACTAACGGCAGCTACTGCCAGGACTTTCATCCATTTCCTGACTGTCCGGGGACCATGCGGCCTCTGATAATCGATGATAAAATCCGTTTCTCCCACGCTGCTGACCTGAACGGAAGGATCCATCTCCGTAATCTTCTGGATAATTTCCAGCACACTCCCCACATACCGCCTGTCTCTGTCCTCCCGAATCGTCTTTATCTTCAGCGCGCTGCATTTGGCAAGAACCGCCGCGTCATCACAGTAAAGTTCCGCCACATCATTCAGTTTCACGGTTTTTTCGTGAACCTCCGTAATCTGATTCAGCTTCAGATACAGCGTTCTGCTCATAGAAAGATCATCTCCTCCGCCGAATCTGCCGCGATTGAATCTGCCGCCTCCAACACACGGTCTGCATATTCTCCCCTGTTTTCGCCTTCAGCCAAGGTGCGCATCCCTGCAGGCAGCACCTGCTCCAGCCGCACCAGCATGCCTCCCGCGTAAGGCTCTCTGTTCCGGCACATAACATACAGATAGACGGAGGCGCCGACCATCAGAATCAGCGCTGTCACCAACAGAATATATGCCCACTTATTTTTCAGAAATTCCATACTCTCTCACTTCCTCTCCGGCAATGTAAGATTAGTATGGCCCTGTTTATAAATTCTATGCCATTTTCTAAAAACGCTCTCTCATACGTCTTAATATTTTCTTTTCCAGGCGGGAAACCTGCACCTGGGAAATTCCAAGCGCTTCCGCCACCTGCGTCTGGGTCTGATTTTCAAAATATCTTTTAATAATAATAGTTTTCTCCTTTTCTTCCAGTTCTCCGATCAGCTTTTGCAATACTATGTGATTTAAAAGCTGTTCATGACTGTCGCTCCGGTCTTCAATCTTATCCATAAGCATAAGTCCGGAATCATCGTTCACATTGATGGTCTTATAAAGGGATTCCACTTCGGCTCCGGCTTCAATGGAAGCGGCGACTTCCTCCTTGCTGGCTCCGATTTCCTTTGCGATCTCTTCCACGGTCGGCTCCCGTCCGTAGATGCCAATCAGATTTTCCCGGACGTTTTTAACCTTCATTCCCATCTCCTTCACAGAGCGGCTCACCTTAATCATTCCATCATCACGCAAAAATCTCTTGATTTCCCCGGCGATCATGGGAACCGCATAGGTGGAAAAACGTACCTCATAAGTCATATCAAATTTATCTATGGCTTTCATAAGTCCGATGCTGCCAATCTGAAACAGGTCCTCCATCTCGTATCCCCGGCTCGCAAACCGTCTTACAATACTCCATACCAGTCCCATGTTGTCAAACACAAGCTGGTCGCGAGCCGCTTTGTCCCCCTGGTGTGCCCTGGCCATAAGCACCATCGTCTCGTCCATGCCCTCACCTGCCAATCAGTTTTTTCATGGTCACGGAAGTCCCTTCTCCAACACGGGACTGAACCTGAACCTGATCCATAAGGGCCTCCATGAAGCAGAATCCCATTCCCGAACG
>CANQBN010000218.1 GCA_947588855.1 uncultured Lachnospiraceae bacterium
CCGCCAGCAGACCTCCGGTGCAGGATTCAGCCGTGGTCACCGTCAACTCATATTTGGCAAGCAGGCGCACCACCGCCATCTCCAGGGTTTCCTCTTCCTTGGTAGTATACACCGCGTTGCCGAAGCGTTTCCGGATCTCCTTTACCACCGGCTTGAGCAGATCGGCCGCCTCCTCGTCATTCTTCACCCGGGCCGTGACCCGCAGATGAACCTCTCCTACCTTGGCATAGGTAGCGATGGTAGGATTAGTCTGAGCGTCGATCAGATCCAGAAGCTGGCTTTCCACCTTGCTCTCTCCCACGCCGCAGATCTTCACCATGCGGGAGACGAACTTCTCCGGCTGAAGCTTCTGCAGATAAGGGAATACCTGCTCCTTGAACATGGGATACAGCTCCACCGGCGGTCCCGGCAGAAGAACCGCCGTTTTTCCATTCTTCTCCATGATCAGGCCGGGGGCCGTTCCGTTGTGATTATCCAAAACCATGGCGTCATGAGGCACCATGGCCTGCTTCCAGTTGTTGTCCGTGACCTTCTTCGTGTCTATACTTTTGAAATATTCCTCGATCATCTGCCGGCTGTGGGCGTCTTCCTCCAGAGGCATGTCCATGACTTTGGCGCAGACCTCCTTGGTCAGATCATCCTCCGTAGGCCCCAGACCTCCCGACAGGATCACGATGTCGGACCGGTCGAGGGCTGTCCGTACTGCCTCACTCAGCCGTTCCTCATTGTCCCCTACCACCGTCTGATGGTACATGGACAGTCCCAGCATGGCGCACTGCTGCGCCAGATACTGGGCGTTGGTGTTGACGATATTCCCCATGAGAATCTCCGTCCCCACGGAAATCAGTTCTGCGGTCATCACATACTCCCTTCCGTCAGAACCTTATGGTTCTTGGCAATGTAATCCACCAGAGAAATGATGGTCAGTATCAGCGCAATCCAGACGCAAAGAGTGGTCAAAATCTGAACCGGCGCCGCCGGAATGTTCACAATCAGAAGGATGACCGCAAACATCTGGAAGGTGGTTTTGAATTTCCCCCAGTAGCTGGCGGCAATGACCACGCCGTTATCGGAGGCTACCAGGCGAAAGCCGCTGATGATAAACTCGCGGCTGATGATGATGATCACCATCCAGGCAGGAAGCCGTCCCATCTCCACCAGGCAGATGAGAGCCGAGCAGACCAGAAGCTTGTCTGCCAGAGGATCCATAAACTTGCCGAAATTGGTCACCAGGTTGTATTTTCTGGCTATCTTGCCGTCCAGAAGGTCCGTCAGACTGGCCACAATGAAAATCACCACTGCAATGTAATCCACATACTCCATGATTCCCCCGAAAAGGGCGGTAAACCAGCCCCACTGCTGACTGCTCCCCAACAGAAGAATCACGAAAGGCACGATCAGTATCACCCGAAAAATCGTCAGTTTGTTGGGCAAATTCATAATTCTCCTCCCTTCGGCCGCCTTACGCGGTCCGTCTATTCATTTTCTTCATAGACCTCGCCGATCAAATCGTACTCTGCGGCCCCGGTCACCTTCACCCGGACAAAATCTCCGCTCATCAGATCCAGATCCGTATTGACAAATAAAAGCCCGTCCACGCCTGGGGAGTCCATATAAGTCCGTCCCACATAAGCGTTCTCATCGGCTACCTTTCCCTCAATCATCACTTCCAGGACTCTTCCCACCATGGCTTCCGATTTCTCAAAGGCGATCTCCTGCTGAAGCTCCATCACCTCGTCCCGGCGCTCCTCTTTCAATTCCTGAGGAATCTGATCCGGGAAGGAAGCCGCAGGCGTGTCCTCCTCCTGGGAGTAGGCAAAGACTCCCAGCCGCTCGAATTCCATGTCGTCCACAAACTCCATGAGAATCTCATGATCCTCCTCCGTCTCCCCGGGGAAGCCGGAGATCAGGGTCGTCCGCAGCGCAATATCCGGGATCCGCTCCCGCAGCCGGCCGATAATCTTCCTCAGTCCTTCCTGCGTGGCCTTCCGGCCCATGCGCTTCAGAATCCGGTCGCTGGCGTGCTGGATGGGAATATCCAGATAGTGGCAGATCTTCTCCTCCTCCGCCATGACGTCGATCAGTTCCTCCGTAATCTCCTCCGGATAACAATACTGAATCCGGATCCACTGGATGCCGGAGATTTTGCAAAGCTCCCGAAGCAGCCGGGGAAGAGCCTTCTCCCCATACAGATCCACGCCATAGAGAGTGGTCTCCTGGGCCACCAGGATCAGTTCCCTCACACCCTGCTCCGCAAGACTTCGGGCCTCCTCAAGAAGCCGCTCCATGGGAACGCTTCGGTACCGGCCCCTGAGGCTGGGAATGATACAGTAGGTACACCGCTTGTCGCAGCCCTCCGCAATCTTCAGAAAGCTGTAATATCCGCCGGTGGTAACGATTCGCTCCGCCTCATCGTCCGGAAGCTCGTCAATACTGCGGAAGACATTCTCCCGCTGTCCTTTCAGGACATTTCCAAGAACCCGGGATACTTCCATGTAGGAAGTGGTTCCAAGAACCGCGTCTACCTCCGGAATCTCATCGATAATCTCCTGCTGATACCGCTGGGCCAGGCAGCCGGTGACGATCAGGGCCTTACAGGTGCCTTCTGTCTTCCACTGGGCCATCTCAAGGATGGTATTGATGCTCTCCTCCTTGGCATCGCCGATAAAACAGCAGGTATTGATCAGTATGATATCAGCCTGAGCCTCGTCATCCGTGAACTCGTAGCCGTCTTTCCGAAGAAGTCCCAGCATATTCTCCGAATCCACCAGATTCTTGTCGCAGCCCAGGGATATGCAAAGTATTTTCATCCAAACTCCATTTCTGATTCATATGATAAAACCGTCCCGGCAGTCACGAGACGGCTTCTCACACGCTTCCGAATCTTACTCTTCACTGTCAGCAGAATCATCTTCTCCTATGATCTTCACCTTCTGCTGATACAGTTCGTCCACGGCAATAGACAAAGGCTTCTTGCCTGCATTGGCTGTCAGAGGCTCCTCGCCCGCAATAATCTGACGGGCCCTTTTTGCCGTAGCTATCACGATGGAATAACGGCTCTGAACCACTGGCTCCTCGCCTTTCTCCACATCACTGTTAACTGCCTGGATCAAATCATGATATGATGGATGTAACATAAAAAAGCTCCTTTCTGTCTTCCTGTCCCGCGTTTCAGGACTCCTGATATCTTTTCAGATTTCCGCCGATACCTTCAGATATGATTCAGTTCATCCTGAATACGGCGAATAAACTCTTTATTGTTGCTGACCCTGCTGTGCTGGGCCTGTATCAGCCGATGGGTCTCCTCCACACACCGGTCCAGATCATCATTGATCAGCAGATAGTCATACTGATCCACACCCTCTGCCTCCTCCACAGCGCGCCTCAGCCTTGCCTCTATGACCTCCGGCGATTCCGTTCCCCGGCCCATAAGACGTCTCTTCAGCTCCGCGGCACTGGGCGGAACCACAAAAAGCAGCAGGGCGTCCGGAAATCTCTTCTTAATATTCAAAGCGCCCTGAATCTCTATCTCCAGGATCACATCCCGGCCTGCTTTCATCTGATTCAGCACATACTCGCTGGGGGTTCCATAATAATGATTGACATATCTGGTGTATTCAATCAGTTTATTCTCATCTATCATCTCCAGAAATTTTTCTTCTGTGACGAAGAAATACTCCCGGCCGTGAACCTCTCCCTCACGGGGCTGTCTGGTAGTGGCCGATATGGACAGAGAATAATTGTCATACCGGCTCAAAAGTTCCTTCATAAGAGTTCCCTTGCCCGCTCCGGAAAAGCCGGATACCACCGCCAGGATTCCATGATCGCTCATACATGCTGCTCCTACTCAATATTCTGAATCTGTTCCCTGACCTTCTCAATTCCTGTCTTAAGAGCGATTGCCTTGCCGGACACCTCCAGATCATTGGATTTGGACAGGATCGTATTGGCCTCCCGGTTCATCTCCTGAGCGATAAAATCCAGCTTCCGCCCGATACTGCCTCCGGTCTCCAGTTCCTTTCTGGCCGTCTCAAAATGACTCCTCAGGCGGACCGTCTCCTCATCCACGCAGATCTTGTCGGCAAAAATCGTGGCCTCCGTCACGATCCTGGCTTCATCCACCGCCGCGCCTTCCAGCATCTCCCGCACCTTAGCTTCCAGCTTCATACGGTATTCTTCCACGATGCCGGGAGACCGCTGTTCAATCTGAGTCACAAGCTCTATCATCTCATCCAGCTTGCCGATCAGATCGGTCTTCAGGTTCTCGCCCTCCCTGATCCTGGTCTCAACAAAATGTCCGGCCGCCTCCTCAATGACGCCTGACAGAAGCTTCCACATGGATTCCTCGTCTTCCGGCGTCTCTTCCATCACCAGCACTTCAGGCATACGGGCCAGCGCAGATACCGTAATATCATCCTGCAGACCAAACTGCTCCTTCATCTTCTTGAAATAACTTACGTATTCTTCCGCCAAAACAGAATTGTACTTCAGGGCCAGGGTTTCCGCGGTGTAGTCTTCGTAATTAATAAAAACATCCACCTTACCCCTCTGAATATAATTCTTAAGCAGATTGCGTATGGCAGCTTCGAAATAATTAAACTTCTTGGGCATCTTAATACTCAAATCAAGATAACGGTGATTGACCGACTTGATTTCCACGGAAATCTTATACTGGTCGGTGATCTTCTCACACCTTCCGAAGCCTGTCATGCTTTTAATCATAGGAGCAGCCTCTCTTTCCTCATAGGTAAATACCATTATAAAGCAAATGGAAATACAAGTCAACTTTACTTGCAAAAAGTTTTGAAATTAGTGAAGTGAAAAGTTAACTTCCACTTCTAAGGGGGCCAAGTAGAAATTAGTCTTTCTCCAACCTCCACTTGAAAT
>CANQBN010000219.1 GCA_947588855.1 uncultured Lachnospiraceae bacterium
CCGGTGGACACGCCGGCCATCCGGCAGAAGACCTTCAGCCAGGTGATGAAGATCGACGCGGACATGGTCCGCACCGTATACGGAGGCGAGCCGGGACATCCTATCCTTCTGAAAAAGGAGGTTGCCAGGAAGCTGTGCGCCTATCAGGGAGACCGGGGGCTGCGGGGGGCCATGGAGGAATCAGGCATCTCCATTACCAACCTGATTGTGGACGACAAAGGCGTCAACTGGGACGTGGATACCCAGGCGGAATATGAGGAAATGATCGACTGGGATTTCAAACAGGGGGAGGGTTATCCCATCCACCCCATCGTCCGGATCGACCTGGCAGCAGGAGATGTATTTTATGGTCCGGTGACGGCGCGTCTAATGGAAAATGTGGAGAGAACCGGCTCCATCCAGGAAGCCTGCTCCCAGGTGGGCCTGTCCTATTCCAAGGGCAGCCGGATGCTGAAAGGGGCGGAGAAACAGCTGGGATTTCGGATACTGGAGCGGTGGACCGGCGGAACCGGCGGAGGAGGTTCCCGGCTGACAGCGGAAGGAAAACGGCTGCTGTCCTGCTATTACGCCATGGAAGAGGAGATGCAGAACCATATGACCTCCGTATTCCAGAAATGTTTTTCCAACGGATTGAGGGAGTGATAGTGACGTGAGAACACTGTATATCATCCGCCACGGGGAGGTGGCGTTCCCAGACATGAGAAAACGCTGTATCGGCAGAACTGACCTTCCCTTAAGTGAGGAAGGGAGACGGCACGGGGAAAAACTCCGGGCGTATTTCCTGGAACACCCTATCGAGGCGGTCTACACCAGCCCCTTGCAGAGAGCGAAGGAGACCGCGAATATCCTGGCGGATGGGCGGATCCCCTGCCGGGAGAAGGAAGGCCTGACGGAACTTTACATGGGGGAGTGGGAGAATCTTCCTCTTGCGGAGATCAAAAAGGAATTGGAAACGGAACCTGTCGCCGGCGAGAAACGCTCGGACGGGGTGAAACGGTTTTCGGCATGTATCGAGGAGATCATGGGGGAGACCGCGGGGGACGTGGCGGTGGTGGCTCATGCGGGTATCAACTGCTGTTTCCTGTCCCAATTTCTGGATATTTCCCTGGAACGGTCCAGGGCATTGGCCCAGCCTTACTGCGGGATCAGCCGTCTCGCCTGGGGCCCAGACGGAAGGGTTCAGGTGGAGGAGCTGGGACGGCAGCCGATGGACAGCCCCGATGCGGAGGAATGTGAGGCTATCTGGGATAAATACCATACGCCGGATCGGGTTCGGGCCCATTGCATGGCTGTGAGCCGGGAGGCGGAAGCCCTGGCGGAGAAGCTGGCAAGTAAGGGATACACGATTCGCCGGGATATTCTGACAGCGGCGGCCCTTCTTCATGATGTGGCCAGGCAGAGGGAGGATCATCCTCTGGAGGGAGCGAAGGCAGTGATCCGGGAAGGATATCCCTTTCTGGCGCCGCTGATCCTCTGCCACCATGATTGGGAGCGAAGGCTGGAGGCGGATCAGATTCCCGGGGGACGGGTTCCGGACTTTCGGTTCCCGCTGGAGGCAGAGATTCTTTATCTGGCGGATAAATATATACATGGTACGGATCGGGTTTCTCTGAAGGAGCGGTTTGAGGAAAGCGCCGCCCGCTGCGCAGGCAGTGAGGAGGCGGCGCGAAATCATGCGAGGCGATATCAGGAAGCAAAAATAATAGAAGATCACATAGGAGGATTGGTGAAATGAAGCTGATTAAAACGGTTGACGCGGAGGGCGCGGTGCTGTGCCACGATATAACCCAGATCATAAAAGGTGTGACCAAGGACGCGGTGTTCCGCAAAGGCCATATTGTGACGAAAGAGGACATCCCTGTTCTTTTGAGCGTGGGAAAGGACCAGCTGTATGTGTGGGAGAAGGAGGAGGGCATGCTCCATGAGAACGATGCCGCCGAGATCCTGTGCCGCATGTGCAGGGGCAGCCATATGAGCCGTTCTGAGGCGAAGGAGGGGAAGATCGAGCTGGCGGCGGAGTGCGACGGCCTGCTCAAGGTGGATAACGCCGGCCTGAAGGCCGTGAATGGCTTTGGCCAGATGATGATTGCCTCCCGGCATGGCAATTTTCCTGTTAAAAAGGGAGACAAGCTGGCCGGTACCCGTATTATCCCCCTGGTGATCGAGGAGGAGAAAATGACGGCTGCGGAGAAGGCCTGTATGGAAGCTACCGGCGGGAAGCCAATCCTGGATATCAAGCCCTTTGCCCACAAAAAGGTGGGAATCGTGACCACCGGCAACGAAGTTTATTACGGACGGATTCAGGACACCTTCACCCCAGTGATCGAGAGCAAGTTCGCCGAGTATGACGCGGAGATCATCGCCCATGAGACCTGGAACGACGACGATAAGAAAGTCACTGCCTCCATTCTGGGGATGATCCAGCAGGGAGCGGACGTGGTCTGCTGCACCGGCGGCATGAGCGTGGATCCGGACGACAAGACGCCGCTGGCTATTAAGAATACAGGGGCACGGATCGTATCCTACGGAGCGCCGGTTCTGCCGGGAGCCATGTTTTTGTTGGCTTACTACCAGGTGAGGGAAGGTGACAATCCCCGGACGGTGGCTATCATGGGCCTGCCCGGCTGCGTCATGTACGCCAAGCGGACGATCTTTGACCTGGCGCTGCCCCGGGTGATGGCTGACGACGAGATCACGGCGGAGGAGCTGGCCGGTCTGGGACAGGGCGGCCTCTGCCTTAACTGTAAGGTATGTACTTTCCCCAACTGCGGTTTTGGTAAGGGATGCTAGGGAGGAGAACCATGAGCGAAGAGAAAAGCCTGAAGGGAATCGTCCGGGCCGTGTGCGTAAGCCCGGTCAAGGGAACCGAGAAGCGGCCGGTGGAGATCGGCCATTTCTTAAAGGATTATGGAATTGAAAATGACGCCCACGCCGGCAAATGGCATCGCCAGGTGAGCCTTTTGTCCTACGATAAGGTGAAAGAGTTCAATGCCAAAGGCGGCACTGTAGTTGATGGGGATTTCGGAGAAAATCTTCTGGTGGAGGGCATTGATTTCAAAAGCCTTCCGGTAGGAAGCATCATCCGGGCCGGAAGCGTGGTGCTTCGGATGACCCAGATTGGGAAAGAATGTCACAGCCACTGCGCCATCTTCCACCGGGTCGGAGACTGCATTATGCCCCGGGAAGGCGTGTTCGCGGAGGTGCTGGAGGAAGGCGAGATCCGGGCCGGAGATGAGATGACCGTGACCCTTCCGGATCCGGGCCGGCCCTTTTCCGCCGCAGTGATCACCATGAGCGACAAAGGCGCCCGGGGGAAACGGGTGGACGAGAGCGGCCCCGCGGCTGTCCAGATGCTGGAAGAAGCCGGGTACCAGGTGGTGGAGACGTTGATCCTGCCGGATGAGCCCGTTCTTCTGAAAAAAGAATTGATCCGGCTGGCGGATCAAAGACAGGTGGACTTGATCCTGACCAGCGGAGGCACCGGTTTTTCCCGGAGGGATCAGACGCCGGAGGCGACGAAAGCCGTGGCAGACCGGGAGGCGCCGGGAATCGCCGAGTATATCCGTATGCGCTCCATGGAGCTGACTGACCGGGCCATGCTCAGCCGGGGGACGTCTGTACTTCGGGGCGGAACCTTGATCGTTAATCTGCCGGGCAGCCCGAAAGCGGTGAAGGAGAGCCTGTCCTTCATCCTGGGGGCGTTGGATCACGGCCTGAAGATTCTCAGGGGAAGCGATGGGGAGTGCGCCCGGAAGTAAGGTATGCGGTACCAGCCGGCGCTTGCGATCACGGAGGGAAGCACCGGAGAGTGCGCGCGAAAGTAAGGTATGCGGTGCCAGCCGGCGCTTGCGATCACAGAGGGAAGCACCGGAGAATGCGCCCGGAAGTAGGGCACGCAGGCCCGGGGATTGAGTACGCAGTTTGGAGATTGGGTGTGCAGGCCCACGGGAGACTGGCGTTAAGCCAGGAGTTCAGTCCCACCGGCCGTCGTTCATCCGGTCAGCCTTATCCTCCGCGTAATACAGGTTCCACACGACCATGTACAGCTGGAGAATGCGGTCGTTATCGCAGAGAATACGGATCTGATGCGGATTTGCGTGGGAGGCCTGGAATTCCCGCATGATCTGATAGATCAGGGTAATGGCCTGGAACATGGTAGAGTTTAAATCAGCTTCCGGAATAGGCGGGAAATAAGCGGTTTCGACGCCGGCCTTTTCGGCGGCGGCCAGGGCCGCCTCATACAGCGGTTTCAGACAGGCCATGTCCTGGGGAGCCGGGAGCTTGGCAAGAACGGCATCCCGGGCAACGTAGCCGTCTATTGTGTTCAGATCGCCTTTCTGCACGTGGATGGTTTTCATAGGCTAAAGTCCTTTCTGCGGATTTGAGATATTTTAGGATTGCGGGAGCGCATAGCGCGGAGCAAGCCGCGCATCATAGGGGCAAAATACCTTTTGACCCAACATCATTATATCGGAAAAGAAAGAAAAATGACAGTTTATTTTTGACAGATAATGAGGAAATAAGGAGGTTGGAAACATGTCGGATTTTTACAGTGCGGTGCGGGAAGCGAACCCCAACCATCAGAATATCGCCATGACGGTCATTGAGGGGGAGGCTTTTGGCGAAAAAGCCCTTCTGTCCCATCATGAGATTGTCTGGCAGTCAGAGGGGACCGGTTTCTTTGCCCGGAATGAAGAGGCCGTCAAAGAGATCCAGGACGGAGGAATTTATCCCATTGACGGCCAGAAGGTGTTTTGCGAGCTTTTGGGCCAGGAGAAGAAAATGGTAATCTGCGGGGCCGGCCATGTGTCCATTCTGATTATCCGGATTGGCCTGATGATTGGCTGCCATGTGACTGTGATCGAGGA
>CANQBN010000220.1 GCA_947588855.1 uncultured Lachnospiraceae bacterium
AGGCCGGGATATCTACGAGAAGCTGGTGAAGGGCTATACGGAGAAGCAGTGGGGCCGCGACTGTAAAGATTTGCCGGCGTTCATCATCAAGCGCCTGCCGGTCCGCTACACCTATGACAATAATTATTTCAACGATCTGTATCAGGGAATTCCGATCGGAGGCTACAATGTGCTGACAGATAAGCTGTTTGCCGGCTGTGATGTGGAACTGGGCGTGGATTATCTGGAGAATCGGGAGAAATATGATGCTTTGGGCGAGACCGTGGTCTACACAGGGACCATCGATTCCTACTATGGCTATTGCTATGGCAAGCTGGAATACCGGAGCCTGCGCTTCGAGTCGGAGCTTCTGGATACAGACAACTACCAGGGTGTGGCTGTGGTCAATTATACAGATCGGGAAACGCCTTATACCCGGGTTATTGAGCACAAGCATTTTGAGTTCGGCACCCAGCCGAAGACGGTGATCACCCGGGAATATCCGGCTGCCTGGCAGGAGGGTATGGAGCCCTACTATCCGGTCAATGATGAGCGGAACCAGAGCCTGTATGCGAAGTATGCGGAGCTGGCGGCTAAGGAGAAGAATGTGATCTTTGGCGGCCGATTAGCGGAATATAAATATTATGACATGGATAAGGTAATCGAGTCCGCCATGAAACGGGCGGAGGAATACGGATTGAATTGAAGAGGGTTTGCGCAAGAAACTGTCCCGAAAAATTTTTCGGGGCAGTTTTGTGTTTATGAAAAAAAGATTGCGGAAAGCGTTGCATTTGGTTGCAAAAATATCTGATTATTGCGGTGCAATATTGTAGAACACAGAGATATGAAATATATTTGAAATAATTTAGTGCATATTATGAAAGGTTGTTGGAATGCCAAAAAATAAACATGCCAATTTATACATTCAGTCAATAGTTTTTTTGTTTTCATTTTTATACAATGTTCTTAACAGAACAGGAAGGCTGTTCCGGGCGGAGGCGGCCACGCCGTGATTGGAAGAACCAGAAGAGCCGGGAAATCAATCCTGCAGAGAATAAGGAGGCGTTTGTCATGAAAGTAACAGTAGCAATCGATTCATTGAAAGGGAGCTTAACATCCATGGAAGCCGGAGCGGCCATTGCCGAGGGCGTGAAGCGGGTGTATCCGGATGCGGAGGTCTGTGTGCGGCCCCTGGCGGACGGAGGAGAGGGTACCGTGGAGGCTCTGACCTTTGGAATGGGCGGCGAACTGCAGTGGGTGGAAGTGACCGGTCCGTTGGGAGAGACGGTAGTCTGTCAATACGGAATCGTGGAAGGGACGACGGCTGTTATCGAGATGTCCGGGGCAGCCGGCATCACTCAGGTTCCGGATGAGCTGCGCAATCCCATGAATACCACGACCTTTGGCGTGGGAGAAGTGATTTGCGATGCCATCAGGAAAGGCTGCCGCAAATTCATCGTGGGAATCGGCGGAAGCGCTACTAACGACGGCGGTATCGGTATGCTGCAGGCTTTGGGTTATGGGATCCTGGATAAAGATGGCCATCAGGTCTCCTGCTTTGGAAAAGGACTTGCGGATGTGGCTCGGATTACGGACGAGGATGTGATTCCGGAACTGAAGGACTGCTCCTTTAAGATCGCCTGTGATGTGACCAATCCGCTCTGCGGAGAGAAGGGCTGCAGCGCCATCTATGGACCGCAGAAGGGCGCGACTCCGGAGATGATCCAAACCATGGACGGCTGGCTTCGTCATTACGCGGAAGTGGCGAGAGAGAAATACCCGGACGCCGATCCAGAATATCCCGGAACCGGCGCAGCAGGCGGTCTGGGATTTGCTTTCCTGACATTTACCAATGCGGTTCTGGAATCAGGCATTAAAATTGTTCTGGAAGAGACGAAACTGGCGGACTATGTGAAGGGTGCGGATATCGTGGTGACAGGGGAAGGCCGTCTGGATGGACAGACCGTCATGGGCAAGGCTCCCATCGGCGTGGCAAAAACAGCCAAACAGTTCGGCAAACCTGTCCTTGGCTTCTCCGGATGCGTGACCAGGGATGCAGTGGCCTGCAACAAAGAGGGAATTGACGCGTTCTTCCCGATCCTTCAGACCGTAGTGACGCTGGCGGAGGCGATGGACAGTGAAAACGCGAAATATAATATGACGGCAACAGTGGAACAGGCGTTCCGGGTGGTGAAGACATTCAGCCCGGTTCATTAGCAGGTGAATGCGGGGCAGGATCCCCGCTCTGCAGCAAAGACGGAGGCGGATATGGTTAAGATAGCGCTTTTGGTGCCTAACGAAGATATGCTTGAGACTGCGCGCAAGGTGGTAAAAGAGCGGAACATCGAAGTGGATTACATGAAAGCGATTCAGACGGTGAACACGGTCAATGAGGCCCGTATGGCAGTAGAAGCCGGCGCCCACATTATTGTAGCAAGAGGCTATCAGGCAAAGCTGATTCAGAAGTATACCAATATTCCTCTGGTGGAGATTCGGCTGCATGCCCAGGAAATCGGACTCCTTCTCAAAAAAGCGAAAACGATTGTCAGAAAGGAAACTCCCCGTATCGGGCTGGTTGTCTTTAAAAATATGTTGTCGGATATGTCCCACATTGATGAATTGTTCGGAGTGAAACTTCTGACTGCATATCTGGAACGGCTGGAAGATATTCCGCCCAGAATGCAGGAAATCTCGAAACTGAACCCGGATCTGATCATCGGCGGCGACAGCGTCTGTGAGGAAGCGGAGAGAATGGGCTATCCCACCATTTTCTATGCGTCTACAGAAGTTTCCATTGCAGAAGCGCTCCTGGCCGCCAGGAAGATGGCGTTCGCGGCTGACGCGGAGAAGCAGAGTGCCGCACAGTTTGAGACGGTTATGGACACGTCCTTCAATGGAATCATCAAAATCAATGCGGAGGGAAATATTATCGCGGTGAACCGTCAGGTGGAGAACCTGATCGGAAAGAACGCGGAAGATATCATTGGGCTTCCGGTGCTTTCCGTGTTTCCCGAGTTTGAAGAGGCGGCTGTGGACAGTATTCTGAGCGGAAGAAGGGAGAATTACACCATATCCGTCAATATCCGAAATCAGGCCTGGATGCTGGTGATGGCTCCGATTCAGTACGATAATATCATCACAGGGGCGATACTGACCCTTCATCGTGTCAGCGAGGTGATACGCAGGAATCAGGATTCTATCCAGGACGCATACCTCCACGGCTTTATGGCCAGGACCACGTTTCATGACATTCCCACGGGAAACGCTGCTATGAAGCGCGTTCTGGAACTGGCGGAGCAGTATGCTCTGTCAGAGAGGCCGGTTCTGATTAACGGAGAGGAAGGGACGGAGTTTTATCAGATCGCGGAGGCTATACATAATAACAGTGTTCGCAGAACCGGACCCTTTGTCAGCGTAAATCTGAGCGGAATGAGCCGTGAGAGACAAGAGGAGATGCTGTTCGGCAGAGAGGGCGTGGGAGAAGAGCCGCGCAAGGCAGGAGCCCTTGTCCGTGCGGACCATGGAACCGTCTTTCTGAAAGGAATCGAATGGCTGACGACAGACATGCAGTTCCAGATTAGTAAACTTCTGCTGCCTCACGAAGTGGCAAGGACGGATGCCCGCCCTATGGATAATCTGGATGTGAGGATTATCGCTTATGCTCACAAAAACCTGATGCACCAGGTGCAGATCGGGAATTTTGGAGAGGAGCTGTTTTATCTGATGCAGGGGCTTTATCTGGAGATTCCGCCGCTGCGGGACAGGCCTGAGGATCTGCTTCGATATTTCAGGCAGTATTTTGCAAAATATCTGCAGAAATATAATAAGCATCTGGTGCTGACCGACGGCGCCTGTAAGCAGATCGGGGAGTTTGCCTGGCATGGCAACCGGCTTCAGATGGAGGCGTTTTGCGAGAGGCTTGTTCTCACATCCAGTAAGAGGAGCATTGACGAAGTTCATCTGAGAGAACTGTACAGTCAGCTCTATCCCAATATTGTGGAAGTGGGTGGTCAGGAAAAGATCGTGCTTTATTCAAGTCCGGAAGCGGCGGATTTGAAAAAAATCCTGGAAAAACACCACGGGAACCGTGCCCGGGTGGCGGAAGAACTTGGCGTAAGCACCACGACTCTGTGGCGCAGAATGAAAAAACTGGGAGTGGAAGCCAACTATAAATCATAAGAAAATAACAGAAGATGTGAGATGTTTCTCCGGCTGTTTCGTAGAATTATAATAAATGTTCAGATAGTGAAAAAAATATTTCATAACGTGTTTCAAACATGGCCGAATGAGAATGATTCGGCTGCTATGAAAAGGAGAATGCGGATATTTGAAATAAATTTGAAATGCGGCATTTCACTATTTGAACATTTATTTATTTGTCGAAAAGAATCGTCATGTTAATTGGAGAATCAGTCAATAGTTTTTTTGTTCTTTCTTTTATACAATGTAGGCAGTAACAAACAAGCGCGCTTGCAGTACAATAACACACCAAAAATCTTAAAATCGTCAGGAGGAACAAACAATGAAAGTAGGATTTATTGGACTTGGCATCATGGGAAAACCCATGAGCAAAAACTTGGTGAAGGCCGGATATGAACTGGTAGTCTGCGACAGGAACCAGGCGGCGGTCGATGAACTGACAGCCCTGGGCGCCGCGTCGGCAGCCAATGGAGCCGAGGTTGCCAAACAGTGTCAGGTGATCATTACCATGCTTCCCAATTCTCCCCATGTGAGATCCGTATGCCTGGGTGAGGGCGGCGTCGCCGAGGCGGCTTCGGAAGGAACCATCGTTATCGACATGAGCTCCATCGACCCGGTACAGTCCAAGGCCATCGGCGCCGAACTGGCAAAGAAGGGCATTGAGATGCTGGACGCT
>CANQBN010000221.1 GCA_947588855.1 uncultured Lachnospiraceae bacterium
TGGAGATTATTTATCTTGCAGGAGGCGGGGCATCGGAAACGGTTGAAAGCAGTCTGATGAGAGACGCAGAGGAAGTGTTCCGGGAAGCTTCCGAATACCGGAAAACCCTACGGGAGACAGCGCTGTACCGCAGCCCGGACCTGGTGGGGGATATGCTCCGGCCGCAAACTTCCAGCCCGTGGAACGAGACGGTTCTCCAGCTGGTTATGAGCGCCAATCAGTTTATTTCGGAGAGGACGTCTACCGGCGGCAGGACAATCCTGGCCGGCTATCCGTTTTTCGAGGACTGGGGAAGAGATACCATGATTGCCCTGGAAGGCTGCTGCATGACGACCGGGCAGATGGACACGGCCAGGAGCATTCTCAGAACATTTGCGAAATATTGCCGGAGAGGTCTGATGCCCAACCTGTTTCCGGAAGGAGGCAGGGAGCCTATGTACAATACGGTGGACGCGGCGCTTCTGTTTATTAACAGTGTCTACCGGTATTATGCGCGGACGGAAGATGAAGAGTTTGCCCGGGAAATGTGGCCGGTGATGGCGGAGATTGTGGATTCTTATAAGAATGGAACCGACTATGGGATTCATATGGACGAGGATGGCCTGATCATGGCAGGCCGGGGGCTGGATCAGGTGACCTGGATGGATGTGAGGATCGGCGATTATCTGCCTACGCCCCGGCACGGAAAACCGGTGGAGGTCAACGCCTGTTGGTATAATGCCCTGCGTGTCATGGAGCAGTTGGAAGGAGAGCTGACGAAAGCGGAAGAAGCGGAGTCGGAACGGAGACCGGGAGCGGAAGAAGCGGAGCCGGAACAGGGACCGGGAGCGGAAGAAGAGACCGGCAGCATGAAGACGGGAGGCTTTTTCGGCTTCGACTACGGCAGCCTGGCGGAAAAGGTCCGGGACAGTTTCCGGGAGAAATTCTGGATGGAAGAAAAAGGATACCTCCGGGATGTGATTTCCGATGAGAAGGAAAAAGGAGAGCGGGCGGAAGCCAAAGAAGCAGAAAGAAAGGCTGACGAACAGTTCCGCTGCAATCAGATCTGGGCGGTATCCATGCCGTTTACCATGCTGGACAGAAGTCAGGAAAGGCAGATTGTTGACCGAATTTACGAAGAGTTGTATACTCCTCTTGGACTTCGCACATTGAACCAGGGAGACGCGGCCTTTCACGGCAGCTATGGGGGAACCGTGACGGAAAGGGATTCCGCTTACCACCAGGGAACTGTCTGGGTGTTCCCGCTGGGAGCCTATTATCTGGCGTATCTGAAGACGAGAGAGTATTCGGCGGAGGCATGCGCCCTGGTGAGACGTCAGCTGGAGGCTGTGGAAAGCGCCCTGCGGGAGGGCTGTATCGGTCAGCTGCCGGAAATATACGATGGCGGAAACCCTGCGTTTTCCAGAGGCTGTTTTGCCCAGGCGTGGAGCGTAGGCGAGATTTTGAGAGTATATGAAGAACTGGGAAAACAGGAACGGAAAAACAGCCGGATGCCGCGCTATGAAAATTACGTGTTTGATCTGTATGGAACGCTGATCGATATACGCACGGATGAGGAAGATATGCAGGCGTGGAAGCGGATGGCGCTTTTCTATCGGTATCAGGGCGCGGACTATAAGGCGAAAGAACTGAAAAAGGCTTATGAAAAGGCTGTCAGAAAGGCGTTAAAGGAATCGGCGGCCGGTGGTTCTGTCGATACCGCCGAGATCTGTATTGAAGATGTTTTTCGAAAACTCTATGAGAAAAAAGGAGTTGAGCCGGAGAAACGGCTGGTTTTTGATACCTGCCGGATATTCCGTATCGCTACCACCAGACGGATCCGGCTGTTTCCGGGAGTGAAGGAAGGCCTTCAGAAGCTGAGAGAGGAAGGCGCCCGGCTGTATCTGCTGAGCAACGCCCAGAGAGCATTTACGGAGAAGGAACTGGAAATGTTTGGTCTGGAAAATTATTTTGACGGAATGATACTGTCCTCAGACCGGGGAGTGAAAAAGCCGGACCGACGGTTTTTCGATGCGCTGATTGAAACGTACCATCTGAATCCGGCCAGGACGCTTATGACAGGAGACGACTGGCGCTGTGATATAGAAGGAGCGCGAAGGGCCGGAATGGACGGATTCTTCGTGGGACAGGGGAAACGTCACATGAGTTACAGGGAGAAAGCAGCGCGTTCATAAGAGGAACATAAATGAAACTTATAAAATTAGAACCTGAATAACAGCGGAGATAAGGAGGTCAGCGGATGATCAAAAAAATTGTGTTTGGACAGCCCATCGATACGGGAACTGTTGTGAAGAGTCAGAAGACGGAAAGTCCTGCCCCCGTGCCGGGGCGGGAGACCGGGAGACAAATGCCGGCGGACGAACCAGCGGAAATGCAGGAGCAGGTCTATACAGGGAAGGATTCTGAGATTCCGTATTTTTCCATAAGATGGCAGAAGGACGGGGCGGAAGCGGTTCTGACCTGCGGACTGGCCCAGGATGACATGATCTACGGCTTGGGAGAGAACGTGCGGGGAATCAATAAGCGGGGATGGATCTATGAGTCCAACTGTACAGACGATGCAGATCACACGGAAAATAAACGCTCTCTTTACGGGGCTCATAACTTCTTTATTCTGGATGGCATGAGGGCCGGCGGCAGCGGCCGGCGGCTGGGCGTCTTTGTGGATGCGGCTCAGAAGGTCATCTTTGACTGCGGATATACGGATTCGGAGGAACTGACCGTGACGGTATCGGCCGGCGGATTTGTCCTGTATCTTTTGGAGAAGGAAAGTCTGCATGATATTGTGAGAGAGTTCCGGCGGCTGATTGGTTCAAGCTATCTTCCTCCCAAGTGGGCCTTCGGCTACGGACAGAGCCGCTGGAGCTACATGTCGGCTGATGAAGTCCGGGAGGTGGTGCGCCGCCACAGGGAAAACGGCCTGCCTTTGGACAGCGTATATCTGGATATCGATTATATGGAACGGTATAAAGATTTTACGGTGGACAAGAACAGATTTCCGGATTTCCCGGAATTTGTAGAGGAAATGAAGGGGGAGCATATTCATCTGGTGCCCATTATCGACGCCGGAGTAAAGATAGAAGAGGGTTATCCGGTCTATGAGGAGGGCCTGGAAAACGGTTACTTCTGCAAAAGAGAAGACGGCCGTGAATTTGTCGGCGGCGTGTGGCCGGGGCGGGTGCATTTTCCCGATGTACTCAATACAAAAGCACGCGAATGGTTCGGCGGCTGGTACAAGAGCCTTCTGGATCAGGGAATCGAAGGTTTCTGGAACGATATGAATGAGCCGGCTCTGTTCTATGAGGAAGAGCATCTGAAGGAGGCTCTGGAGAAACTGGGCGAAGCGAATGTGGAAAACATGGATATCTGGGGCTTCTTTGATTTTAAGAAGACGGCGTTGGGAATTGCCAGCCGTCCGGAGGACTATGCCAAGATATATCATAATATGGACGGCCGGAACGTGTGTCACGAACAGGTACACAATCTGTACGGATATTATATGACGAGAGCGGCATCAGAAGCTTTTGACCGGCTGGAGCCGGACAAGCGTCTCCTGCTGTTTTCCAGGTCTTCCTGCGAAGGGGCCCATCGGTACGGCGGTATCTGGATGGGGGACAATCAGTCCTGGTGGTCCCATATCCTTCTGAACCTGCAGATGCTCCCGTCATTGAATATGTGCGGCTTCCTGTACTGCGGGGCGGATCTGGGCGGTTTCGGCTCCGATACCAGCGAGGATCTGCTGCTGCGGTGGCTGGAGCTGGGCATTTTTACGCCTTTGATGAGAAATCATTCCGCCCTGGATACCAGACGGCAGGAAGCATACCGTTTTGGGCATCAGGATGATTTTCGCAATATTCTGAAGCTGAGATATGCCCTTCTGCCTTATCTGTACAGTGAGTTTATGAAGGCGGCCCTGAATGACGACATGCTGTTTCAGCCCCTGTCCTTCGTCTATCCGGAAGACGTCTTTGCGTCTCAGGTGGAAGATCAGCTGATGGTGGGAGAGAGTATCATGATCGCGCCGGTGTATTGTCAGAACGCCGGGGGGCGGTATGTGTATCTTCCTGAGGAAATGAAGCTGTACCGGTTCCGCGGCCTGGACAGCGTAGATATAGAGATCCTTCCGGCAGGCCATCATTATGTGGACGCGGCCCTGAATGAGGTGTTGGTGTTTGTCCGTCCGGACCATCTGGTTCCTCTGTCTTATGGGGGCGAATATGTTGCTGCCGTGGACAATTCCAGGCTTCAGCTGCTTCATTTTGTAAAAACGAAAGCCGTCTATGAGCTGTACGACGACGACGGATATGCGAAGAATGTGAAGCTGGAAGGAAATATCACGAAGATTTCTGTGGATTCATCCGGGGAGATTACCGTGGAGGGCGCGGCAAAGCCGGAGTGCAGGCTGATGTAAGGCGGAGGAATTTCAGGGGCCTTCTATGTGAAAAGAAGGTGGTTACGCGAGTGGTTCCATTTTCTCTTTTATGGCCGCAGGACAAATCTCTGGTCCTGCGGCCGGTTTGCTTCGTGGTATCTGGCTTGCCTTCAGGAGCGTTTCTTTCTGATAATGTGAGGAAGTATTGACTTAAATATTTCGCAAGGGCGGATCTTATATGTTCTCTGGCAGCGGGACGGTATCCCGATCAGCGAACTGTCCCGGGAAACAGGTTTAGCCATGACGACTCTTACCGGTATGCTGGACCGTATGGAAACGAATGGCCTGGTTCGGCGGGAGCGGGGCGATGCGGATCGCAGAAAGATTCTCATTAACCTTACGGAAAACGCGAAAATGCTGAAAGATGACTATGACGAGGTCACAAAGGAGATCAGTGAAATTTACTACAAGG
>CANQBN010000222.1 GCA_947588855.1 uncultured Lachnospiraceae bacterium
GGCTGTTCGCTAAACTTTACCGGGGCAGGACTTTCACCTGCCTATATTTCAAGCGCCGAACTGGCGCACCCTCCTTTTACGTCTGATTCTAACAGGAGGTTCTCTAAAAAAACTGGAAAAGGAAAAAGAATTCTTAAAGATTATTTAGAGAAATCTATGATAAAATACTTATTATGGAAACTCTGCGGACCGTAAAATCCAGCAGTAAAAAGGGGAAATTTTCATGCGGATTCTGATGATTGAAGACGACAAAGACTTATGCAGAAATATCATTCTGGCTTTGAAGGCGGCCGGATACGAGGCGGAATGCTGCCACTCCGGCGACGATGGTCTCTACTGCGCCAAAAGCCAGACTTATGACGCTATCATTCTGGACCGGATGCTGCCCGGCATCGATGGACTGACCGTACTTCAGAGCCTGCGCCGTCAGGGGATTCAAACGCCTGTGATTCTGGCCACCGCCCTGGACCGGCTTGGGGACCGGATCGATGGCCTGGACGCGGGTGCTGACGACTATCTGGTAAAGCCTTTTGCCATAGAGGAACTGATGGCACGGATCCGCGCCGTCACAAGGAGACCTGCCAGACTTCAGGATCTGACACGGCTTTCGGCCTTCGGCCTGTGTCTGGAACCGGAAAACCGGCTGCTGACCTGCGGGGAACTGTCGGTGAATCTGTCCCGCCGGGAATCGGCCCTTCTGGAATGTTTCCTGAAACATTCCGGGCAGACCCTGCCCAGAGGGCGGATTCTCGCCTACGTCTGGGGCTCTTCCGCCGAGGTGGAAGACGGAAACCTGGACAATTATATCTATTTTCTGCGCAGGCGGCTGGCTGCCGTAAAAGCCCCTGCCAGGCTGGTCACCGTCCACGGCGTCGGCTACCAGCTGATCGGTACAGAGGCCGGCGTTTTCGACTGAGATCCGTTTCGACCGGCCAACCACCGGTCAATCCTGCAAAATTCTCAAGGAGACCAGCTATGAATACCAAATCCATTCTCACTCTGCGGTGGCGTCTGACCTGCCTCTATGCCGTCACCACCTCCCTGATCCTGACGCTGGTTCTAGCCGCGTCCCTGCTGACCCGCGTCCGGGACGTCCGCCAGAGCCAGCTGGACGATTTCTACCGCCTGTGGGAATCCCTCCGGTTTCGCCTGCAGTCGGATCTTTCCATCTCACAAAGTTATCTGGCTCAGACGGAAGCTGCCAACTCAGCTGTCATCCATATTGAGGAAAACGGTTCCCCTCTTCTTTATGCCGGCTCCTGGTCTCCCCGGACAGAACGGCAGGGACTGATCCGCCGGGCAAAATCTCTGGCAGAAGAGGAAAATGTATTCACCACAGCCCGTCCCGTCTCCTCCTCTTCCATCACCAGTTCCCTGCTCACATTTCAGGGAGATTCCGGAGAGACATATTATAGCCGCGTAATGGTGATCCCCTACGGAAAATCCGTCCGCTCCCTGTGCCTGATCTCCTATGTGCCTCCCATAACCTCCTCGCTTCGCGAAACCCTTCTCCAGCTGTTTTTCCTGGAGCTGCTGGGAATCCTGTGCCTGGCCGCCATCAGCTGGAGGTTTGTGGGATGGTCCTTAAAACCTGTGGCCGAAAGCCAGCAGCGGCAGGCCGAATTCATTGCGGCTGCTTCCCACGAGCTGCGCTCGCCTCTGGCGGTGCTTCGCTCCGGCATCGCCGCTCTGCGCGCAGTAACGGCCGAAATCCCGGACTCCATTCTCTCCTCTCTCGACAGCGAGTGTGGGCGTATGTCGCGGCTTGTAGACGATATGCTGCTTCTGGCCTCCGCCGATGCCAGAACCTGGCGGCTGAACTGTACTGAAACCGACATGGACACCCTTCTGATCGAGACATACGAAGCCTATCTGCCTATCTGCCGTCAGAACGGCATTTCCCTGAAGCTGGAACTGCCCCAGGAGTCCCTTCCCACACTCTCTGCCGATGAGGAACGCATCCGTCAGATACTGGCAATCCTTCTGGACAACGCCATGACCTACACCCCTGCCGGCCGGGAGATTCGGATTCAGGCAGAGACGGCTGCCGTGGGGAAATCCGATGAAGTAATTCTGCGTGTCATTGATCAGGGCCCCGGAATCCCCGACAGCGACAAGGCGCGCATCTTCGACCGCTTCTACCGGGCCGATTCTGCCCGCAGCGACAAATCCCACTTTGGTCTTGGCCTGAGCATTGCCAAAGAGCTGGTAAATCTTCACGGCGGTTCCATCCAGGTCACAGACGTAAAAGCAGGCGGAAGCTGTTTCGCTGTCCGCCTGCCGGTCAAAACCTGACTCACCTCAATGGGAAGGGCCGTTGCAGAAACCTAAAACTTTCTTTCCAATCTTTCAAAAAACGGATATATTTCCTATACATGAACGCATTCAGCCCTTCCTTGATTCACGTTTTGCGTCACACTCGCAATAACATATTTCACGTTTTGCAATAGGATTATGCCATGTTTTCGCACGTTTTGCAATTATATATATTCCGGTACACCAAATCCTCCCGGCTGGTGAATCCCAGCCGCTCCCAGAAGCCGTTGCCGGACTTGTTGCTGGCAAAGGCCACCAAAGCGGCTTTATTAATTCCTTCCGCCTCCGCCCTGTCGGTCAGAACGATTCCTTAAGGGCTGCACGGCCGCTCACCGATACAGCTTTCCGTTAAAATACTGCTCCTGAAAATAAATCTCTCCCAATATCTGGTCGTTCGTGAAATCCTGTCCGTCCGCTGTCACGATCCATTTGTCCTCCGCGTCATCAAACCGGTGATACACCGCTGTCACACGACCGGTAAACCGCTTCGCAGACCCGGACATCCCCAGTACATAGACATCCTGCTCCTCGCCGTCGCCGCCCAGTATCTTTCCTTTCAGACTGTCACTGCCGCAGGATACTTTCCCTTCCGGACTGTCTCCGCCACAGGTTACTTTCCCTTCAGGACTGTCACTGCCGCAGGATACTTCCTCTTCCGGACTGTCTCCGCCGCAGGAAAGAATCTCCTCCACATATCCGTAATTCACCGGATAGAGAATCTCCGGATGTCTGGGATGACGAGAACCCGTGGGACGGTCAATCCTTCCGCTAACTGTCTTACCGATGATATTCCCGTAATTCGCCTTTTTTCGCCGATCCGCACTGCTTACACTAACTGTACTTCCCGGTTCAACTGCTTCGTTCTCCCTGACTGTTCCTCCCGGTTCGGCCGCGCCGCTCACTCCGGCTGTATCTCCCGGTTCAGCCGCTTCGTTCTTCTTAATTATGCCTCCGAAACAATCACTATCCAGCAGTCCGTCCTTCCACACAAAGGAAAAATACCGAAGCACAGGAACACATTCTCCTGCCTCGATCAGTTTCTCTATCTCATCCGGTTTCATAAAACGACACCGGCTCACCTCCGCTGTAGATGCGCGGGAAAGATCCGCCTCACTGTCACAGTCGAACAGCCAGATATCCTTAATATCATGATAGGGAACTCCGTCTATCACACCCCTGATTTTCGTAAACAGAAGCCTGCCGTTTTCCGGAGACAAATCAATTCCCACTTCCTCCTTCACTTCACGGACAGCGCCGCAAATGCTGGTCTCTCCTGCCAGCACGGAACCGCCGGGACATTCCCAGAGACACGGATAAAAGGGCCGGTCCGAAGCCCTCTGGGACATGAGATACTCTCCCCGGGAATTGCGTATCCACACGTGGACTGTAATATGAAAAAGTTCTTCCTCAATCACCTGTCCCCGGATATGGGTCCGGCCTGTCGGTTCCCGGTATTTCGTATACAAGTCCCATATTTCCATTTTGGATGTCTCCCTCCAATCGGCTTCCCGCTGCCAGAACAGGCCCGTCTGCTCCTACGCCAGCGACAGCGCCACCTTCATCATGTTGGTAAACGTGGTCTGCCTCTCTTCCGCCGTGGTCACTTCCCCGGTGATCTCCGAGTCGGAGATGGTGCAGATGCACAGGGCGTTGGCTCCCGCCGCCGCGGCGTTGCTGTAAAGGGCCGCCGCTTCCATCTCCACCGCCAGCACCCCCATATCGGTCCAGGTCATACCGCCGGTCACCTGCTTCTCCGGATTATAGAACATGTCGGAGCTTAAAATATTGCCCACATGATAGGTAAGTCCCATGGATTTGGCCGTCTCCACCGCCTTTGACAGCAGTTCAAAGCTGGCGATGCAGGAATAATCCCCCGGCAGGCCGAAAAGCCGCACATAGTTGGAGGTGGTGCAGGCCCCCATACCGAAAACCATATCCCGAACCCTGCATTTGGGATTCAGGGCCCCGGCGGTTCCCACCCGGATCAGGTTCTTCACCCCGTAAAAATGAATCAGCTCATAGGAGTAGATTCCGATGGACGGGCAGCCCATGCCGGTACCCATGACAGACACCGGTTTCCCGTTGTAGCAGCCGGTAAAGCCCAGCATATTCCGGGTGGAATTAAACTGCTTCACGTCAGTCAGAAAATGATCCGCGATAAATTTGGCCCGCAGCGGGTCGCCGGGCAGAAGTATGGTCTCGGCGATCTCGCCTTCCAGCGCCTGAATATGGGGTGTCGGTACTCTTGAATCTGCCATGATAAATCCCTCCTGTTATCTTAATGAACCGCCGGTGCAGGAACAGTTCGGTCTCCCCTTCCCTGGCCATATATTTTACCTACTTACGCACTTTCTTACTTGCCTATATTTTTTCTTACCTTCTTGCTTTCTTTCAATCGGAACCCGGCTATACCCGGGCCTTCACGCCTTTCCCATCGCGCTTTGCCACACGCAGCCGGTTCAGCTGAATCTCCTTCTTCTTGTAGACGATGGTCTGATCCTCGTTCACCAGATACAAATG
>CANQBN010000223.1 GCA_947588855.1 uncultured Lachnospiraceae bacterium
TCAGATAACGGGTATATTCGGCGATCTTTCTCCTTCCGTCCTCTCCTTCACGCTGCATCTCCTCCAATTTCGGGATGGCGATGGTCATCAGCTGCATGATGATGGAAGATGTGATATACGGGGTAATGCTCAATGCCAGGATAGACATGCTGGAAAAAGAACCGCCTGTCATGGCATTGAAAAATCCAAAAGCGTCCGTCGTCTGGCTTGCGAAGAAATCTGCAAAGTAGCTTGAGTTAACGCCAGGAATCGGCAACTCAGATCCAAAACGGATAACCACCAACATTGCGAAGGTGTAAAGCAATTTTGTTCGAATTTCTTTTATACGAAACGCATCTCGGAGTGTCTTAAACATTTAAATCACCTCGCAGGTTCCACCAGCCGCCTCAATCTTGGACTTTGCGCCCTCGCTGAACGCATTGGCTTTTACAGTTAATTTCTTAGTCAGATCGCCGTTTCCAAGGATCTTGACACCATCCCTGGGATTCTTTACAATACCGGTCTCAATGAGCGTCTCGACCGCTACGGTCGCTCCGTTTTCAAAACGCTCCAGAGCACTCACGTTAACCCCAACGATCTCTTTGGTATTACGATTGGTGAATCCTCTCTTGGGAAGACGTCTGTATAACGGCATCTGACCGCCTTCAAAACCGGGTCTCGGAGCTCCGGAACGGGCTTTCTGACCTTTGTGGCCCTTGCCGGCCGTCTTACCGTTACCTGAACCGTGGCCGCGGCCTCTTCTGAAATTATCACTGTGTTTGGAACCTTCGGCAGGCCTTAAGTTTGATAAATCCATGTCTGCACCTCCTTGTTCTGTATTTACACTTCTTCTACTTTAACTAAATGTCTTACATGCCAGATCATGCCTCTTACGGCCTCGTTATCCGGCAGCTCAACCGTCTTATGCATTTTTCTAAGGCCCAGAGCCTCAACGGTAGCTCTCTGCTTCGGGATAGCACCGATAGGGGATTTGACCAAAGTCACTTTTAATTTCTCAGCCATTTCTGCACCCTCCTTAGCTTACGATCTCTTCAACAGATTTTCCGCGAAGCCTTGCAACCTCTTCCGGAGTCTTCATCTGGCTCAGACCCTTCAGAGTCGCCAGAACGACATTGGTCTTATTATCAGAACCCAGGGATTTGATACGGACATTTTTAATGCCGGCCAGCTCAACAACCGCACGGGCGGTTCCGCCTGCGATGATACCGGTACCTTCAGGAGCCCTCTTCATCAGCACTGACGCGCTGCCGTATTTTCCAATAAAATCATGGGGGATACTCTTGTTCTCATCCATAGGAATCTGGATCAGGTTCTTCATGGCAGCTTCTTTACCCTTACGGATTGCCTCCGGAACCTCTCCTGCCTTACCCAGACCTGCGCCTACATGGCCGTTGCCGTCGCCTACGACTACCAAAGCGGAGAATCTCATGGTACGACCGCCCTTTACGGTCTTGGATACGCGCTTGATACCCACAACTCTGTCATTTAATTCCATCTGACTGTGGTCAATGATTGTACGTTTCATACCGCATTCTCCTCTCTCTAGAATTTCAGACCGGCTTCACGAGCCGCATCTGCCAGTGCCTGAACTTTTCCGTGATATATGAAACCGCCTCTGTCAAAAATGACCTCTTCAATACCTTTTTCCAAGGCTCTCTTGGCGATCAAAGTACCTACATACGCAGCCGCTTCAACGGTATCCGTATATTCAAGTTCATCTTTCGCCGCCTTCTCAAGAGTGGATGCGGCTACCAGAGTATTACCAACCGTATCGTCAATAATCTGAGCATACATATGCTTATTGCTTCTGAACACAGCCAGACGGGGTCTTTCGGCAGTTCCGGCAATACGATTACGTAATCTGGTGTGTTTTTTTGTGCGAATTTCGCTTCTTGATTTCTTACTAACCATCTTTACACCCTCCTCAATTATTTCTTACCGGTCTTACCAACTTTGCGTCTGATTACTTCATCCGCATACTTGATGCCCTTGCCCTTATAAGGCTCAGGTCTTCTCTTGTCTCTGATCTCGGCAGCATATTGGCCAACTTTTTCTTTATCGATGCCCTTAACGGTAATCTTGTTCTGACCATCCAGAACCGTTTCCAACCCCTCCGGATCCTCCATCTCTACAGGATGAGAATAACCCAGAGTCAGGGTCAGCTTTCTGCCCTGTTTCGCAGCCCTGTAGCCAACACCATTGATTTCCAGAACTTTCTCATAGCCATTGGTCACGCCAACCACCATGTTGTTGATCAGTGTTCTGGTAAGTCCATGAAGAGATTTCATCTTCTTCAAGTCATTAGGTCTGCTTACTATTACGTGACCATCTTTCTCTTCAATGGTCATCTCAGCCGGAAGCACTCTCTCAAGAGTACCCTTTGGCCCCTTTACAGTCACTTTATTATCTTCCGCGATTGTGACAGTAACTCCTGCCGGAATCGCGATCGGCATTCTTCCTATACGTGACATGCCACTTCCTCCTTAAATTTTCGGAAAAAGCTGTACGCTTTTTCTGTTTTCAGATTGATTATTTTATTGTGTCTTCGACTTGGATTCGTTAAGTGCTTCCGGTCACCATATAAACGCCAGCACTTCACCGCCTACGCCCTGGGCTCTTGCTTCCTTATCGGTCAGAATGCCCTTATTGGTAGAAATAATGGCTATACCCAGGCCACCCAATACTTTCGGCAGTTCCTCGCTGCCTGCATATACACGCAGGCCGGGCTTGGAAATTCTCTTAAGGCCGGAGATAATCTTCTCATTCTTATCAGCGCCATACTTCAGGGTGATGCGAATGGTCTTGAAGCTTCCCTCATCGACCAGATCATATTTCTTGATGTATCCCTCTTTCACCAGGATGTCGGCAATCGCCAGTTTCATCTTGGAAGAAGGAACGTCTACTGTATCATGTTTCGCAGTATTCGCGTTACGGATTCTCGTAAGCATATCTGCAATGGGATCGCTCATTGTCATGATATATTTCCTCCTTTACCAGCTTGCTTTCTTCACACCAGGAATCTGTCCTTTGTATGCCAACTCCCGGAAACAGATACGGCAAATGCCGTATTTTCTCAAATATGCGTGCGGACGTCCGCAAATTCTGCAACGGGTATACTCTCTGGTGGAGAACTTGGCCGGACGCTGCTGCTTAATCTTCATAGAAGTTTTTGCCATGGAATATTCCTCCTAATTATTTTTGAAATGGCATATTGAATAATGTCAAAAGTTCACGGGCTTCCTCATCCGTCTTCGCTGTGGTAACGAAGATAATGTCCATACCTCTCACCTTGTCAACTTTATCATACTCAATCTCCGGGAAAATCAGCTGCTCCTTGATGCCTAACGCATAATTTCCTCTCCCGTCAAAAGCGTTGGGGTTCACACCGCGGAAGTCTCTGACTCGGGGAAGAGCCAGGTTGATCAGACGATCTGCAAACTCATACATCTTCTCGCCGCGCAGAGTTACCTTACAGCCGATGGGCATGCCTTCTCTGATCTTAAAGTTGGCAACAGATTTTTTGGCCTTGGTGATGATTGCTTTCTGGCCGGTAATAAGCTCCAGGTCTCTCACCGCGGAATCCAGAATCTTCACATTCTCCTTGGCTTCGCCAACGCCGATATTGATCACAATCTTATCGAGCTTCGGAACTTCCATGACATTCTTATAACCAAATTTCTTAGTCATAGCCTGAACCATCTCGTTCTGATACTGTTCTTTTAATCTGGACACGTTCTTGTTCCTCCTCTCCCGATTAGTCAATCACTTTGCCGGTCGCCTTGGCAACACGGACCTTTTTTCCATTCTCTACCTTAAATCCAACTCTGGTAGGCTTGCCGTCAACAACCAGCATTACATTGGAGATATCCAGGGCAGCTTCTTTCTGAACGATACCGCCATTGGGATTCGCCGCTCCCGGCTTCACATGCTTGGTAACCATATTGCAGCCTTCAACCGTAACCTTACCGGTCTTACTGTCCACATGAAGCACCTTACCGGTCTTGTCCTTGTCTTTTCCTGTGATGATCTTCACCAGGTCATTTTTCTTAATTTTATGCACAGTCTGCACCTCCTTACAGCACTTCCGGAGCCAGGGAAGCAATCTTCATAAACTGCTTATCCCTCAATTCTCTGGCTACCGGCCCAAAGATACGGGTACCTCTCGGAGTCTTATCGTCCTTGATGATAACTGCCGCATTCTCATCGAATCTGATATAAGAGCCGTCTTTGCGGCGTACACCTTTAACGGTACGCACCACGACAGCCTTCACCACATCGCCCTTCTTCACAACGCCGCCAGGTGTTGCATCTTTGACAGTGGCCACGATAATATCGCCAACATTGGCATATCTTCTTACAGAGCCGCCCATAACACGGATACAAAGCAGTTCCTTGGCACCAGTATTATCAGCAACCCTCAGTCTGGTTTCCTGCTGAATCATGTTAACTCCTTCCCGAATTTACATTCTTTGCGATTACTTCGCTTTCTCGATAATCTCCACGAGTCTCCACCTTTTATCCTTGGATAAAGGTCTTGTCTCCATCACTTTTACAGTGTCGCCGATTCCGCACTCGTTTTTCTCATCATGAGCTTTTAATTTATAAGTCCTTTTAACGATCTTACCATACAAAGGATGTTTTACGTGGTTTTCAATGGACACAACGATGGTCTTATCCATCTTGTCGCTCACGACTTTGCCGACACGAGTCTTTCTCAAATTTCTTTCCACGACTTTTAGCCCCTCTCTTTCTGAGTAATAACAGTCTGAATCCTGGCAATGTTCTTGCGAACCTCCTTGATTCTGCTGGTGTTATCCA
>CANQBN010000224.1 GCA_947588855.1 uncultured Lachnospiraceae bacterium
TTCCGGATTCCGCACCGCCGACTGTCCCAGACTGACCGTCTGCCCGCTGTACATGGCTATATATCCGCCGCACTGGGGATCCAGATCTGCCAAAGCACGGAAGCTGTAATAGGCACGCATCATGGCTTCCGAGTTGGGATTGATGATGGCGGCGTTCAGACCATTTGCCATGGCCATGGTGAAAAACGCAGCGTTGATGATCTCTCTCTGAGGCAGGCCAAAGGAAATATTGGACACGCCAAGAATGGTCTTGCCGTGAAGTTCATCCCGAACCCTTCGCAGGGTCTCCAGCGTCGTCAGGGCCCCCTTGCTGTCGGAGCTGACCGTCAGGCACAAGGCGTCGATCAGGATATCCTTCGGCCGGATCCCGTACTCCGCCGCCGTCCGGTAAATCTTTTCGGCAATGGAGACGCGCCCATCCGCCGTCTCCGGAATTCCCTTTTCATCCAGCGTCAGAGCCACCACCACGCCGCCGTATTTTTTCACCAACGGAAATACGGCCTTCATGGATTCCTCTTTGCCATTGACGGAATTGATCAGAGGCTTGCCGTTGTAGATCCGCATGGCCCGCTCCATGGCGGCTATATCAGAAGTATCAATCTGAAGAGGCAGGTCGATAATGCTCTGCAGCTCTTTTACCACCTCTTCCATCATTTCCGGCTCATTAATCTCCGGAAGGCCCACGTTCACATCCAGAATATGGGCTCCGTGATCCTGCTGGGTCACGCCTTCCCGCAGAATGTATTCCAGGTTATGATCCCGAAGAGCCTGCTTGAATTTAGATTTTCCAGTGGGGTTGATCCGCTCTCCGATGATCACCGGCGACCGGTCAATCACCACGGCCTGAGCGTAGGAAGAAACCACCGTCCGGTTCTTCTCCGTGGGCAGAATCTGGAGCTTGTCCTTGCATCTCTCCACCGTTTTCCGGATGTGCTCCGGAGTGGTGCCGCAGCAGCCGCCCAGGGCGTTGGCTCCCATATCCGCAATCTCCTCCATGACAGCCGCAAAGGTATTGGCGTCGATATCGTATACGGTCTTCCCGTTTTCGCTTCTGGGCAGGCCGGCGTTGGGATTGACAATAACCGGCACCGACGCAGCCTCCAGAATATCCTTCAGGATTCCCTTCATCTGCACCGGCCCCAGACCGCAGTTGATTCCCAAGGCGTCCACGCCCAGTCCTTCCAGAAGGGCCACCGTGGAAGCCACGTTCCCTCCTGTGAGAAGTTTTCCTTTCTCATCGAAGATCATGGTGGCAAACACCGGAAGATCACAGTTTTCCTTAGCCGCCAGCACCGCTGCTTTTGCCTCGTAGCTGTCGCTCATGGTCTCCACCAGCACCAGATCGGCCCCTGCCTTTACACCGGTCAGAACCACCTGGCGGTACAGATCATAAGCGTCCTCGAAAGCCAGATCCCCCAGAGGCTTTAAAAGCTTCCCTGTGGGACCCATATCCAGGGCAATGTATTTTCCAGGCTTCTGCCCGCTGGAAATCTCCCGCCCATAGGTCTCAATAGCTGCCCGGGCGTTCTCCACAGCGGCCGTCACCACCTTCTCCAGGGCAAATTCTCCATCAGCTCCGTATTTCAGGCCGTTGGCCCCGAAGGTGTTGGTGGTCACCACGTCGCAGCCGGCCCGGAGATATTCCAGATGGATTTCTCTGAGGATCTCCGGATGCCGAATATTCCAGGTCTCCGGCAGTTCGCCCGGCGCCAGTCCTCTGGCCTGCAGAAGGCTTCCCATGCCGCCGTCGAAAAACAGTTTTCGCTTTCTGATCTCTTCCAAAACTCCCATACGCGTATTCGTTCCTTCCATGCTCCTTATCTCCGATAAACACAGTCTGCCTTACCGCAGGCCTCGCAGCCCTTCACCGTGCAGTTCCCGGGCAGCCGGCTGACGCCGATTACCGCCGTCACCGACTTGGACGGGGCCATAAGCAGACTGTCCGTCAACGTGATCCCCACGCGCTTCGCCGCCTCCAGGCTCTGAAGAATGGCCTTCTGGCACTCCAGGGAGAAATCCCCGTAGCCCGGGCTGAAGCGGGGCCGGAGATACAGTCCCTTTTTCAGATAGTCTTCCTTCAGCTTCTCATTGACCGCGTCACAGTAATCCTCCAGACAGGCTGCCGCCGCTGCCTGCAGGACCACGGCCCTGCTCATCTGAAGTTTGCTGTACCGCTGAATCAGCACGTCCACCGACGCTCCCAGAGAAGCAGCCAGAAGAATCACCCTCTCACACCCTTTCAGGTTCCGGGCCAGCGACCGGCTGTCTGTCTGAAACACGCCGGCATCGATATGCTTACCAATCACCGTTAGTCCATACTCTCTGCAAAATGATTTGGGAGAAGCCGCCCGCTCCAGGTCGTCCCAGCAGCCCTCGATCAATTCCATCACCGCCGGGTCCGCCGCCTGATTCTTATACCCCAGGTATCTGAGGGTTTCCCAGATATTTCTCTCCATCTTGTCCATTCCTCCGCCTGTTGCCGGATCCGCCGCCGTACTTCTTGCTGTCTGGCCTCCCGCCGCCGCACTTTCCGATATAATCACAAAATTTCCGAAAGATTTTCCTTAATCTTCCTGGCCACGTCCGGATGGTTCATGCAGTACACATGAACCGCGTTGACGCCGTTGGCGATAAGATCGATGATCTGGTCGGTGGCGTAGGCAATTCCCGCCTGCTTCATGGCCGCCGGATTGTCGCCGAACCGGTCCACCACTGCCTTGAAACGAGCCGGCAGATAAGTACCCGACATCTGGGTGATCCGCCCCACCTGACTGATATGGGTCACAGGCATGATGCCCGCCACCACCGGCACCGTGATTCCCCGTTCACGGATTCGGTACAGATAATTATATAAAATGTTATTGTCAAAAAACATCTGGGTGGTGACAAAATCGCAGCCTGCCTCCACCTTTTCCTTCAGATAACCGATATCCGCCGCCTTATTCACTGACTCTACATGGCCCTCCGGATAGCAGGCGGCTCCGATACAGAAGTCGCTGTTCTCCTTGATCTCACGGATCAGCTGAGACGCATACCGGTAATCCTTCTCCACCTTGCCGTCTTTGGGGATGTCGCCCCGCAGGGCCATGACATTTTCAATCCCGTGGAGCCGCATGTCCTCCAGAACCTGATGAACATGCTCCCTTGTGGAAGAGACGCAGGTCAGATGGGCCAGCGTCGGCACATGGTATTCATTGTTCAGCGTAGCCGCCACATCCACCGTATAACGGCTGGTGCCGCCGCCGGCTCCGTAGGTCACACTCATAAAGGAAGGCTTCAGGGCCGCGATCTCACGGGCCGCCGCCTCCACCATCTCATATTTGTCCTGTGTCTTGGGAGGAAATACCTCAAAGGACAGGGTCGGTTTCCCCTGTGCCAGAATATCCCGAATTTTCATTGCAATTCCTCATCTCATTTTATTTTTCTGTTTCTTAAATCTCCACCAGCGCGCCGCCCGGCACTTCCACCTTCCGCTTGTCCACCTCAATCCACACGCTGCAGGCGTTGGGATTATACACTCTGTCGCCATCAATGGTGAACTGCATCCGCTTCGCCGCGTTCATGTAATCCACGATCTGAATATTGGTGGCGTACCAGGTGTCCTCCTGGCCGGAAACCATGCGGCAGAACTCTTCCATCATGTCCCAGTTATTGTCTCTGGGGAACTCGTAGCTGTGACCCCACACATACATCATGTAAAGGTACTGGGTCTTATTCAGCTCGACAAACCGCCTGCCATTCTCCAACAGGTTGTGATTGTGATGGCAGGTAGATTTCCACACCAGGAAATTCTCCGGCATGGCAAAGTCATCGGTGTTGCCCACCACGCGGCTGTACTCGATGCCCAGCTTGGGAAGCAGCTCGATGATCTCCTTGGAATAGGACCCGTTGGGATAGGAAAGTCCCCGGACCGGGTAACCCACCGCCCGCTCCAGCGCCCTGCGGTCCTCCAGCACCTGCACCGCCACCTGCTCGATGGGACACCGGGCGATGGTGGGATGAAGCACCGTATGACAGGACACCTCATGGCCTTTGTACACCTCTTTGTAGGAGGAAATGGGAAGCCGGGTGATTCCGTTCTCCTGCCGCTGCCCTTCCAGTCCGGAATTCAGATGAAAGGTTCCCTTGATGCCGTAACGGTTAAAAATCTCCAGAAGCCGCAGATCGTCCTCCTTGCCGTCGTCGTAGCTCATGGTCAGAACCTTGTGCTTTCCGCCCGGAAAACAGGTATAGATATTTTTAAATGTCATCGCCACAATCCTCCTTTTCATAGGAATCCTATTCTTACGCTGCATGCGCTGTTTTCTGCTTTGACCAAAATTATATCACCGCCCCATGAAATCGTCAATTTGCCATTTTGTTACATTTTTGTCAATCTCTTGCCGTTTTTTAATTTTGTGTTAAAATATGATGCCAGGGTCAAAAGGGGTGCGCAGAGCGCGAAGCAATCCGTGCATCATAGGGGCAAAATACTTTTTGACCCCAACATCTAGAATAAGAGAGGAGCCTGTTCTCTATGAAGGATTTTAAAAAATTTCTGGAACGCAAAAACATACATATCACGGCAAAAACCTACCTGATCGACGCCATGGGAGCCATGGCCTTCGGCCTGTTTGCCTCCCTTCTCATCGGCACCATCTTCGGCACCCTGGGACAGCGGACCGGCGTCCAGCTTTTCAATACCATTTCAGACTACGCCAAAAGCGCCACCGGCGCGGCTCTGGGCGTGTCCATCGCCTATGCCCTGAAAGCGCCTCAGCTGGTGCTCTTCTCCGCCGCCACCGTGGGAATCGCCGGCAACGC
>CANQBN010000225.1 GCA_947588855.1 uncultured Lachnospiraceae bacterium
ATGGCGTATTCGGCGATCCATAACTGGTACTATGTGGGATGGGCGCTGTATAAGGAGAGCATCGGTGAGAGCAGCCGAGACTGGATGCTGTTCTTCTTCAAGCAGTCGAAGAAGCTGGCGGAGTGGTGCCTGCCGAGGTATGAGGAGATGTATGGGAAGATGTAATAAAGGATACTTCTGATAGTTTTTACGTACGGTTGATTGAAAAACAGCTGTTTTGTTGTTTTTTATTGACAATTATTTGAGAATCGCTTATATTTTTGATATAAGAGTTATCAGTTCTATTGTGGATGTCGTATGAATACTTTATGTCAAGAAGAAATCAAAATTAAGAGCAAAAAATGGAATGAAAAGTTATCCATGAAATATGCTGTTTTTTGCCCTGTCTTTATTAGTGTGTTGTTGTTTGCTTGTGAAATGCTGGGGATAATGAATGATGATTTGAGTTCTGTAACAATACTCAAAGTTATGAGTGTTTTTATTTCGTATGCCCCCTCAACACTGATAGCATCTATAGCCTGGGCTTGTGTACAACAGTTTATTATGGGAATTTCGGCTGGAATTGATAAATCACAGATTATCTTCCTGTTAGTGACATATATCACTTATGCCGTTTTTTATGTCGTATATTTGTCGCAGAATAAACCGGAAGGCTTTTTATTATGGTTTTTGGTTGGACTTACTTTTTATTCTGCAAAAAAGCTTTGGCAATCCTTGGAAGAAGACGTGAGGCATAGTAAACCGTGTGCATCTGGTTAAACTATTAAAATAGTGTTGAGGAGGTAAATTGATAGCTATGAACTGGTTGATTTGTATTATTGCGGTTATTTCCGGATTCATTCTGATTCCGGTACTTGAAAAACTGGTATCGTTGATAGGACGAAATGTATCTGGGAAACCGATGATAGATGAGGAATATTATAAAGCAGCAATTTTGCCAAGTAATAAAGGCAGGTCTATCGATCTTGTGGTGGAAAATCTGACAGAGAGTAATATAACTCCTCAGTTTACATTGAACAAAAAGTCAGAATAAGGTGTTATATGAAAGTATCGACCTATGATTGGATTTGGGATCAGATAAATAAAAGTATATTAGAAATTGAAGACAGTATGTCTCAGTTAGTTCTTCCGGGAGGCGTGAGAGCAATCGATGAATTACATTTTCGGAGAACTTATGGAAGTGCAACAAAGGAAGAAGTAAAGGACGAGTATATTCGTATTCGAGATCAGCTCAAGCATCAGTGTTATGCTGATGCAAATGATGAAAATGGTGCATTGAATCGTATTGACCATCATAAGATTGCAGCTTGTTTTTGCAAGGCGTTACTAAAGAAAAAGGTTTTTGCATTTGATTTGCGGGACGAAACACCTCCTGAAATGATTTTGTCAAATTATGAATTGGCATATACTGTGAGCTTAAGAATTATTTATATTTATCTTATTGAAGCGTACAGAAATGAAAAACAGTTCGAATTTGCCGATACTCTTATTCAAGGATGTACGTTGCAGGTCCCGGAAACTTCTTCGTCTCATGATAGGTATAATGATGGAAGAATAAAAACACTTGCCTTAAATGATTATTATGGAATGGAGTTGGATATTCTCACATATGCAGATATGATGTATTGGATAGAATATTATAATAAGCAAATAATCGAAGGGCGAATTATTTTGAAAGTATGTGGAAACTAAAGACTGATACGGATATTCTTTCAAAGTTATAGTGGCTTTTGTAATATGAATAAGTCTATGCGGTACAAAAATAAGGGCGGAAAGATCCGGCTCTTATTTTTATGCTTATAAAATTAATGTTTCTTCTAAAACTGGCAGCGGATATTAGCAAAAAGTGGCTCTTGTCGGCGGAAGTGGTCAAAGGAGCGGAGACCAGAAGATCCTCTAAGAACCGGGTTATTTATCCATTGCCATTTCTCCCCAGTCCGGATATAATGATAATAGAAAATATGAGGCGCAGGAGGTGGAGACGATGGCGCAATGCTATGGGGAGAAGATGCCGGCGGTGGGGTTGGAGTTTTTTGAGGAGCTGCGCAGGAGAGATGGATACTATGTAGATAAGACAGGGCTGATTGCCGAGTTGCTTCATGGTATGGCGAAGGTGACGCTCTTCACCCGTCCGCGGCGGTTCGGGAAGACGCTGAACATGACCATGCTGAAATATTTCTTTGAGCCTGGGGCGGATCCGGCGCTCTTTGATGGGCTGGCGATTTCGCGGGAGAAGGAACTCTGTGAGCGTTATATGGGAAAATACCCGGTAGTGTTCGTGACGCTCAAGGACATGGAGGGAAAGGATTTCCGCAGCGCATGCAGCATGGCCGCAGCATCGATACGCTGGGAGGCGGCCAGGTTTGATTTTCTTCGTACCAGTCCCGCCCTTACGGAGGAGGAGAAAGAACAATACGCAAAGCTGTGCAGATGGGATATGGACCAGGATACGCTGGCTGGAAGCCTGAAGTCCCTCTGTCAGATGCTTCAGAAGCATTACGGACAGAAGGTTATCCTGCTGATCGATGAGTATGACGTGCCGCTCCAGAAGGCATTTTATAAAGGGTATTATGATGAAATGGTGCAGATGATCCGCAGCATGTTCAGTCAGGCGATCAAGACCAACGACAGCCTGGAGATGGCGGTGCTGACCGGGTGCCTGCGGATCTCCAGGGAGAGTATCTTTACGGGGATGAATAATCTGCGGGTGCTGACGGTTTCGGATTCGCGCTGCGATGAGTATTTCGGCTTTACGGACGGGGAAGTGCAGGAGATGCTTAGGTACTACGGGCTTTCGAACGTTTATGGAGCGATGAAGGAGTGGTATGACGGTTACCGGTTTGGTGAGGCGGAGGTATATTGTCCATGGGATGTGATTAATTACGTGGATCTCCTTTTGTCGAATCCGAAAGCGCGGCCTCAGAACTACTGGGCCAATTCCAGCGGCAACGACGCGGTGACGGAGTTCGTGAAGCGGTTGGACGCGAGTGCGGCAGCCAGGGAACTGGAACAGCTGGCGGCAGGGGAGGTTGTTCAGAAAGAGATCCGTCAGGAGCTTACCTATCGGGAGATGTACGACTCCATCGAGAACCTGTGGAGCCTGCTGTATATGACCGGTTATTTGACGAAGCGAGGCGAGGCGGAAGATGAAAAATTGCCGCTGGTGATCCCGAACATGGAGATTCGGGGACTCTTCAAAAGACAGATCATGGATCTGTTTAAAGAGAAAGTGGCGCAGGACGGTGTGATGGTGCGGGAATTCTGTGATGCGCTAAAATGTGGGGACGCAGGGAAGGCGGAGGATCTGTTCCAGCAGTACCTGAAGAAGACGGTGAGCATCCGTGACACCTTTGCGCGGCGCAATCTGAAGGAGAATTTCTACCACGGGATCCTGCTGGGGATTTTAAGCTTTAAGGGAAACTGGTATGTGACCAGCAATGAGGAAACTGGAGACGGTTATGGCGATGTTCTGATCGAGACAGAGGACGACGATGTGGGAATCGTCATTGAGGTGAAATACGTCCGTGACGGCGACCTGGACAAAGGTGCAGAGCTGGCGCTCAGCCAGATTGAAGAGCGGCATTATGAGGAAAAACTGCTCAATGACGGCATTGAGAAGGTACTGAAATACGGAATTGCCTGTTATAGGAAACGTTGTAAGGTGGTGTTGGGGGCATAATCGGATGTGCTGCCATGCATCATAGGGGGCATTTTGCCCAACATTTTGAATATTTGAGAATAGATCCTTCATCGAAACGGTGAAGGATTTATTTATGTGGAAAAAATACGTTAAAAGGATAGAATGGAGGACTGATATATGATGCGGACGACTGCCCTGATCATGGCCGGAGGCCATGGCGAGCGCTTCTGGCCCAGGAGCCGCAGGAGCCTGCCGAAGCAATTTCTGTCGCTGACCGGCGACGGGAAAACGATGATCCAGCTGACCGTGGAGCGGATGCTGCCGCTTGTCCGGCTGGAGGATATCTACATTGCGACAAATAAGGCATATAAGTCTCTGGTTCAGGAACAGATTCCCGGGCTTCCCCAACAGAATATTTTATGCGAGCCTATCGGCCGCAATACGGCGCCCTGCATCGGCATGGGGGCCGCTTTTATTTCCAAAAGATACGGGGACGCCCTGATGATCGTGCTGCCGTCTGACCATCAGATCACTCACAGAGATTTGTACCTGGACACTCTGAGGGCGGCCTGCAGTGTGGCGGAGAAGGACAGCAATCTGGTCACCATCGGCATTCAGCCGGCCTATCCGGAGACCGGATACGGTTATATCCGTTTTGACCCTGCGTCAAAACAAGGGCAGGCTTACAAAGTTGACTGTTTTGTGGAGAAGCCTGAGCTGGAGACAGCAAAGCGTTACCTGGCGGAGGGACGGTATCTGTGGAACAGCGGGCAGTTTATCTGGAAGACATCCTCCATCTTAAGCAGTATGGAGAAGTTCATGCCGCGGACATATGAGGGGCTTATGCGCATCCGTTATGCGGTTGGAACCCCGGCGGAGGAAGAAACCCTGGAGCGGGAGTTTGCCGCTTTTGAGTCCCAGTCCATTGACTATGGGGTCATGGAGAAGGCGGATGACATCTACATCCTGCCCGGGACCTTCGGATGGGACGACGTGGGCTCCTGGCTCGCCGTGGAACGTCTGCAGGTTCCGGACGGGGAAGGCAATGTGGAGAGCGGAAATATAGTTTCTGTGAATACCCGCGATTGTATTGTCCAGGGCCAGGAGAAGCTGCTGGCGTTGGT
>CANQBN010000226.1 GCA_947588855.1 uncultured Lachnospiraceae bacterium
CTCAGTCAGCTGCCGTCTGTCTCAGTCTTCCTGCAGATTGCTCACCTGATCATAATGCGTCTCGCCGCCATGGAAATGCTCCATGGACTCGTCACAGCTGAAGCGGACACCATTCAGCCTCAGACCGTCCGCCTTTTCCGCGTACAGCCCATAGATTTTGGAGCGCAGCACTCCGTCGCCCTCAAATGGGCGCAGATCATAGCTGTCTGTCGGCCATTTGGAGGTCTTCTTCAGGTTCACGGAAATATTCTCCAGAGAAATGTCCTTCAGAATATGGCCCTCGCTGCCCCGGATAAAAATACCATTTTCCCCAGTGCAGACAATATTGCGGAGCTGTACGTCGCGGATCTGTCCGGCCACTACGCCGGTCTTCCGATTGTGAGCGGTAATATAAATGGGTTCGCCTCGGCCCCACCATTCCTCGGAAAAGCGCCGCGTCTCCATGATCAGATTGGATACCAACACATGCTCGATATTACCCTTATCCCGCAGCTGAATGGCAAAGCCCCGGTTGGAGCGGGTGATGATACAGTTGTCCACCACCACATTGCGGAAATCACTTTCACTCTCAGAACCGAACTTGATGGCCGCGCTGGTGGTGATCAGGGTGCAACCGGAAATCACGATGTTCTCGCAGCTTCCGTATTTCTCATAGCTTTTCGTATTTTTCAGGCAGATGCAGTCGTCGGCGCACTCAATATGACAGTTGACAATCCGTACATTTCTGCAGTGGTCCGGATCGATACCGTCGGAGTTGGCCATGACAAGGCTGTTGAGAATCCGGATTCCATCCACCAGCACATCCTCGCAGCCGATCATGTGCAGAGTCCAGAAAGCGCTTCCGGTCAGGGTCACCTCTTTCACTGTCAGGTGCTGCACATGTTCAATGAGAACTACCGGAATCCGGGGATAGAACTGTCCCTCAATATGGTATCGGCCCTCCTGGGCGTGATACATCTTTTCGTTGCCGTCAATGGCTCCGTGCCCGGTGATCTGAATATCTTCTCCGTCTTTTGCAAAGACAAAGTACTGGAAGGGCGCTCCATGGTACTCGCTGTTAATGTAAGACGGCACACCGGCAGGCCGCTGGGCCATCTGATTCTCGCCGCCGGTATCCAGGACATGGTAATCCTCCAGCTTCTCGCTTCCGCGGATTACCGCCCCCGTCTCCAGGTGAAATTCCACATGGGATTTCAGCACAATGGAACCGGATTTGTAAGTCCCGGCAGGCACCAGGACCCGACCGCCTCCTGCTTCATGGCAGGCGTCAATGGCCCTCTGTATGGCCGGTCCGTCGTTGGTCCTTCCGTCTCCTGCTGCTCCGTAATCCAGGATATTATAACTGCTCATTGCGAATCTCCTTTCTCAGCGCGGTGAGAAGCTGCCGCTCTTCTGCCTCTCCCTGCCGCAGCCTTCCCGCTATTTCCTTCATTCCGACCGTTCTTCTCCGCGTTCCCGGCGCTCCGGCCGCCGCTTCTTTCTCCTCCGCCTCCGGCGCTCCGGCCGCCGCTTCTGTAATTTGCCGCGGCCGCGTCAAAGCTGGCGCGCAGCTGATACTGATTGTTCAGCCGGATTACATTGTTGGTTCGTCCGGCCACGAAATTCTCCAGTTTCGTCATATATTCTTCCGGCGTGATGGTTCCCTCCGCCACGTAGGTCAGCCCTTTCTCCCAGCTGGCCGTCAGCTCCGGGTTCAGAAGCTGCTTCATGGAAGCCAGCACCACCTCAAAGACAATCTCTCCCAGAAGCGTCGGGGCAATCACCTGGGTTTTGGCGTTCAGCGCCAGGTATTTTATATTCACCAGCTTCTTCAGAATCTCCGCCCTGGTAGCACTTGTCCCGATACCGCTTCCTTTAATCTGGGCCCGCAGTTCCTCATCTTCGATGAGCTGCCCCGCGTTTTCCATGGCAAGAATCATGGAACCGGAGGTGTACCGCTTCGGCGGCGAGGTCTCTCCCTCCTTGATCTCGAATCCTTCCAACCCCAGCCTGCTGCCTTTCCGGAGACCGGCCAGCATCTTCAGAAACTCCGGATTCTCCAGATCTTTCCGGTTCTTTTCCGAATCGCCGTCGCTCTCCGGATTTCCAGACTCAGAACCGGCGGTCTCCGGATTCCCCTCCTCCGGGAGGACATTCTTCCGGACGCTGCCTTCTGCTCGAACCGTCTCCGGACTGCCTGCCTCCGCTTCCTTCTTTCTTCCGGCTGTCACATCCGCCACCTTAAGATATCCCTGCTCCGTCAGAACACGGAAGCTGGCAAAGAAATGCTCTTCCTTCCGAACCAGCTCCAGCGTCGTCTTCTGATACACGGCCGGCGGGTAGAAAATGCTCAGAAACCGTCTGGCAATCAGCTGATAAATCTTTGCCGAAAGAGGCTTCAGGCCTGCCAGTGCCCCAAAGCCCTGGCCTGTGGGAATAATGGCGTAATGGTCTGTGATCTGTTTGTCGTTGACATATCTGGATTTTGCAATCTTCTTATAAGTGCCGGATTCCAGCACTTCCTGGGCAAACTCCTGCACCGGTCCAAACTGTCTCAGACCACCGATATTCTTGTGAATCTCCCTGGCGACCGCCGTGGAAAGTACTCTGGCGTCGGTTCTTGGATAAGTGACCAGCTTCTTCTCATAAAGCTCCTGCACCACCTGCAGCGTCGCGTCCGGACTGATCTTGAACAACCGGGAGCAGTCGTTCTGTAGTTCCGCCAGGTTGTAAAGCAAGGGCGGATTCTTGGTCTCTTTCTTTCGCTCCACAGAAGCGACTGCCGCTGTCAGTACGCCGGCATCTCCGGCCGCCTCTCCGCCGACGTTATCTTCAAATCCCGCAGCGGCGCCGTCGGCACTGCCGTTCGCATCCCTATCCGTCAGATACGCGATCAGTTCCTCCGCCGTCTTCCTCTCCTTAAATCCGTTCTCCTTATAGAGGGCAGGCGTCCCGAAGTACCGGGAACCTTCTACGCATTTCCACTCTCCGTCAAACGCAAATCCACCGCTTTGGAAGGTTCCAATCACCCGGTAAAAAGGCGTCTTCACGAACTCCCGAATCTCCCGCTCCCGACGCACCACCATACCCAGCACGCAGGTCATGACCCGGCCCACGCTCAACACCGTTCGGTCCCTCTTCAGATAAGACGAAATGACATTGCCGTATTTCAGGGTCAGCACCCGGGAAAAATTGATTCCCATCAGATAATCTTCCTTGGCCCGCAGATAGGCGGAGGCCGACAGATTATCGTATTCCGTCCAGTCTTTCGCCTCCCGGATCCCCCGAAGAATCTCCTCCTCCGTCTGGGAATCAATCCAGACCCGTTTCCTGATCTTGTCCTTCACACCGGCCATCTGGTCCACCAAACGGTAGATGTATTCGCCCTCCCGTCCGGAGTCGGTGCAGATATAGATTACATCCACATCCGGCCGGTTCAGCAGGCGGCTGACAATGGCAAACTGTTTGGATACGCTGTCAATGACCTGATACTTGAATTCCCTGGGAAGAAAGGGCAGCGTCTGCAGGCTCCAGCGCTTGTATTTGGGATCATACGCCTCCGGATAGCTCAACGCCACCAGATGCCCCACGCACCAGGTCACGACAGCATCGTCAGCCTCCTGATAACCATCGCCCCGTTTCCAGTTCTTTTTCAGCGCAGCCGCAAACTGCTGGGCCACGCTGGGTTTTTCCGCAATAAATAAGGATTTTGGCATGGATTACTCGACTCCGAATTTGTAAATGGTTGTAGTGGCGTAGGTATCTCCTGCCTTCAGCACCGGAGAATCAAACTTCGGCTGATTGATGGCATCCGGCACATACTGGGTCTCCAGACAAAAACCGGAGTGATGGCCGTAGCGGGCTCCGCCTTTGCCCCGGTCGGTCTCCAGGGAATTGGCCGTATAGAACTGCACGGCAGGCAGATCCGTATAGACCTCCATGGTGCGGCCGCTCTTCTCATCCCAGGCTTTGGCGATCAGAGACAGCTGTCCCTTCTCATGATTTAAGCACAGGTTATGGTCGTATCCGCCGGTCATCTTCGTCTGCTCATAATCCGCGTGAATGTCCTGCCCAATGGTCTTCATCACTGTAAAATCAAAGGGCGTTCCCTTCACCGGCAGAATCTCTCCCGTAGGAATGGATGTCTCATCCGCGGGAGTAAAGGTGTCCGCATTCAGCCACAGCTTCTGTTCCAGAACGTCGCCGCTGTCATGGCCTGCCAGATTAAAATAGGCGTGGTTGGTGAAATTGGCGATGGTGTCCGCGTCCGCCGTCATGCGGTAATCAATCCTTACGCCGCAGTCCTCTGTCAGCGTGTAGGAAACCGCCACATTGGCGTTGCCGGGATATCCCTGATCCCCATCCGGGCTGAACAGGGAAAATGTAATCTTCGTTCCCTCTGCCGTCTCCTCCACAGCTGTGTCAAAGATCCGATTCCGATAATAATCCAGTCCGCTGTGAATGTTGTTCGCTCCGTTGTTGTGGTCCAGCAGATAGGTAACACCGTTCAGCGTAAAAGCGCCGCCTGCGATCCGGTTGGCATTGCGGCCTATGGGCTCTCCCATGTGTCCCGGATTATTCAGAAGTACCGGCACATTGTCCGCTCCCAGCAGCACGTCAGCCGGCTCCCCTTCCCGGTCCGGCACCACCATGGTCAGCCAGATGCCGCCCAGATTCGTAAAAGAAGCGGACACGCCTTTTTTGTTGGTCAGGGTATAGCGGTACACCGCCGCTCCCGTGTCCAACGTTCCAAGTTCTGTTTTCGAGTAT
>CANQBN010000227.1 GCA_947588855.1 uncultured Lachnospiraceae bacterium
GGATCAGCTGGGCCTCAACGGCTCCGTTCCCGCCACCTGTTTCCCCACCGCCGCCACCATCGCCAACTCCTGGGATCCTTCCCTGGGTGAGGAGATTGGGCGCTGCCTGGGCGAGGAGGCCGCCTCCCAGGATGTGTGCGTTCTGCTGGGGCCAGGCCTCAATATGAAGCGCAGTCCGCTCTGCGGCCGGAATTTCGAGTATTTCTGCGAGGATCCCTATCTGGCCGGCAAAATGGCCGCCGGGTATATCTGGGGTATCCAGGAAAACGGCGTTTCCGCCTGTCCCAAGCACTTCGCTGCCAACAATACCGAGCTTCGCCGTATGGCCAGCGATTCCGTGGTGGACGAGCGGACCCTCCGTGAGATTTACCTCACCGGTTTCGAGATCGCCGTCACCGAGGCCCATCCCAAGAGCATCATGTCCTCCTACAACATGATTAACGGCACTTATGCCAACGAGAACGAGCACCTGCTGCAGGAGATCCTCCGGGATCAGTGGGGCTTTGACGGCTTCGTAGTCTCCGACTGGGGCGCGTCCAACAACCATGTGGCCGGTGTGGCTGCCGGTTCCCATCTCGAGATGCCCTCCACCGGCGGTGACTCTGATGAAGAACTGATCGCTGCCGTCAAGGCGGGCAAGCTCGGCGAGGAAATGGTAGACCGCCGCGTTGATGAGCTGCTGGATATCGTGCTCGCCACCCGCGCCGCCGTGGATCCGCTTAAGGGCAAGCCCTTCGATGTGGACGTCCATCACGCTATGGCCATGAAGGCAAGTGAGCAGTCTATCGTCCTTTTGAAAAACAACGGCGGTATTCTCCCCTTGAAGAAGGGTTCTAAGGTGGCTGTTATCGGCGAGTTCGCCCAAAAGGCTCGTTACCAGGGTGCGGGCTCTTCCGTGGTCAACTGCACCAAGCTTGATCATACTATGGACGTCATCAAGAATTTCGACCTGGATGTGGTGGGCTTTGAGGCTGGCTATCCCCGCTCCGGCGCGGGTGATTCCGCCATGCAGGCCAAGGCCGTAGAGCTGGCAAAGAAGGCCGACTATGTGCTGCTGTACATCGGCCTTGATGAGATCAGCGAATCAGAGGGCCTTGACCGCGCACATATGAAACTGCCCCAGAGCCAAATCGATCTTCTGGAAGCTGTCGCCGTTGTCAACAAGAACGTCATCGTCGTCATGTCTGCAGGTTCTTCCGTGGAAATGCCCTGGCTGGACAAATGTCAAGCTATGGTCCACGGTTATCTCTGCGGCCAGGCCGGAGCGTCCGCCGTGCTGAAAGTCATCCTCGGCGAGGTCAATCCCTCCGGCAAGCTCAGCGAGACTTACCCCGTCAAATACGAGGATGTACCTTCTGCGCCCTACTTCCCTGCCAAGCAGCGGACCGTGGAATACCGGGAAGGCCTGTACATCGGCTACCGTTATTTCGAGACGGAGAAAGTCCCTGTCACCTTCCCCTTTGGCTTCGGTCTCAGTTACACCACCTTCGAGTACAGCAGCCTTAAAGTCACGGATAAGGAAGCGACGTTCACCATCAAGAACACTGGCAGCATGGACGGCGCCGAGGTGGCCCAGCTGTATGTAAGCGCCAGGAAGCCAACGATTTACCGTCCCGCCAAGGAACTGAAGGGCTTCGCCAAGGTGTTCCTCAAGGCTGGCGAGTCCAGAACCGTTACCATCAAGCTGGACGACAAGGCGTTCCGGTACTTCAACGTCAAAACCGATAGATTCGAGATCGATGGCGGCGAGTATGACATCCTAATCGGCGCTTCCGTGGCCGACATCAGGCTGTCTGGCACCGTCACTGTGAAGGGTACCAGCGCCCCCGTCCCTTACGATATGAGCAAACTGCCCAGCTACGCTTCCGGGCAGATCAAGAACGTGCCTGACGCCGAGTTCGAGGCCCTGTTGGGGCACAAAATCCCCGACGGGAGTTGGAGCGGCACCCTCCAGATGAACGACGCCATCTGTCAGCTCTATTACGCCAAGAGCTGGCCGGCGCGGCAGGTCTACAAGGTCATGACCAATATGCTCAACAAGAGCATCGCCAAAGGCACACCTGACCTGAACATTACTTTCATTTACAACATGCCCTTCCGGGCCATCGGCAAAATGGCCGGCGGCATGTGCAGCCAGGCGATGTGTGAGGATATCCTGAAAATCTGCAATGGCCACTTCTTCAGCGGTGTGGGCGGTGTCATCAGCGGCTTCTTCAAACAGCGTAAGGTGCAGAAGAAAGCCAATTCCATGGAATAAAGGAGAGTAAACCCTATGAAAGAATGGATGGAAAAACATCCCAAAGCAGCCCAGTGGATCCGGGAAGGCGGGCTGTTCCTGATTTTCAGCTATGTGGTTACCGCCATCAAGGCGCTGCTGCTGATTTTCCTGCCCAGCCTGTTCCATGGCATGGTAGGCGATACCGAATGGCTGTTCCCCGGCATCCCGGTGAGTCTGTTCGGCGTGAACTTTAAGCTGTCCATCATCGGCAATGCCCTGGAGATGGCCTCCGACGGCAGCGGCTACCTGGTGAGCAGCGGCCTGGCCTTCACTCTGGCCAACCTGACGGCCATCGTATTCGGTGAGTGTATCAACTTCCCCCTTCAGCGCAACGTGACCTTCAAAAGCCACGGCCCTGTGGTGCCGCAGGTCATCTGCCACGGCATCGCCACGATTGTGGTGTTCCTGGTGATGAACCTGTTCACCTGTATCTGGAACCCCGTTACCGTGGCTCTCATCACCAACGAAGCACTGCGAAATACCGTGAGCAGCATCGTCACCACCGTCGTCACCGGCGGTGTGTCCATGGTCATCATTTTCATCGTGGACAAAACCATTTTTGCCCCTGGCTGGGGAGAAAAGAAGAAATAATTTTAAAGGGCCGGCTGCAGCTTTGGCTGTGGCCGGCACCTTTGACCGCTTTCCCCCGAGGAGGTTACTGAGCTGCCCAACGCCGCCGATGTGACCAATATCGGGCTGACCCTCAACGGCTGCCGGTTCGATCTGACTCAGGGGGCATGGAGGGCTACCGCCGCACCCTAGATCTCAAGACCGGCCCTCTGGTCCGGGAGGTGACTTCGTTCTTCCGTAGAGAAGCGTGACAAAATGGCTGTCGGACATCGAATACGCTAAATCATAAACTGTCGGACAGGCAGCCTTGGTAAATGATATGGGGGGATTCAGTCAGGCGAAAAAAGATGAAAACTAAAAAGATTATCAAAATCATTGTAGATACGGCCATGCTCATTCTCCTTCCCCTGCTCATGGCGTATTCACTCATTGGAGAGACGACGCATGAATGGCTGGGGCTTACCATGCTCCTGCTGTTTATTCTGCACCATATTATGAATCCGGCATGGTTGAGAACACTTTTCAAAGGGCGCTATACGCCGCTGCTAATCTATATCACCAGTGTCAATATTCTTCTTCTGATTATTATGGTTTTGCAACCGGTCAGCGGAATTTTGATGTCGAAGCATATATTCCACTTTTCCGGCGTCGGCGGTATGTCCTTTACACGGACAATCCATCTGCTCCTGGCTCATTGGGGATTTATCTTGATGTCCATTCATGTGGGTAATCATGTTGGAGTACACTGCGCCGGAAAGAAAAGTGGCGCCACCATTTTATGGGTAGTTGTCATCGCTGTGTCAATTTATGGAGCTTACACTTTTGTAAACCGTGACATGGCATCTTATTTGCTTTTGAAAAATCAGTTTGTTTTCGAGGCAGGCAATATTATACTGTCTGCGGAGGAAGCAGCGAACATCGCCGCGCAGCTTGATAAAGTCCGCACTTCTGAGGTATTCGGCGGTTCGCCGGTGAAAAAATAAAAGGAGGAGGCCTCATGGCAAGTGTGACGGCGGATAGATGAGTCTCCTTTTGGGCCTGGTCACAGGCGTGACCGCACAAATTGCTGTCGTTTCCATTATTTGTCCACCATTCAAAATACAGTAATGATTGATCGGGTGTTGGGTGAAGAGCGGTATCGCGATTTTCCGCTTGCAGTATTTGTTTGGAACAATCTGTCAAACTGACGCGGGGAATACTATAAGTGTAGATTCAGCGATTCCTTCATTTTGAAAAGTCGGATTCACACAAAGCCTATCTGATTTATGCATCCGTTGACCAGAAGACAATTCAGTATCTTGCCGGCCATGAAAACCGGATAGAGGAGATTCAAAAAACTAATTGACAAAAACCTGTCTCATATATATAATAAAGCCTATTAGTCTGGTAGGAAATAAAAATAACATGCGGGTGTATACCATGCGCTGTTTTCGCTGTAAGAGGAGATGCACAGATGCTGACGCAGTTTTCAAGAACAGAATTATTGCTTGGAAAAGAAGCAATGGAGAAATTATCTGGTTCAAGAGTCGCGGTTTTTGGAATCGGAGGGGTAGGGGGATATGTCTGTGAAGCTCTTGTGCGAAGCGGAGTCGGGGCATTTGATTTGATTGATGATGATAAGGTCTGCCTGACAAATCTGAACCGTCAGATTATTGCCACGCGAAAGACGGTAGGAAAATATAAGGCAGAAGTGATGAAAGACCGGATACTGGAAATCAATCCGGATGCGCATGTAAACATATATAAGTGTTTCTTCCTGCCCGAAAACGCAGATGAATTCCCTTTTCATGAGTATGATTATATTGTCGATGCAGTAGACACGGTTACTGCGAAAATTGAACTTGTTCTGA
>CANQBN010000228.1 GCA_947588855.1 uncultured Lachnospiraceae bacterium
GAGGTTTGTCAGGGGAAAAGAAAAAGTTTGTGGAATGCAAATTTACCTCTTGACAAAAGTCACTTCATAACAGGGAGGAAGGTATGACAGATCAGCAACAGGAGTGGCGCGGTGCCAAATCTTCCAGTTCAGGAAAATACTTTTAAAAGATTGGTAATGAAAAAGTAAGGCAAAATCATATATTATATGTTATAATAAATTTCAGAGATTATTTTTGGAATATTGAGAAAGTTTATTTTCATACGGCAGAGCATATTAATTAAAAGGATAAGGAACGAAGGAGGAAGCTGAAGTGTCACAGATCAACATTCTGGTAGTGGACGACGAGAAAGAGATTGCTGACCTGGTGGAGATTTATCTGGTCAGCGATGGATATAAGGTATTTAAGGCCAACAATGCACAGGAGGGTCTGGATATTCTGGACAGAGAGGATATCCATCTTGTGCTTCTGGATATTATGATGCCGGGGATGGATGGACTGGAGATGTGCAAGAAGATCCGGGAGACTAACAATATCCCCATCATCATGTTGAGCGCCCGTTCTACGGATCTTGACAAGATCCTGGGTCTGGGAACCGGAGCGGATGATTATGTGGTGAAGCCATTCAATCCTCTGGAGCTGACAGCCAGGGTCAAGTCTCAACTGAGACGCTATACCCAGTTGAATCCTAACAGCAGTTCCAGAGAGAGAGATAAGAATGAGATTGCTATCAAGGGTCTGGTTATCAATAAGGATAATCATAAGGTAACCGTTTTTGATGAGGAGATTAAACTGACACCTATTGAGTTTGATATCCTTTATCTGCTGGCATCCAATCCAGGAAAGGTTTTTAGTACGGATGAGATTTTTGAACGGGTATGGAACGAGAAAGTATATGAGGCCAATAATACGGTTATGGTACATATTCGGCGACTTCGCGGGAAGATGAAAGAAGATACCAGAGAGAATAAGATAATCACCACAGTGTGGGGGGTAGGATACAAAATTGAAAAATGATATGAGTTACCGCTACCACACGCGGGTTATTACAAATATCATATACAGCGCGATATTGGCCTGCCTGGTGGAGGTGTTTTTAGTGACCAACCTTACCATGGTGGGCCGCTATGCAGTTGAGAACGGACATGAGAGGAGCCTGGCCGCTATGTTTTATCAGCCGAAGGCTCTTATTGTCATATTTTATCTGTTGGTTGGGATTGCCGTGTTTACGGTGGCATTTCTTTTGCTGCAGAGAGAGTCTATGGCTTATATCACCAAAATTTCCGCCGCCATGCAGAATATCGCGGCGGGAGACCTGAATACCAGTGTGGAAGTGGTGGGCGATGACGAGTTTTCCAGTATGGCCGCGAATTTGAATATGATGGTAGGTGAAATCCGCGAGCTGATGGATCGGGAGAGGGAATCCGAGAGGACCAAGAATGAACTGATTACCAATGTGGCCCATGATCTGCGGACACCGCTGACTTCCATTATAGGTTATCTGGAGCTTTTATCCGGATCTGTGCAGATGGCTCCGGAACTTCAGGAGAAATACATAGGCATCACTTACACTAAGGCAAAAAGACTTCAAAAACTGATAGAGGATCTGTTTGGATTTACAAAACTTAATTACGGCAAGATTTCCATGCGGGTGTCAAAAGTAGATATTATCAAGCTTCTAAGCCAGCTTCTGGAGGAATTTTATCCCAATTTTATGGAAAAAAATCTGTCTTATGAGCTTCAGAGCAATGTGCCCACTCAGGTCATTACTGCTGACGGCAATCTTCTGGCCCGGTTGTTTGACAATCTGTTGGGCAATGCCATCAAATATGGCGCTGAGGGCAAGAAGATTTTGGTGAAGGTTCACGCCGATGCGGATTATGTTACGGTATCGGTGACGAACTATGGCTATGTAATTCCCAAGGAGGAGCTGCCCCTTTTGTTTAATAAGTTTTATCGGGTAGAACAATCCCGTTCTGCCAATACCGGCGGTACCGGTCTGGGTTTGGCAATCGCTAAGAATATTGTGGATATGCATGGAGGCACCATCAGCGTGGCCAGCGATCTGAACGGAACTGTGTTTACTGTGAAGCTTCAGGTGAATTTTGATATTAACAGGGAATATTTTGGAAACCTGGGAGAGTATCATGAATATGAAATGTAGATGGATTGTAGGGCCGCTGCTTTGTATGCTGGCCCTGTTTGTCGTTTTGACGGCGCAGGCGGCGGAGCCCTCTGCTGATTCGGATACTGATCGAAGCGGCATAACGGAAAACCATATTTTAATGGATGTGACGTATGGATATGAGAACCATGCAAAGGGAGGCCGTTATGTGCCTGTAGATGTGTTCCTGGAAAATACGGGCGGTTCCGATTTTGAAGGTACTATGGAGATTCTGACTATGGAGTCAGATTACGATATATATCAGTACCAGTATCCGGCAGGCGTTTCCGCAGGCGAGAAAGCAGAAAAACGTGTTTATGTGCCTATGGGAAATCGCGCGGATCAGATGTTCATCAGTTTGACGGACGCTTCAGGAAAGCAGATTATTCATAAAAGAATAAGAATGGACTTCAGTCTGGAAGCGCCGGAGCTTTTTATTGGAATTTTGAGTGATAAACCGGACAGACTGACTGCCTGGAATGATTTGAATATTGATTATAATATGATGAAGACCCGAGTGGTTAATTTTAGTGCGGACACATTTCCAGAGGATGAAATGGGTCTTGATGTGATGGATGTAATTTTAATCACTGACTTCCGGATTCGTGATTTGTCTTCCGATCAGAGCCGTGTGCTGGTTCAATGGGTCCGCAGCGGCGGAACCATGATTCTCGGAACCGGGATGAGGGCGGACGATACTCTGGGGAGATTTGCCCCGGAGCTGCTCGAGGAATCTTATAATCCGCCCAGAGAAAAGGACGTGGATATGGGAACAGCCTATGCCCGGAATAATCCGTCAGACGCCACGCTTACCCTGCCTTGTGTGGATTTTTCCTTATCTGGCGGAGATGTGATATTGGCTGATGAGGAGCAGACTCTGGTGGCGGCGGTACCTTATGGGAAAGGGACCGTTGCGGTGGCTGCCTATGATTTTGTTGATATTGGAGATTTCTGCAGGTTGAATCCTTCTTATCTGGACGAAGTTTTGACGGGGATCCTCGGAGAGGCAAAGATCGGAGAATTGTCTCAGGCGGTGTACAGCGGTAATTCCAATCAGTATTGGTCGGTCCGTGATATGATCAATACGGGAAACGTCCGCAGACTTCCTAACTTTGGTTTGTATGCCCTTGAGATTGTTATTTATATCCTTCTGGCCGGCCTGGTTTGGTATGTATTTCTGAAACAGCGGGATTTTACGGAATTTTACAGGGTGGGAGTAGTGGTTTTGTCTCTGTTTTTTACAGCGATTATTTATTTTATGAGCAGCGGTACTAGATTTACAGATACATTCTACACGTACGCGAAATTTATGGATGTTTCGTATGATACGGTCAGCGAGACTTCTTACATGAACATTCGAGCCCCATATAATCAGCCTTATGAGGCATATTTATCGCCGGATTATGCGATAAAGCCGATTACGAGGAGTTTTTACAGTGAAAATACCAACATTCCCGGTTTTACGGGAAGCGAGGAAGGAAGAGTGAAGATTAGCCGTCAGGAAAATCAGACTGTTATTGCCATACAGGACGTGCCGGCGTTTGAACCCAGATATTTTCAGCTGAATAAGGTAACGGATAATGTGGATGGAATCGGCTTTTATGGAGAGCTGGAAGTCGACGATGGAAAATTATCCGGCAGTATTACCAATGATTTTGCGGAGGCAGTGGAGAACTGCGCGCTGTTGTTCAATAACAAGCTGATTTGTATGGGAGATATGGAGCCAGGACAAACAGTAGATATCAGTCAGCTTGAAGAGGTGGAGTATCCGTGGAATTATTCTTATCAGGTGGCGGCTTATCTGTCCGGCGAGAGCGGTTTTGAGCGGACAGATATCAGCGACGAAGATTATGTAGATGCGTCGGAAAAGACGAATTTACTGAAATTTTATCTGGATAACCATATGCCGTATTATATTACGCCGAGGGCCAGGGTACTGGGTGTAATGAAGAAGAGAAATGACAGCGATGGCCTTTTAAAGGCAGGTACAGTGGAAGGCATTACTGTGGTTTCGTCGTCGGTGTCGGTTTATTCCGGTGATGAGGAGATTCTGTATCGGTCTGCCCTGGTAAAAACGCCGAAAGTGCTCAGCGGCAGTTATGATCAGAAATCCAACTCGCTTTATGGAATAGACCCGGTGACTTTAGAGTATTCCCTGGGTAATGATGTTGCCATCGAGAAGTTGATTTTTGATTATGTATCTGATGTATTCACAGATGAGCAGATCGATTCCAATGATGATTTGGCCCTTTTTAAAGGCAGCATTTATTTTTATAACTATAATATGGAGACATATGATGAGATGGATCCCCAGAAGCGGGAGTACGAGGATTATGAATTGGTTGGCTATCTGTCTCCGGGCAATACGATTACGATCCGGTATGTGTATTCGGATGTAAACCAGTACAATTGGAATGTACTGCTTCCGATGCTGAATATCGTGGGGAGGGAATACTGATGCTGAAGATTGAAAATCTGAAAAAGATGTTTGGCCGCACAGTAGCCCTGGATGGATTGAACATGACGGTAGACGACGGTGCCCTGTACGG
>CANQBN010000229.1 GCA_947588855.1 uncultured Lachnospiraceae bacterium
GTGGAGCTGGCCGAGGCGGAGGAGCTGTTCCTTCACCCCCTCCATCCTTACACCAAGGCGCTGCTTTCCGCGGTGCCCATTCCGGATCCGGAGCTGGAGAAGAACAAAAAGCTCCTGGTTTACGATCCGTCCGTCCATGATTACAGCAAGGACGGCCCGGTGTGGGAGGAGATTCTTCCGGGGCATTTCGTCTGGGGCAACCAGAAGGAGCTGGAAGGCTACCGCAAGGAGATTGACAACGCGAAGTAGATGTGCCGAGAAGCAGACGGCAGCGCAAAGTAGACGTGCCGAGAAGCAGACGGCAGCAATGCAGCAGAAGAATACGGGCAGAGCGTCACTGGCGCTCTGCTCGCATACTGACGTAAAACAGGGACTGCCGCAGTTTTATGCGGCAGTCTCTTTCTGCCGAAAGGATTGTTTATGAAGAAAATACTGGCGTTGTATCAGCCTTATATGTTCCGTTCTATCCTTTACAAATGCATTACCAAGATTTCCGTGGCGCTTACGGTTATTCTTTTGTGGAACCGGTATATCAACCGCAGGGGGCTTTTGGTGGCTTTCCGGGATGGGGGCCTGTTCGTGGGCGTCTGTCTTCTGGCGCTGGCCTGGTTTTCTTACCTAAAGCTGGACAATATGAAGATTCATCACCTGTTGGAGGAACGGAAGAAGAAGCCGGTGGTCAGAAGCTATACGGATATGGTGGATTTTGTGGATGAACATATCACAACGGATGAGGAGATGGAGCCGGAAGAGCGGACGGCCTGCCGGCTGGCGTCCAGCGTGATATCCGGGCTTATATTCCTGATTCCGTCCATTGTGCTGACGCTGCTGACCTGATTGATAGAGGCGATTTATGCAGACGCAGCTCGATTCAGGCGGTGATTTGTGCAGTTGCAGCCTGATTTGAAGCGGCGATTTGGAATCAAAATAGTAAAATCCAAGAACAGGTTTGTTGCGGAGGCTTATAGAAAGGTTACATCATGGATTATCAGATGATTGTGCTGGATCTGGATGGCACCCTGACTAACAGCGATAAAATCATAACGCCCCGGACCAGGGATGCCCTGCTGGAGGTACAAAGGCAGGGAAAGATCGTAGTGCTGGCCTCAGGGCGCACGCCCTACGGTGTCTGGCCTGTGGCCAGGGAACTTCAGCTGGAGAAGCTCGGCGGTTATATGCTTCCCTTTAACGGAGGTATCATGATCGACTGCCGTACCGGCCAGGAAATTTTCCGGCGTATGCTGCCGGTGGAAAGCAACCGGAGGATCATCGGGCTGGCAAAGACTTATGCGGTTAATCTGGTCACCTATGAAGGCCAGAGCGCGATCATTACCAATCCAGCCTGCCCTCATTCTCAGTTTGAGGCCAGAAATAACAATTTGTCCGTTCATGTGATGGAAAGCATAGAGGCGATGCAAGATTATGTAACCTTCCCGGTTCCCAAATTCCTGATCTGCGGCGAAGGAGACTATCTGGGGAAGATAGAGCCCGAGGTGAGGGATTTTATGGGCGGGGGATTCAGCGTCTACCGTTCGGATCCGTTTTTCCTGGAAGTGCTTCCGGCTGGTGTGGATAAGGCCAGTTCCATTGAACGGCTGCTGCAGTTTACGGGACTGAGATGGGAGCAGGTGATTGCTTGCGGCGACGCTTATAACGATATTTCCATGATACGGTTTGCCGGACTGGGAGTCGCTATGGAAAATGGCCTTGATCCGGTGAAGGAGGCTGCCGATTACGTTACCCTCTCCAATGATGATGATGGTGTAGCTGCTGTTGTTGAAAAATTCATGCTTTTGTAAGAGAATACTGCTGGACTTTAGTATGTTAATGTGCTAAGATGAAAACAGTAAATCTATTATCATCAGAAGGGGATTTGAAATGAATAAAAAGATTAAGACGGACGCCGTGGATCACTTGTTTGAAGCGATTCTGACATTGCAAAACCCGGAGGAGTGTTATTCTTTTTTTGAGGATGTCTGTACGGTGAATGAGCTGCTGTCTCTCTCTCAGAGATATGAAGTGGCCAGGATGCTGCGGGAGAAGAAGACCTATCTGGAGATTGCGGAGGAGACCGGAGCTTCCACGGCGACTATCAGCCGCGTGAACCGGTCGCTGAATTACGGCAACGATGGTTACGATATGGTGATCAACCGGCTGAAAGAGCAACGGTAAGACAGATGATTGCGGGAAACTGGAATGTAGTTTTCCGCTTATTCTTTCTGGTGAATTTCCTGGCAATGAAGGCAGGATTATGAAGAAACTTGGACTTATGGAGAAGATACCGAAAGAGGAGACATTGTATGGACAGAAATGATATCCGTTATCAGACTTATCTGAAGATTCTTGAAGAAGAGCTGGTTCCCGCAATGGGCTGTACGGAGCCCATTGCCCTTGCCTATGGTGCTGCGAAGGCCAGAGAGATTCTGGGACACTTGCCGGACCGGGTGCAGCTTCAGGTAAGCGGCAGCATTATCAAGAATGTGAAGAGCGTGATTGTGCCAAATACCGGACATCTGAAAGGGATGTCGGCTGCGGCAGTGGCGGGAATTATCGCCGGTGATCCAGACCGGGAGCTGGAAGTAATCGCCGATGTCAGCGATGTGAAGGTAGCGGAGATGCGGGAGTTTCTCGAACATATCCAGGTGGATGTGGAGCATATTGACTACGGTCATGTGTTTGATATCATTGTGACGGAATTCTGCGGCGATTCTTACGCAAAGGTAAGGATTGCCGATTATCATACGAATATTGTGCTGATAGAGAAAGACGGAAGGGTGCTTCTGGAGAAGCCTCTTGAGGATGGCGAGAAAGAGGATGCGGACCGGGCGGACAGAACTCTCTTGAATATTAAGGACATCTGGGAGTTTGCCAACAGTGTGAATGTGGAAGACGTGAAGGCTCTTTTGGAGCGGCAGATCAGCTATAATACGGCGATTTCCGAGGAAGGCCTGCTTGGAGACTACGGAGCCAATATCGGGAGCGTCCTGCTCCGAACCTACGGCAACGATATCACCGTCCGTGCCAAAGCCAAGGCGGCGGCAGGTTCCGACGCCAGGATGAACGGCTGTGAGCTGCCGGTTATCATTAATTCCGGAAGCGGCAATCAGGGAATTACCTGTTCTGTGCCGGTCATTGAGTATGCCAAGGAGCTTCACTGCGGAAAAGAAGCCCTGTACCGGGCTCTTGTGCTGTCCAATCTGGTCGCGATCCATGAAAAGACCGGAATCGGGACTCTCTCCGCATACTGCGGCGCAGTCAGCGCGGGAGCAGGAGCGGGGGCAGGGATCGTATATCTCTGCGGAGACGATTATGAGGCGATGATTCATACGGTGGTCAATGCGCTGGCAATCGTATCGGGCATTGTCTGCGATGGAGCGAAGGCCTCCTGCGCCGCCAAGATAGCGGCTTCCGTGGATGCGGCGATTCTGGGCTACAACATGTATAAGAACGGTCAGGAATTTAAGGGCGGCGACGGTATCGTCATGAATGATATCGAATCGACAATCCGCGGGATCGGCCGTCTGGGCAACGAGGGAATGCGGGAGACCAACAATGAGATCATCCGGCTGATGGTAGGCCAGGAGAGCTAGGCAAACGAAGGGGCTGTTGCAGCATGCTACAGCCCCTTCGCATATTTATCGGCATTCCAGAACGTCAGCGTAGAATTTGTTCAGTTCTTCCTCGCTGTCGCACAGCACCAGATACATCTGATTGCCCATGGCGCCGGAGAGGGCATCGGGAATCCGGTCTACCATCACCATCTTGTCACCGTATTTTTCCATGATGTCCTCATGGCTCATGACGAAGTTCTTGCCGTCCCGGCGGCCGGCGAAGGCGCAGAAGGCATGCTTGCCTACGGGCATGGTGGAGCGGTCGAAAGCAATCATGTCCGCCCAGATCTTATACACATTGGTAGAGTGGGCAAAGTTGATCATGTCGGGAGTGAAACCGCCGCAGGGACGCATGTTCACTTCCAGGGCCATGATGTCGCCCTTCTTGCCCAGGCCCTCCTGATCTCTTTGGAGGCGGAAGAACTCAAAGTGAATGAAACGGCTCTTTACGCCGAAGCTCTTGACAGCGGCCCGGCCGGCGGCCCGGGTATCCTCCGGCAGATCCTTCACAATATAATAGACGGAGTTGTCTGCGTTGTTGACGATGTCCATGATGGAGACAGGAGATACGTTGCCGGTCTCAAACATGGGCTCGCCGTTGGAATCGATAATAGCGTCGTAGGAGTTGACGGCTCCGTAAACGAACTCCTCCATGATGTAGGGAACATCCGGGAATTTGGTGTCAAAGAATTTCTGCAGATCTTCCTCATTCTCGATTTTGTGGGTGTCAGAGGCGCCTACGCCGTTGTCAGGCTTGGCTACCACCGGATAGCCTACTTTCTTGATAAAGGTGCGGCAGCCCTGGATGGTATTTACCATATGGTAGCGGGCTACGGGGATCCCGGCCTTCTTATAGTACTCCTTCATCTTGGATTTATATTTGATTCTGGAGATATCGCCAACCTGGAAACCGCTCTGGATGTTGAAATCCGTGCGGAACCGGGCGTCCCGTTCCAGCCAGTACTCGTTGTTGGACTCCAGCCAGTCGATGCGGCCGTA
>CANQBN010000230.1 GCA_947588855.1 uncultured Lachnospiraceae bacterium
TCCACCATCTATTATGGTTTATTTGCCCCCTGTGCTGAAGGGCAAATAAACCATAATAGATGGTGGAGGCTACCTCTCCACCATCTAAATCGTACATGCCAAAGACTCCACATTCCTCGTGGAGCTTTCCATCAATATCCGGTTCCATGTAGCTAACGATACTCATAGAAAACCTCCCGGCCGACGCCGTTTCCTTTTACTGGATTCCCAGACGACGGAACACTTCCTGGTAAGCGTCTTCTACATTGCCCAGGTCTCTGCGGAAACGGTCCTTGTCCAGCTTCTCCCTGGTCTCCATATCCCACAGCCTGCAGGTATCCGGAGACACCTCGTCGGCCAGTATGATCTTTCCGTGATAGCGGCCAAACTCGATTTTAAAATCGATCAGTTCGATTCCCAGGCTGGCAAAATACTTCCGCATGATCTCATTGACCTTGAACGCGTATTTTGTAATATCGTCAATCTCCTCCTGGGTAGCCAGCCCCAGAGCCAGAGCATAGTAATCGTTGATAAACGGATCGTGCAGATCGTCGTTCTTGTAGCTGAACTCCAGAGTGGGCTGAAGAAGCTTGATGCCCTCCTCCATGCCCAGCTTCTTGGCGAAGCTTCCGGCAGAGAAATTGCGGATGATAACCTCAAGGGGAACGATCTCCACCTTCTTCACTACAGTCTCCCGATCATTCAGCTCCTCCACAAAGTGAGTGGGGATGCCTTCCGCCTCAAACAATTTAAAAACGTGGTTGGTCATGCGGTTGTTGATCGCGCCCTTGCCCACGATAGTTCCCCTTTTCTGACCGTCAAATGCGGTCGCGTCGTCCTTGTAGGATACGATCAGCATATCCGGATCTTCCGTTGTGTAAACCTTCTTGGCCTTTCCCTCGTACAGCAGTTCTTTTTTCTCCATGTGTATCCACCTGTCCTTTATTGAGTTTCCACGCCCGCTCCGCGGGCAGCACCATAGATGAAAGCCGACTACTTAGCGCCTGCACGCTCCGCAATCAGGGCTTTATTATAATATATCCGGGGAATAATGGCAATAGCTTTTTTCTTATTCATCCCCGTCATCTCCCTATGCGATAAACCCGCGTGCCATCTCAGTTTTCTTCTTCCCGAATATCCTCCTGCCGGTAGAATTCAATAGCCCCGTCCCGAAGCCGCAGACGTATCCCGAAGATCTTCTCCAGAACGCCGGCGCTTTCGTCCGGATTCTGCACACTGTCCGATTCCGCCGACCCACCGCCCTGCCAATTACCAGAAGGCAGCATTTCTGCCTGCCCTCCCGGCACCGGACTCAGCCACTCCCGCTGCGTTCGCTCCACGGTAAACACGCCCAGGCCGCTCCGGCTTATGAGAACGGCAGCCTCCAAAACCAGGATGGAACAGCAGACTTTCCGTATCAGTCTGTCGGCCGAGCCCTTTTTCTTAAATTTTCTCCACGGTTTTTTCCTGGAAACCATTCGATGATTCATCCGACAATCCTTTCGACAATACCAGATTTTTACGTTTATTCTATTACAAATACAGGGATTTGAAAACGACAGATTTCACAGCGGAACTCCCGCTCCGCTTGATTTTTACAGAAAAATCATGTATACTAAGCTGGATATATAATAATTACAAAACAGGAGAATTTTATATAATCAGATGAACTATATTATTGAAAAATCCGATTCTGCCCCGGCATATCTGCAGCTTTACAGGCAGCTTCGGGACGATATTATCAGGGAAATTTATCCTTACAACGGGAAGCTTCCTTCTAAGAGAACCATAGCCGAGGAATGCGGCATAAGTATCGTTACGGCAGAACATGCCTACGCCCTTCTATGCGATGAGGGGTATGCAGAATCCCGGGAGCGCAGCGGATATTTTGTAATCTTCCGCACAGACGACAGTTTCATCGTCTCGCCGGAAGCGGCTGCATTCCCGCCGGACGGCAGGGAATCCTTTTCTTCTGAAATAATGTCCGCGTCCAGAACATATTCCTCCGCTTCCGGTCACGCCCTGACGGCGCAGGAATTTCCCTTTTCCGTTCTGGTCAAAACCATGCGAAGCACAATCAATGATTTTGGAGAAGCCATTCTTGAACGCTCCCCTAATTCCGGCTGTCCCGAACTCCGGCAGGCCATAAGCAGATACCTGGCGAGAAGCCGCGGCATCTCCGCCCGGGCAGAGCAGATCGTCATTGGGTCAGGCGCAGAATATCTGTACAGCATGATCGTCCAGCTGTTCGGACGCGGCAAAATCTATGGCATAGAATTTCCTTCCTATCAGAAGATTCAAAAGGTCTATGAAGCGTCCGATGTGCGTTACGAAATGCTCCCTCTCGGCTGCGATGGAATCGATAGCGCGGCCCTGTGGGCAAGCCATGCCGATATCCTGCATATTTCTCCTTACCGCAGCTTTCCAAGCGGCGTATCCGCCTCCGCCTCCAAGCGCCACGAATACATGCGCTGGGCGAAAAAAGGCAGCCGCCTCATTGTGGAAGATGACTTTGAATCCGAATTCTCCATCCTCAAGAAGCCGGAGGAAACATTGTTCTCTCACGCGTCCGATGACAACGTGGTTTACATGAACACATTTTCCCAGACTATCTCCCCGGCTCTCCGGGTAGGATACATGGTTCTGCCGGAATCCCTGGTCGGCGTCTTCGAGCAGAAGCTCGGCTTTTATTCCTGCACGGTCCCCACGTATATTCAGTATGTTCTGACAGAACTGATCGACAAAGGGGATTTTGAGCGGCATATCAACCGCGTCAGAAGAAAAAAGAGAAAAGAAACCACGGCAACATGATCGTCTGTCCCATTGCCGCGGTTCTTTGTTTTCCTGTTACATTCCGCGCCGTTCAGGCCGCTCAGAAAAACCGTTTCTTCTTGCCGCCGCCATCATCGTTTCTGGCGACCTTTCCGGTCATCAGCTCGTCATAACGGCGGAGAGCCTCACGCTGCTCTTCGTTCATCCGTTCCGGCACCTGCACAACCAGCGTTACATAATGGTCGCCACGGATATTCTTGTTGCGGACGGATGGCACTCCCTTGCCCTTCAGACGAACCTTCGTATCGGTCTGGGTTCCCGCCTTCACGTCATACTCAACCTGTCCGTCCACCGTCTTAATGACAATGGTTCCGCCCAGGGCCGCTCTCGCGAAGGAGATCGGTACGGTGGAATATATATTCATATCCTTGCGGATAAATGTCGGATGTTTGGAAACCACAGCCTCCACCAGCAGATCGCCGCGTTCGCCGCCATTTACACCCGGCTCGCCGGCTCCCACGCTGCGGACGCTCATGCCGTCGTCAATACCGGCGGGCATGGTCACTTTCAGCTTCTTCCTTCTGGTGATATATCCGGTTCCCCGGCAGTCCGGACATTTCTCCCGGATAATCTGACCGCTGCCGCCGCAGTCCGGGCAGGTCGTCACATTCTGCATGGTGCCGAACATGGTCTGCTGCGTATACATAATCTTGCCCTTGCCGTTGCACTTGGAACAGGTTTCTTTCGAAGTACCCGCCTTGGCTCCGGTCCCATGGCAGGAAGAACACTCTTCTTTATAATTGATCTCTATCTCTTTCTCACAGCCGAAAACAGCCTCCTCAAAGGTCAGGCGCACACTGGTCTGAACATTGGCTCCCCGCATGGGACCATTGTATCTGGAGGAACTGCTTCTGGTTCTTCCGCCGCCGAAAATATCACCGAAAATATCGCCGAAAATATCGCCCATATCGGCCCCGTCGAAACCGCCGAAGCCTCCAAATCCGCCGAAACCGCCGCCTCCCGTGCCGCCGTCAAAGGCCGCATGGCCGAACTGGTCATACTGTTTTCTCTTTTCCGGATCGCTCAGGACCGCATACGCCTCGGAAGCCTCCTTGAATTTCTTCTCGGCCTCCGCATCGCCCGGATTCGCGTCCGGATGGTACTTTTTCGCCAAAGTCCTGTACGCTTTCTTAAGAGCCGCGTCGTCCGCGTCCTTAGGTACTCCCAGAACTTCGTAATAATCTCTCTTGGTTTCTGCCATGTTGCTCTACCTTTCAATAACCGCAGAAAAGTGTTGTAGGAATGTACAACACTTTCTGCCGTAATGGTGTCCCTCTCTGCGGGACATGAAACTCTGCTGTGCCGCCACAGTCAGAATCTATCCTTTACACTTCCCGGAAATCACCGTCGATCACATCGTCGTCCGGCTGGCTTCCTCCCTGTGTCTGGGCTCCGCCCATATCAGGTCCCGCGCCTGCCGCGCCGCCCTGCTGCTGCATGGACTCGTACATCTTGGTAAACAAAGCCTGGGCGCTGTTCATCAGCTTCTCCTTGCCGGCCTTGATGTCAGCAACCTGAGCGTCCGTCATCTGATCGGCGGGAGCACGGTTGATGGCTTCCTTCAGAGCGTTCAGATCCGCCTCAACAGCCGCTTTATCATTAGGAGCGATCTTATCGCCTACGTCTTCCAGAGCCTTCTCTGTCTGGAATACGATGGAATCAGCCTCATTTCTGGCGTCGATGGCTTCTTTTCTCTTCTTATCCTGCGCCTCGTACTCGGCGGCTTCCTTCACGGCCTTCTCGATGTCGGAATCGGACATGTTGGAGCCGGAGGTAATGGTGATGTGCTG
>CANQBN010000231.1 GCA_947588855.1 uncultured Lachnospiraceae bacterium
AGGTGGTCATTCAGCACAACGAGGCGGATCTGTCCACCTGGCTGCCGCTGGAATACACTCTGAATCTGGAATATGGCGATCCATATATGCAGTTCAGCCGGTTCATGAAGGATGTGAGACGGCTGGCAAAGGAGGATTCAGAGGAGAAGATCCGAAGGGAGAAGTCGGCGGACAGCATAAGCGGATAATGGAGGAATTTTATGGATATTCAGCTGCATTATACAGAAAAGGGTCAAGGAGAGCCCTTGATCCTTCTTCACGGAAACGGGGAAAGCATCGATTATTTCAAGTACCAGATACCGTATTTTTCCAGAAAATACCGGGTGATTGCCATCGACACCAGAGGTCACGGAAGGTCGCCCAGGGGGACCGCGCCCTTTACCATCTCGCAGTTTGCCGATGACCTGTACGATTTTATGAAGCTTCACAAGATAGAAAAGGCGCATATTCTGGGATTTTCCGACGGCGGCAACATTGCGCTGATCTTTGCCCTCAGGCATCCGGAGATGGTGGACCGGCTGATTCTGGACGGAGCCAATCTCTGCCCGTCCGGCGTGAAGCTCAGAGCCCAGATCCCGATTGTGCTGGAATACTATATCACAGTGCTGCCTGCTCACTGGCAGAAGAAGATCAGGAAGAGACGGGCGTTTCTGAAACTGATGGTGAAGGAGCCTCACATTTCCCCGAAAGAACTGGGAAAGCTGCGGGTTCCTGTTCTGGTGATTGCCGGAACCAGGGACATGATTCGGGATCGTCATACCAGACGCATAGCGAAATGTCTTCCCATGGCGGAGCTTAGGATCCTGCCGGGAGATCATTTTATCGCCAGGCGCAGTCCGGGCCGGTTTAATCGGACTGTGGCTGCCTTTCTGACGGTTTCCAGGCCCCATGATTTATAATAGTCTGCTCGGAGGTTCCCATGAAAAAGCTTTTAAAATATTTAAGCGCCTATAAGCTGGAGAGCGTACTCGGCCCCCTCTTTAAGATGCTGGAGGCCAGTTTTGAGTTGTTCGTTCCTCTGGTTATGGCCCAGATCATCGATGTGGGCATCAAACACAGCGATACGTCCCATATTCTTCGGATGGGGGCGATTTTGGTGCTTCTGGGAGTCATCGGACTGACCTGTTCCCTGACAGCCCAGTATTTTTCTGCCAAGGCGGCTGTGGGCTTTGCCACGGCCCTGAGAAACGATCTGTTTCGGCATATCAACAGCTTATCCTATCAGGAGATTGACACGGTGGGAACGGCGACGCTGATCACCCGCATGACCAGCGATATCAATCAGGTTCAGTCCGGCGTCAATCTGGTGCTGCGGCTGTTTCTGCGTTCGCCCTTTATCGTATTCGGCGCCATGGTCATGGCGTTTACCGTCAATGTCCGGGCGGCTCTGATCTTTGTGGTGGCGATTCCCCTGCTCTCCATCGTGGTGTTCGGGATTCTGATCATCAGTATGCCTCTCTATAAAAAAGTACAAAGACAGTTGGATCAGGTGCTTCTGACGACCAGGGAGAATCTTCTGGGCGCCAGGGTGGTGCGGGCCTTCAATCGACAGCAGGACGAGGTGAAGAAATTCGACGAGGAGAACAGCCTGTTGGTGCGGTTCCAGGTGTTTGTGGGAAAGGTATCGGCCCTTATGAATCCCATCACCTATGTGATCGTCAACGGCGCGACTATCGTTCTCGTGTGGACCGGGGCCTGGCAGGTAGAGAACGGGATCATCACCCAGGGCGAGGTTGTGGCCCTGGTCAACTATATGTCTCAGATCCTGGTGGAGCTGGTGAAACTGGCCAATCTGATCATCACCATCTCCAAATCCCTGGCCTGCGCCAACCGGATCAGCGCCGTGTTTGACGTGCAGGACAGCATTGTTGAGACAAATCACGGAAAAATCGTGACCGCGGCGGAGCGTAAGGAGGAAAATGGAGAAGGCTTGCCGGCTCCGGAAACGGAATTCCAGGCAGAAAAGTCGGCCGCGGTTCCCAAGGTGCAGTTTTCCCATCTGGATTTCGCCTACGCAGACGCCCAGGAACCATCTCTGAGCGGAATCGATTTTACTGCGTGGAAGGGACAGACTATCGGAATCATCGGCGGCACAGGTTCCGGAAAATCCACTCTCGTCAATCTGATACCCAGGTTTTATGACGCAACGGAAGGAAAGGTTCTGGTGGACGGTACCGATGTGAGGGAATACCCACTTGAACAGCTGAGGGACAAGATCGGAGTGGTTCCCCAGCGGGCGGTGCTTTTTAAGGGAACCTTAAGAGATAATATGCTGTGGGGCAAAAAGGACGCTTCTGACGAGGAAATCTACCGTGCTCTTGAGATTGCTCAGGCGAGAGAGTTTGTGGATTCCAAGGAGAAGGGACTGGACCTGATGATCGAGCAGGGAGGACGGAACCTGTCCGGCGGACAGCGGCAGCGGCTGACGATTGCCAGGGCCCTGGTCCGGCAGCCGGAGATCCTGATTCTGGACGACAGCGCTTCAGCCCTGGATTTCGCCACGGACGCGGCTCTTCGGAAGGCGATCCGGGAGAACACGAAGGATATGACCGTATTTCTGGTATCCCAGAGGGCTGCGACCATCAGGAACGCGGATCAGATTCTGGTTCTGGACGATGGAAAACTGGCAGGCTGCGGCACTCATGACGCGCTTCTGGATACCTGCAACGTGTATCATGAGATCTGCCTGTCCCAGCTTTCGGAAAAGGAGGTGCGCCGCAATGGATAAATACATGTCTACGGTCAAGCGGATCCTGGCTTATATCGGCCGTTACCGGTGGGGTGTAGTCCTGTCGCTGGTTCTGGCGGCCGTCACGGTGGCCACGACCCTCTACGCGCCGATTCTGGTGGGCAATGCGGTGGATCTGATCGTCGCCCCCGGCAGCGTGGATTTTGAGGGGCTTACGAAAATATTGCTGCGCATGGCTGTGGTTGTCGCCATAACGGCGGTCAGCCAGTGGCTGATGAACCATATCAATAATACGATCACCTACCGGGTGGTGAAGGATATCCGTACCAGGGCCTTCCGCCATCTGGAGAAGCTGCCTCTTCGTTATATCGATTCCCATCCTTCCGGCGATGTGATCAGCCGGATCATTGCCGATATCGACCAGTTTTCCGAGGGACTTCTCATGGGATTTACCCAGCTGTTTACCGGAGTGATCACAATCCTGGGAACGCTGGGTTTCATGTTCGCCATCGACGCGGTGATCGCCCTTGTGGTAGTATGTGTGACGCCGGTTTCACTGCTGGTGGCCAGCTATATCGCGCGAAAAACTTTTACCATGTTTCAGAAACAGTCTGAGACCAGAGGAGAGCTGACTTCCCTCATCGATGAGATGCTGGGCAATCAGAAGGTTGTCCAGGCTTTCGGTCATCAGGATGAGGCTCAGGAGACTTTCGAGGAGATCAACGAGCGGCTGCGGGGTTACAGTCTGCGGGCAATCTTTTTTTCCTCCATCACTAACCCGGCCACCCGGTTTGTCAACGGTCTGGTCTACGCCAGCGTGGGAATCGTAGGTGCTTTCGCGGCAGTGAGAGGCTTTCTGTCTGTAGGACAGCTGTCCATTTTCTTAAGCTACGCGAATCAGTACACCAAGCCCTTCAATGAAATATCCGGCGTGGTGACCGAACTGCAGAACGCGCTGGCGTCCGCTTCGCGGGTATTCGAACTGATTGATGAGGAGCCGCTGATTCCGGAACCGGACGATGCGGTGACGCTTAGTCAGGCGGAGGGAAGCGTAGAGATGGATCATGTGTATTTTTCCTATGATCCTAAGATTCCTCTGATTGAAAATTTCAATCTGGATGTAAAGCCGGGACAGAGAATCGCCATTGTGGGCCCTACCGGCTGCGGAAAGAGTACGGTCATTAATCTGCTGATGCGGTTTTATGATGTGGATTCCGGGAAGGTATCTGTGGACGGCAATGATATCCGCCGGATTACAAGGCGGAGTCTGAGAGATAATTACGGCATGGTGCTTCAGGAGACCTGGCTGAAATCCGGCACCATAAGAGAGAACATTGCCTACGGCCGGCCGGATGCCGCGGAAGAGGAGATCATCCAGGCGGCAAAGGACGCTCACGCTCATTCCTTTATCCGCCGTATGCCGGACGGATATGATACGGTCATATCTGAGGACGGAGGCAATCTGTCCCAGGGGCAGAAACAGCTTCTCTGTATTGCCCGCGTCATGCTGTGTCTGCCTCCCATGCTGATCCTGGATGAGGCCACGTCCTCCATCGATACCAGGACGGAGATCCGCATCCAGAAGGCCTTCGCCAAGATGATGGAAGGCCGTACCAGCTTTATTGTGGCTCACCGCCTGTCTACCATCAAAGAGGCGGATATGATTCTGGTCATGCGTGACGGACATATCGTCGAGCAGGGAAATCATGAGACCCTCCTTGCAAAGGGCGGCTTCTACGCCCGGCTGTACAACAGCCAGTTCGCGGCATCATAAAAAGGGGGCTGCTGCATCATATTATGTCAGCATGCAAAAAAGAGCGCCAATGGCGCTCTTTTTGTATTACGGGCTTTAGCCTGTTGAATATGTCGGAGTTTTTCGCGATCCGAAAAACGGAGACATATGAAACAGAC
>CANQBN010000232.1 GCA_947588855.1 uncultured Lachnospiraceae bacterium
TGATCTTTCCAAATCTCTAGTATACAGGTAAATCCACGTTGTTACAAATGTGAGGTCACTTCATATTATCTAAATACTTTCGAAACAGCAAATAATTCACGCAAATATACGTCATAAAATAGTAATTCATATCGAAATAATCGCCATAAATCCCACCCTGAAATAACTACAGCTTTTCCGTCATTACCTTCATTACAATGAAATTCATCACCATCGTCACCGGCGTGATCAATATCTTAGCGATCACCTTGGAAAATCTGACAAGCATGCCCACATCTGCTGCCTTCGCGGCAATCATATCCGCCAGCCACTGCCCCAGTGAAGAAACGGCCAAAAGCAGGAAAAACTGGTATGTCAGGTAAAGGATGTACTTCATGTACACCGGTACCTTCCCTCCTGACCTTTGGAAGATCTTCGCCGTCGATACCGTAAATACCAGCGTCACCGCCGGCACCGCGCTCAGACAGTTGGAGATAAACACAGGCCACCCAAAAACTGACGTGAACACTATGTATAAGCCGAAATCTATACACCATCCGATTCCGGATATCCCTATGAACCTTATAAACTGGCCAAACAGTTTCCTCATCACAATGCACCTTTCCCCGGCAACGCTTTCCGGAACACATAGACACCGCACCCGCTGGCTTCTGCCGCCTTCACTCCCGTTTCCGAATCTTCAAAGATGACCGCATCCTCTTTTTCCACATGGAAATATTCCATCGTCTGTATATAGCAGTCCGGATCCGGCTTGCATTTCTCCATATCCTCCTGCGTGACGACCCTGTCAAACAGGTCTTCCAGCGCGAAAAACCCCAGGATCCGCCTGACATTGGCCCTTGAGGCAGTCGTCACCAGCGCGGTGAAATATTCCCCCCTCAGGGCCTCCAGGATACTTACCAGGTGCCGGTTCACCTTCGCGTGCCCCAGGAAGCCGGGATAATACTCCTTCTTCCTCTCATGCACCTCTTCCATGCAGTCAACATCTTCCCCCATGATCTCCGGGAGGAAATCCCTGTATGACCTCCCGTCACACCGTTCCGTGTATGTCTCCAGGGAAATGTCATACCCGAATTCGTTCAGCGCCTTCCTGTAGGCAAGCCAGTTGGCCTCCGCCGTATCGACCAGCGTGCCGTCCAGATCCACCATGACCAGCTTCGTCTTTTTCTTTTCCATAACCTCATCCGTACCATTCATAAATATCGTTTGCCACCTTCACGAGCCCTGCATAGAACATGGCCGCCCTCTTCCTGTCATTCCTCAGCTTATACGGCATCAGACGCAGCCAGTGGACCAGTTCGTGATGGAAGATGCTCCTTACCTCCCCTTCCGAAAACGTCCCATGCAGGTAGCCTTTCACCCGCTCCAGCATCTCGTCATAGACCGCGGAACGGGTACAGATGAAGTCCACATGGTTCCCCTCGGTCTTAACGGACTTTGTCATCATCATGAACTCGTAACCGCCGTGCAGGGACTGCAGCAGCTTCCCGTAATCCAGGAACTGCGAATCGTGGATGTTCCCCGTGTTGGGGTCGATGATATAGTAAGCCCGGGACAGATCAGCCTCATTGTCCAGGCAGATGATGTTCTCGACCGTCAGGTCCCCGTGGATATCGCTGTACCTGTCCTGCGCAAAGACCTCCCGCAGGTATCCATGGTCGAACAGCTTCCCGAGCACGGTCAGGTTCCGGTATTCTTGCCCGTTGATGACCAGGGTATTGTATCCCGTCAGCTCCGTCAGAAGCCTGGAATCCATGATCTCCTTCAGGTTCCTGTCCACTTTTCCCGTAAGGTAGCGCTCAATATCGCCATCTCCGGGGCGCCGTTCATTCCTGGTGTACAGGTTCCTTCCCAGGTCCTCCAGGAGACTCCTGAGGATCATCCAGGACCGTTCGGCCGGCTGGGAATGCATGTACCGGAACATGCTCACCGCGCTCCCGTTGTACCGCATGTCATAACAGCAGTAGCCTTCCCCGCAGTCCTCACGGATGATCTCGCATACAGGGATGACATCCCGGTGTCCCTGCAGCCAGTCCAGCTGGTCCCTCAGCTTCTCCCCGTCCTCACCGAACGCGTACTTGCGGTAAAAGGTTGCCTCCCGGTCCATGCACAGCATGGTCGTGGCGTTGGACCCGGCAGAATAGTCCCGCAGGATGCTGACACCGCGGTTCAGCTCTATGAACTTCCTGATAAATTCCCTGTTGCTGGAGTTAAAATAATCGTCCAGGAACCGCCTCTGGTCCCGGGCGTCCACCTGGGGCAGGATATTGAGGTAATCCTCTTCTTTCCTGTCACTGCTAAGGACCGCGGTCCTTCCCAGCCTGCTCCGGAACGCGTCCGGCAGCAGGGTCACCGCGTAAAGGGCCAGGATGGGCGCCACCGTATAGATAAGCCCCATCCAGTTCCCGCCGGTCCCTCCACCCAGTTCCCCCGCGCTGACAAGCGCTGTCAGGCCCAGGCTGGAACGGGAAAACAGGGTGATGAATATCCCTGAAAGGCTTCCCCCGGCGCCTTCCCCAGAAACGGCCGCCGCAAACAGCCCGTAGGAAGACAGATATGCCGCCCACATGACCAGGGTGCTGCAGAACATCTCCACGAAATCCTTCCTCCGCAGGTCACGGAAGGTATTGATCAGGGACCAGAAAAACTTCATCCCTTCCAGGCGGATCGTATCATTGAAGATGGAGCACAGGGCGGCTGCCGCCCTCTTGATCTGCCTGCTGAAGCACCTGCACAGGACCAGGCCTGACGCAATGACGACCGCCGCCGTTTCGTACAGCACCGCCGATTCCGTGACGACAGGATCCCTTAACCCGGCAAGCTGGAACACCCCGAAGATCACGGCCACCGCAGCCACATCAAGGAGACGATCCAGGATGACCGTGGCAAGCGCAAATCCCATCCCGTTCTTCAGGCGCCGTCCCACATAGACTGTCCTGACGGCATCGCCCCCGCGCACGGGCAGGATGAGATTGAACGCATACCCCAGTGAGAGGGACCGGAACAGGACGCTTATGGGCGGCCGCTCATAGATGCGGATGAACCTTTCCCAGCGGAGCACCCTGAGGTAATGCCCCGCAAGGAGCGCGGCCACGGCACCCGCAAGGAACAGCGCTTTCATGGCTGCGCCACCATTTCCAGACGCGCGTCCGCCTCAGCGGCGTAACACTCCTCCGGCGTCCCGAACGGGATATGGACGTCCGTCATGAACCCCCGGATAACAGCGCCTTCCCCGGCAAGGACGTTATAGACACCGCTTATGAAAAACTCGTTATAGTTACACTGTTTCAGGTATTCCGCCGAAGCGCGCTTAAAGGTCGCGCAGTCCTTAAAGTAATACGCCCCGCAGATCGCGTGGCTGCTGACGGCCTCCTTCTCCACGGTGCGGACCACCCTGCCCTTTCCGTCATACTCCAGGAAACTGTACTTCGGTTCATCCGATGGGAAGGTAAGGAGGGCCCCGTCCGTCCCCTCAAAGTCGCCTGCCGCGCAGAAGTCATTGAAGCTCCTGCAGAGGAACATATGGTCGCAATCATTGAACAGGACCGGACCGGCGTCCGCGATATCCCGGATCCCTTCCAGGCAGGTCAGGACCGCCCCGCCGAGGACCTCCGGGATGACCACGATCCGTGCATCCGGATAATACGCCCGGATCTCCTCATCGATACGGAACCCGTCCACATGCTCCCGCAGCACCACAAACGTGATATCCGCAACATCGATGAATTTAACAACTGACTGGACGGACCAATAAAAAAAGGGCCTCCCCTTCAGCCCGATCAATGGTTTGGGGACCACGAAGCCGTCATCAAAGAATCGTGACCCCCTGCCCCCCATTGGCATGACAAGATGCAGCTGTCTGTTCATCCCTGTTGCCCCCCGTTTTCAAGCTTTTCCAGCAGGGACACCTCATAATCGATCGCGTTCCTTAAGCCTTCACGGATCGATACCTTCGGCTCCCACCCATATTTTTCCTTCGCATGTCCATAGGAACACAGGGTGTATTTCGTGACCTCCTTCTCCAGGACCTCCGGCCGGATGGCATAGGCCCCCTCATACAGCTGCGGATATTTCTTCCAGTAATTTCCCGAAGACACATAGTCAGCCTCTATATGCTTTCCCATAAGCTCCTGCGCGATCCCGTACAGTTCGTTGACCGAATAAGCATGGTTAGAAGCCACATTCACACAGTCAAACCCCTCACCCTCCTGGACCAGGACAGCCAGGTCGATCAGGTCCTGCACATAGATATAATCCCTCTTCTGCGTCCCGTTCGAATGGAAGACCGGCGTACGGCCATAGTACAGTTCACGGATCATATACCCCACAAACGGAGGCTGTTTCCGCAGGCAGTCAATATGCGGCCCGTATACATTGGCAAACCGGAGACAGGTCACATTCATTCCATAAGTATCACAGTAGGACTGGCAGAATCTTTCCGCCGCATATTTCGTGTTCGGATAGATCAGAGATGGAAGGCCAAAGTCTGACTCAACAGTGGGAAACACCTCCGCGTTCTCATACATCGCGTTCGTGCTCGCGAAAATGACCTTTTTCACCCCGTAGCGCCTTGCGTTCTCGAGGATATTGACC
>CANQBN010000233.1 GCA_947588855.1 uncultured Lachnospiraceae bacterium
CGGGATGGAGGAGCGGTTTCCTATAATTCGGGAGAGGAAGATACCCATCTACAAAAGCCCGGAAGAATTTTACGCCTGTCACCAGGCGGATCTGGCGGTCATTTCCACGCCGATCCATTTGCATCATCCCCATGTCAGGGCGTGTATTTCCCACTCTGATGTGCTGGTGGAGAAACCGGTCTGCGCCACGCTTTCGGAGGCGGAGGATATGATCCGCATGGAGAAGGAGACCGGGCATTTCATAGCGGTAGGCTATCAGCTCAATTATGACCGGAATTTAAATGCCCTGAAACGGGACATTATGTCCGGAAAAATGGGAAAGCCGGTTTATATGAAGGCGATCCAGGCCTTTAAGAGAGGCTATGCCTATTATCACCGGAACAACTGGGCCGGGCGGCGGACGGTGAACGGATATCCGGTGAACGACAGTCCGGTCAATAATTCCAGCGCCCATCAGTTCCAGAATATGCTGTTCCTTCTGGGGAGCGCCATGGACCGGGCGGCAGAGGTGACGGACGTGGAGGCGGAGCTCTACCGGGCCGGAAACTATGTGGAAAATTTTGATACGGCGGCTCTGAAGGTGACGACTGCGGAGGGCGTACCTGTTTACTATTACACCACGCACAATATGAAGGAAGATCAGTGGGGCCCCATTTCCGAGTTCTGTTTTGAGAACGCGGTGGTGTACCTGGGGAAGGATTACGGTCGGGGACCGTTCATGGATTATGTGGCGGAATGGAAGGACGGGACCGTGTACGACTATGGCCCGGTTCCTACCGCGCAGTCCATGCAGAAGCTGGAGGATGCCATTGAATGTTCCAGAAACGGCGGTCATCCCATCTGTACGGTTCAGGCGGCCATGTCCCATCTTCGGACGGTTCTGAAACTGGCGGAGCTGCCGGTCCGGCAGGTGGCCCGCGAAGCCCTGATCCTGGAGGAGAAGGACGGAGACTCCTTCTGGCGGATCCGGGGCCTGGAGGAAATATTTAGCCGGTGCTATGAAGAGCGCTCTCTGCCGGCGGGAAGGATCCCCGCGGAGGAGTGAGCGCGGCCGCGGGAGCCCGGAGAGTCGGCGGAAGGGCCGGTTGGCGCGTGGAGTCAGAACCGCGAAATTCGCGGGGAAAGGAGAAGGTTGATATGAAGATTACCTGGTTAGGACATTCCTGTTTTAAGATTGAGGCGGAAGGATACGCGATAGTGCTGGATCCTTACGACGACGGCTATGTGCCGGGGCTGAAGCCGCTGAGGACGGAGGCCTGCGAGGTGCTGTGCAGCCATGGTCATGGGGATCACGGGGCGGTTCATGTGGTTACGATAAAGGAGGGCGGCGATTCTCCTTTTATGATCCAGACCCTGTCCACCTATCATGACGATGTCCGGGGAGCCAAAAGAGGCCCGAACACCATTCACATTCTGGACGACGGCGTCTGCCGTGTGGCCCATCTGGGAGATCTGGGCTGCGCCCTTACGGAGGAGCAGGCGCGGATTTTAAAGGGCGTGGACGCGGTTATGATTCCCGTAGGTGGCTTTTTTACCATCGACGCCGCCCAGGCGAAGGCCATTGTGGTTCAGATCCGGCCGACGGTGACCATTCCCATGCATTACAGGAGCAGCCGGTTCGGCTTTGACGTTCTGGGGACCCTGGATGAATTTACGTCCCTCTGCGACGATGTGACGGAGTATGAGGGCAGCAGTCTGGAGATCGTCAAGGGTATGCCCAGGCAGACGGCGGTGCTGAATCTGAAGCTGTGACCGGCCGTTTTGCGGCCGGCGGGCGGGTCGCCGGGTTCGCGGCGGCCGATGGACTGCGAACACGAATTGGCGGCTGTTGATTTGCGGCTGGTGAGCGGATCGCTGGGTTTGCGGCGGTCGATGGGCTGCGAATACGGATTGGCAGCTGCCGCAATTTGCGGCCGGCGCGGAAACAATTTGCGTCTAACGTTGAAAAAATGTTGACAATTTTTTCAAACCGTGCTATAGTTGCATAAGTTATGTGAGCAACGCACAGGAAAGTAGGTTATCCACCTCACCTCGGCACGAGTAAGTGACCTTGGTTCATAGACAGGAGACATGGTTTGGATTCCATGGGATTATCTTGGTGGATAGATTTATGCTATCCACTTTTCTGTTACGTCAGTATGCAAACAAAGCACCAGTGACGCTTTGCTTGTATTACGTCAGTATGCAAACAAAGCGCCAGTGACGCTTTGTTTGTATTGTATCGAAGTATATAACATAACGAAACGGGCAGATCTTGCGGGCTGTCCGGTCAAAATGCAATTCCTATATTATAAGGATATGGAGGTGTACAACAATTAGCGAGTTAATGATCAATGAGCAAATCAGAGACAGAGAGATTCGTCTGATCGGCGAGAATGGAGAGCAGTTAGGTATCATGTCGCCCAGGGAAGCGCTGCAGCTGGCCCAGCAGGCTGATCTTGACCTTGTGAAGATTGCTCCCGGTGCGAAACCGCCGGTCTGCAAGATTATCGATTACGGCAAATACCGTTATGAGCAGGCCAGAAAAGAGAAGGAAGCCAGGAAGAAGCAGAAGGTAATCGAGGTGAAGGAAGTGCGTCTTACCCCGAATATTGACACCAATGACCTGAATACGAAGACCAGCGCCGCCAGAAAGTTTCTGGAGAAGGGCGACAAGGTGAAGGTAACCCTGCGTTTCCGGGGCCGTGAAATGGCCCATATGTCCCAGTCCAGGCACATTTTGGATGATTTCGCACTGGCATTGTCAGACATCGCGGTCGTTGACAAGCCGTCCAAGGTGGAAGGAAGAAGCATGGTGATGTTTTTGTCTGCAAAACCATCTAAATGATAACAGAAGGAGGAAGTCAATCATGCCTAAAATGAAGACCAGCAGAGCTGCTGCAAAGCGTTTCAAAGTAACCGGAACCGGTAAACTGGTGAGAAATAAAGCGTATAAATCTCACATTCTTACGAAGAAGTCCACCAAGAGAAAAAGAAATCTTAGAAAAGATATCGTAACGGATGCTACAAACGCAAAGGTAATGAAGAAGATTTTACCATACTTATAAGATTTCGAATTCGACAAGGAGGGAAATAACCGATGGCAAGAGTGAAAGGCGGATTAAACGCTAAGAAAAGACATAATAGAGTATTAAAGCTGGCTAAGGGTTACAGAGGCGCCCGTTCCAAACAGTACCGTGTGGCAAAGCAGTCCGTGATGCGGGCGTTGGCCAGCTCCTATGCAGGAAGAAAGCAGAGGAAGAGAGAGTTCCGCAGCCTGTGGATTGCCCGTATCAATGCAGGCGCGCGTCTCAACGGCCTGTCCTACAGCAGATTCATGTATGGTCTGAAGAAAGCCGGCGTTGAGCTGAACCGTAAGGTTCTGTCCGACATGGCGATCAACGACGCAGAAGGCTTTACCAAGCTGGCTGAGTTGGCTAAGAGCAATCTGGCATAATCGAAGAATGATAATAGACAAGCTGATTCAGTTCCACCGTCTTTCCTTTCAAGAGGCGGTGGAACTGTTGGCATATACGGGCGATAAGGAAGTGACGGAGAGGCTCAGAGCGGAGGCTCTGCGGCTTCGCCGGATGTATTACGGAGACAAGGTCTATACCAGAGGTCTGATCGAGTTTACCAACTACTGTAAGAACAACTGTTATTACTGCGGGATCCGCCGGGACAATAAGAATGCGGTCCGTTACCGGCTGACTGCGGAGGAGATTCTGGCCTGCTGCGACAACGGCTATGAGCTGGGATTTCGCACCTTTGTTCTTCAGGGCGGAGAGGATCCCTATTATACGGACGACCGGATGGTTGAGATTATAGAGAAGATCAAAGGCCGGTATCCGGACTGTGCCCTGACGCTGTCCATCGGTGAGAAATCCTATGAGACCTACCGGCGGTTCCGGGAGGCGGGGGCCGATCGGTATCTGCTGCGCCACGAGACAGCCAACGATGCTCATTATCGGTCCCTCCATCCGGAGACCATGAGCCTGGCGGCGCGGAAGCAGTGCCTGTACGATCTGAAATCCCTTGGTTTTCAGGTGGGCGCTGGATTCATGGTAGGAAGTCCGGGACAGACAAGGGAAACCCTGGCGGATGATCTGGTATTCCTTCAGGAGCTGGAACCGCAGATGATTGGGATCGGACCTTTTATTCCTCATCATGAGACCAGGTTCGCGGATCAGCCGGCAGGCAGCGTGGAGCTGACTCTGTTTCTTCTGGCGGTTCTCAGGATTTTGTTCCCCAGAGTGCTTCTCCCGGCGACTACGGCGCTTGGTACTCTGGATCCCAGAGGAAGGGAGAAGGGCCTTGCCATGGGGGCCAATGTGGTCATGCCCAATCTGTCCCCTGTGAAGAACCGGAAGCAGTATGATCTGTACGACAATAAGATCTGTACCGGCGAGGAAGCGGCGGAGTGCCGCGGCTGCCTGGAGCGGAGAGTAGCGTCGGCAGGCTTTCAGCTGGTAGGCGAGCGGGGCGACTATGCACAGGCGGCTGATGAAGTTTGAATTACTGATGTGGATTGATACAAAGCGAGAGCTCATATTCGCCATGGGCCTCATGGAAGAGCGTGCATGGCTGCGCTGCGCCGTCATGCACG
>CANQBN010000234.1 GCA_947588855.1 uncultured Lachnospiraceae bacterium
AGATACACCGCCAGCTGAATGGCCGGAAGCATATTGTCGGAGGTGGCGTTGACGCCGATGGCCTTGGAACCGGCGTAGGCCATCATCTGCTTCTCTTCTCCGTTCAGGTTGAAGGTAGGAAGAGCGGCCACGCCCATATTGTCTCCCAGAATTTCCTTAATGCTGCCTGCATCCCAGGAGCCGGTAAAAATAGCCTTGATGCTGCCGTCACGCAGTCCTGCCATGCCGGAGCCATCGGCATCCACCACAAAATTGGGGTTGTTCATCAGGTCAATGAGATAATCGGTGATTACTTCCGCCTTCTCCCCGGCGAAGTCCACGCCGGCGGATTCATCGGTCCCGTCGCCGAACAATGTGCAGCCGTTGGCGATATAGAAAGCCGGAAGATACCAGGAGTTAGTGAACGGGAAGGATACCACACCTTTTTCCAGCATGGCGTCCAGGCTCTTTACGTCCTCCTCGGAGAACACGCTTTTATCATAGAACATGTACCAGGTATTGGTGGTGAAGGGCACGCCGTAGAGATAATCATCCACCTTCAGGGAATCCACAATGGCCTGAGAGCTGGTCTTCTCGATCTCGTCCTTGTAAATCCCGCCAAACTTGGCGGCCGCCTTGGCGTTGGTCAATACCGTAATGTTGTCGTTGGCGTACATGAATACGTCCGCGCTCGCCTCCGGGTCCTGAGCCACCTGAGTGGCCGCCGTGGCCTCGTCCGCCACGCCGTAGACAAACTCGATGTCGTACTCCGGATGCTGCGAAGCAAACGCCTCGCATGATTTCTGCAGCCACTGTCCGCTGTCGATGGACTGGTCCTCTGACGGCGCCCACACCATCAGACGGACATGCTGCACGCCGCCCTGGCCCGACGCAGAACCAGACCCAGAGCACCCCCCCAGAATGACCGCTGACGCTGTCACGGCGGCCATCAGGATCGCTGCACATCTTTTCATAACTTGTTCCGTCCTTTCCCGCGACTTCTGAATCCGGAAAACAAAAACTGAAATCACCTCTGCTGCTTTTTCGATTCGGCCGCACTTCAGGTTTCCGTCCAAAAGTTTCGCTTAGTTTCTGTAATTTGTATTATCTATCACTAAATTTAATTTGTCAAGATATTTTTGCCAATTTTCTCCACTATTTTCAGCGGTTTTTATGATGTTTACGCAACTTTGCAAAGATAGTATATCCTCTTCTTTTCGAAACATCACTAAACTTATATGGAAAAGCCTTGATTTTCCACTGTAATCTTGTAAACTATTGCTTTTTGAGGGAGTTTCCTGTATAATTCAGATAAACAGAACAGGCAGAGGTCATGATCTATCAAGGAGGAACATTATGCCAACAATCAACGATATTGCCGATAAATTGGGGATTTCCAAGGGAACCGTCTCCAAAGCGCTCAACAATGCGGATGATATAAGCGAAACTCTCCGAAAAAAAGTTTTGGAAACTGCGGTAGAGATTGGATATGAACGAAACCGGGCGCGCAAAGACGTTTCACAAAAGCTGTGCGTCATCGTGGAGAATCTGAATCCCGACAACCCTGCGGGACTGGGGCATGATATCATCATGGGATTTAAGAAGCTGGCTATACCGGCCGGCTGGGAGGTAGACGTGGTTCCCATCACAGGACAGGAACAACGGACCATGTCCTACGATACCTTCATGCTGGCTCACGAATATAAGGGAGCTTTCATTCTTGGCTTCTCTTTGACAGATCCCTGGATGCAGGATTTAAAGACGGCGCGCACCCCTGCCGTCCTCTACGACAACTATATTCCGGAGAATCCCCGGGTCAGCTATATCGGCGTCCACAATCAGGAAGGCTACAATCTGGCAGTGGCGCATCTGAAGTCCCTGGGACATACCCGGATCGGTTATCTGGGCGGCGCGCTGGAATCCTATATAATCCGCGCCAGATATGAGGCATATCTTCAGGCCATGAAAAGCCATGGTCTGGAAGTAAAGAAAGGGTGCGTCGGATATTCTTATTTCATCTCCGAATGCACCCAAAGATTTCTTCCCATACTTCTTAAGAATCATGTAACCGCCATCATCTGCTGTCATGATTTCATGGCACAGGCTGTGGCAACCCAGTGTCTGGATCTGGGGTACCAGGTGCCGAAGGATATCAGCATCGTAGGCTTCGACGACGCCCCCTTCAGCGCCTACGCCGTTCCGCCTCTGACTACCGTCAGGCAGGATCAGCAGGCCCTGGGCAACTGCGGCTTCTACGCTCTCAACAGCCTGATGAACCGGACCGCCATCAGCACCCTGCTTCTGCGGGCGGAACTGATCGTACGGGACAGCACCGGTCCCGCCAGGACCTGGGAGCTGCCCGAGCCCCGGAAGATACCGGCGTAAGAAGGAACATAACCACATACAGAGCGATGAGGACACCCGCGAATAGATCATCATTTTCAAAGCGTTCATATAGAGCGTGCTGACCAGATCGATCAGCTGCAGAATCCCCTCCAGACAGGACGGCATCAGCAGCCCAAACAGGATTCCCAAAATCAACTTTTACTTTTATCATCTCGGCAATATATTATTTCAGCCGGGTGTATCCGTTAGAGGAACGGCAGGGAATGGTACTTACCTCTGCCTGACCGTCCTTTATGACTACCTTTAAAAGTTCCGTCTCAGGAATGCTGCTTCCGAAAACAAAATTGCCCAGGCTGTGGACAATAGGCTTTCCGCCGTAGTATTCGATCTCCTGAAGCACATGAGGATGGCTTCCCACTACCAGATCGGCGCCCGCGTCCAGATACTGACGCCCCATGGTACGTTGATACTCCTGGGGCTCCGTGGCCTTTTCCACGCCCCAGTGGACATAGACGATCAGGTAATCGCACTGCCCCCGCGCCTGCTGAATGGCTTTTATCACCCCAGACGAATCATAGGTGGAAAACACGCCTGGGTGGGAAGCTCCTGCTGCCCAACCTGCGTCCATGTATACGCGGCTGGTTCCCAGAAAACCTATCTTCATGCCGTCCGTCTCGATCACTTCCAGACGGCTGGCCTGCTCCAGGTTCTCCCCGGCTCCCACATGACGGATCCCGGCTCCGTCCAAAGCCGCCAGACTGTCAGTAATCCCATCCGGTCCGTAGTCCAGGATATGATTGTTGGCCATGGTCACGATGTCCACGTCCATCTCTTTTAAGATATTCACTCTGGCAGGCGGAATCCGGAAAGTAAACTGTTTGTCCGCCGCCTGTTGCCCTCTGTCTGTAAAGGGGAATTCCTGATTCACCATGAAAATATCAGCCCCGGCAATCTCCCGGCGGATCCCCTCATCCAGCACTCCGGCAATCCCGCCGGCCGCGTCATAGGCATTCAGGACATAATTCGACAGATACACATCTCCGCCGAACAGAAGAACAGCCTGACCGTCATCCGCCGCGTTCCCCCCGGTTGTTTTTGCCGCATCCTCTCCGGCCCCATCCGCAGCGCCCGCTTCAATCTGTTGGCTTCTTCCGTTTAAGTCAAAATAGTCTCCGTCCATACCGGTTTCCGACGCGGCGGTGGTATAGACAAAAGCCGCCGCATCAACATCCATCATTCCACCGGCCGCGGCCTTATTTTCTCCGGGCGTCACCGGACTTCGGGTCTTGCTTCCGCCGGTCATCGCCCACGCAGCCGCTCCCAGAAGAAACGCCGCGAGAATCACAGGCAGCAAAAGCACAGACAGCCTCCGCAATCTCTGGAAAAGCCGCCTGAATCTCCGTCTCAATGGCCGCCTGCCTTTTTTCTTACTCACAGGTCTGCGCGGCGGCCTTCGGTTATAAGACTGTCTGTTTGCTCTCGTGTCCATATCTCTCTTGTACGCGGCATGATCTTCATCTGCCGGTCAAATCCCTCACTACCTCGCTGGCGATCAAAAGCCCCGCCGCCGCCGGCACAAACACAGCGGAGCCCGGCGTTGACCGACGGACGGGATTTTCGTTCTGTACTTCTTCCCAGCTCTCACTACCGGGCACAAAATCAGGAACCGCAGCCGACCCGCCGCCTGCTGCCTTCCCATTCCCAATCCTTATGGGCTCCTCCCTGGAATACACCACCTTCAGATGCTTCACGCCCCGACGCTTCAGTTCCCGGCGCATGACCTTAGCCAGCGGACAAACCGAGGTCTTATAGATATCTGCCGCTTCCAGCTGCGCCGGATCCAGCTTATTGCCGGTGCCCATACTGCTGATGACAGGGACTCCTGCCGCCTGGGCCTGCAGCACCAGGGCGATCTTGGCCGTCACCGTATCCACTGCGTCCACCACGTAAGAATATTCCGAAAAATCAAAGGTATCCTGATTCTCCGGCAGATAAAAACATTTGCGGACGCGAACCATCGCATCCGGATTGATATCCAGTATCCGCCGCCTCATCACATCCACCTTATCCTGACCGACGGTACTGTGAGCGGCGATAATCTGCCGGTTTAAGTTGGTCAGACACACTTCATCATTGTCGATCAGATCCAGCTGCCCCACGCCGCGGACACCAGCACATTGCAGCCGTGCAGATCTATCACTTTCTG
>CANQBN010000235.1 GCA_947588855.1 uncultured Lachnospiraceae bacterium
CCCGGACTCTATGAGGCGGCGGAGGGCCACGGTGTCCGGTGCCTGAAGTATGAAAGCGGGGTGAAGATGGATGGAGAATAGGAAAGTCCTGCTGGAAGCAAAGAATCTGGTAAAAGAGTTTTATATCGGCGGAACGAAAAAGAATCCCCAGGTGGTTCACGCTGTCAGTAATGTGGATCTGCAGATCTATGAGGGAGAGACCCTGGCGCTGGTAGGGGAATCCGGCTGCGGCAAGAGCACGCTGGGAAGAACCCTGATAAGGCTTCTGGAGCCCACCTCCGGCGAGATCGATTTTGACGGTCAGAATATTGTGGGGATGAGCGAAGGACAGTTTGCCGGTCTGCGCCGCCAGATGCAGATCATCTTCCAGGATCCTTACGCCTCCTTAAACCCCAGAATGAGTGTGAAGCAGATTATTGCGGAGCCCCTGATTACTTATGGACAGAAGGACAAAACGGAGCTGGAGAAGCAGGTAAAGGCCCTGATGAAGGAGGTTGGAATCGCCGAGGAGTTCTATAATCGGTATCCCCACCAGTTTTCCGGCGGCCAGCGGCAGAGAATCGGAATCGCCAGAGCCATCGCCCTGCGGCCCAGACTGATCATCTGCGATGAGCCGGTATCGGCTTTGGACGTGTCCATTCAGTCCCAGGTATTGAATCTTCTTAAGGACCTTCAGGAGAAATACGGCCTGACTTACCTGTTCATTTCTCATGATCTGAGCGTGGTGAAATTCATCGCCGACCGGGTCTGCGTCATGTTCCTGGGAAGTATCTGTGAGATCGGAGATACGGACAGCCTCTATGAGAAACCGCTTCATCCCTACACGAAGCTTCTGCTGAACGCCATTCCCAAGGCAGATCCCAGGCTGCGCAATGAGGAGAAGGAGCTGCTCAGCGGAGAGATCCCATCCCCAGTGAACCCGCCGTTCGGCTGTCGGTTCCATACCCGCTGTCCTTACGCGAAGGACATCTGCAGGCAGCAGGTTCCGGAAGGTAAGACCGTGGGAGAGCGGAAGGTGTTCTGCCATTTTCCGCTGGAATAACCGGCCGGTATATGCTGCAGCACCCCTTTCAATACAAATCACGGAGGTCAGTGAGGGATGAATAAAACTCTGTATCTGGAATGCTATTCGGGAATCAGCGGTGATATGACGGTGGCGGCCCTGCTGGATTTGGGAGCGGACGAGGAGATCCTGATGGATGTTCTGAACAGCCTGCCGGTCCAGGGCTTCAAGGTTAAGATCAGCCGGGTGAAAAAGTCCGGCATTGATGCCTGTGATTTCAATGTGATACTGGACGAACATCACGATGGCCATGATCATGACATGGATTATCTTTACGGCCATGAACATTCCGGCGGGGAACATGACGGCAGGGCCCATGAGGCCGGAGAACATGCCGGCCATGATCACGAACACCACCACGGGGATCATGAGGGCCATGACCACGAACACCACCACGGGGATTATGAGGGCCATCATCATGAACACCGGGGGATGAAGGAGATCCGGGAGATCATTAACGGGGCCCGCATGACGGACCGGGCCAAGACCATTGCCTTTAACATTTTTCAGGTGATCGCCGAGTCGGAATCCAGGGCCCACAATCTTCCTGTGGAGGAAGTGCACTTTCACGAGGTGGGAGCGGTGGATTCCATTGTGGATGTGATCTCTGTGGCGGTCTGTATGGACAACCTGGGGATTGAACAGGTGATTGTTCCGAAGATCTACGAGGGGCAGGGCACGGTCCGGTGCCAGCACGGAATCATTCCCGTTCCCGTGCCGGCGGTGGCCAATATTGTTCAGGCCAGCGGAATCCGTCTTGAGATCACCAATATGAAGGGAGAGCTGGTGACTCCCACAGGGGCCGCCGTTATTGCGGCTACCAGGACTTCCGACCGGCTGCCGAAGGATTTCCTCATCGAGAAGGTGGGCCTGGGTGCCGGAAAGCGCGAGTATGAGGGGCCCGGCGTCCTTCGTGCCATGCTGATAAGCGGCGGCACAAAGGAACAGGACGTTATTTATAAGCTGGAGAGCAATATAGACGACTGCAGCGGAGAGGCGCTGGGATACGTCCTGGAGAAGCTTCTGAAGGCAGGGGCAAGAGACGTCCACTATATTCCCGTATTTATGAAGAAGAACCGTCCGGGCTGGCTTCTGACCGTCATCTGCTCTGCGGAGGACGTCGGGAAGATGGAGCAGATCATTTTCCGGGAGACCACGACCCTGGGCATCCGCAGGATACAGATGGAGCGGACGGTGTTGGAGCGGGAGAAGATGACCATAAAAACCTCCCTGGGAGAGGCGGAGGTAAAGGTCTGCCGGATCGACGGAAGAAAGAGGTTCTATCCGGAGTATGAGAGCATCGTCCGGCTGTGCGGGGTCAGCGGAAGGTCCTACCAGGAGATTTACCAGATGATCGTGGAATCCTGCGAGGTGGACGATATGCTGGGCATGGTGTAAGGAGGAAAACAGATTGAATGAAGTTCTGCGCCAGGAGAAAAAGTTTTTCGTAAACCTGACAGATGGAAAGCGGATTTGTGATTACCTGGAGAAATTCATGATCCAGGACAGTCACAACGGAGCGGAGGGATACTGTATCCGTTCTCTGTACTTCGATACGCTGGACGATGGGGATTTTACCGACAAGCTGGACGGCCTGGAGCTGCGCCGGAAGATCAGGCTGAGGATTTACGACCCGTCCTCCGATTTTGCCATGCTGGAAATGAAGCAGAAGGAAGGGCAGTATCAGAAAAAACGTTCCCTCCGGATGAGCCGGGAGGACGCCCGGCGTCTGGCAAAGGGAGATTATGAGGCACTTCTCAGCTATGAAGAGTCCTTTGCCCAGGAATGTTTCGGGCTGATGCACTGGAAATGCTACCGGCCCAAGGTGGTGGTCGATTACCAACGCAAGGCCTATATCGCGAAGGAGAACCGGATCCGCATCACCCTGGACAGCCGGATTGAGGCGACAGAGGCCTGCATGGACCTGTTTTCCCCGAAGCTTCTCATGTATCCGGTTCTGGACCCTTACAACGCGGTGCTGGAGGTCAAGTACAACGGCTTTCTTCTGAGCTATATCAAGCAGTTTTTAAATCTGGCGGACCGATCTGAGATTTCGGTCAGCAAGTATTATTTATCCCGCAGCGCAGGTCTTCACAGCGCGTGATCTTATCCGTTCTTTCAGGCAGCGAATAGCTGCCCTTTTTTTATTCTTTTTTTCAACATTCAATTTTGATTTTCAATGGCGAACAGCACTTGACAGCGGCTCCGGAAGAGGATATGATTTAAACAAAAACTTTTTTGGAGGATACGAAGGAGGCCGAGATGAGAGAAGAACTTTTTGAATTATTTGAGGCATCCGGCGGCGAATTGTCTCTGGAGGTCATTGCTCTCAGACTTGCGGTCGCGTCGGTGATTGCCTGCTTTGTGTATGTGTCTTATTTTATTTCCCACGCGGGGAGTATTTACAGTAAGAAGTTTAATATTTCCCTGGTAGCGCTGACGCTGATCACTACTACGGTGATGATCGTCATCGGAAACAACCTGGCGCTGTCCCTCGGTATGGTAGGCGCCCTGTCCATTGTCCGGTTCCGGACAGCGATCAAGGATTCCCGCGATACGATTTACATATTCTGGGTGATTGTGGAAGGCATCTGCTGCGGCGCCGGAGACTATCGTGTGGCTGTCGCCGGCTGTGTGTTCATCTTTGCCGCCCTGTTTCTGTTCGGCAGGATCAAGAACGACAACCGGGTCCTTTTGATCATCCGGGCTTCCAGGACTAACGAGGACCGGATCGAGGCGTTGATCTTCCAGAGATTCCGGCGCATGGCTACGCTGCGGATAAAGAATACGACGGAGACGGCGGTGGAATTTATTTTTGAGGTCAGCAAGAAGATGATTGACCGGGACAGAAAGTCGTCTCTCAGCATCACAGACGCCGTCTACGCCATAGGAAACATCGAGTATTTCAATATTGTCATGCAGAATGACGATATCAGCAGCTGATAAAATCTTTCATATTAGAAGGAGAAGCGTCAAATGAAATATAAAATAGCAGGTCTGTTCATGACGCTTCTGGTGGTCGCGATGGCTGCCGCAATCCCGCTGCTTAACGTAAAGGATGCTCGGCAGAAGCGTTACCATCAGCATCTGGAGGAACCGGCTTACATCCCCTGTCAGGATCACGGGGACAGCGTGTTCTGCAGCCACCTTCCCCTGGTCCTGATCAACACGGAGGAACAGGAGATACCAGGAGCCGCCACTGACATGGAAGACCGGTTCTACGAGACGATCCATACGAAGGCAGCGGACGGAAGCGACTTCATCAATGTGGAAGTTTCTGTTATAGACAATGAGGAAGGCAATAATCATCTGACCGACCAGCCGGATTTTGTTACAAGAAGTCTTTTCCGCATCCGCGGCCATTCTTCCCGGCGCTTTGCGAAGGCGTCCTATCTTATGAAGTTTGTGGATCAGGACGGAAGGGACAACCGGATTTCTGTTATGGGTATGGG
>CANQBN010000236.1 GCA_947588855.1 uncultured Lachnospiraceae bacterium
TGATCTTTCCAAATCTCTAGTATACAGGTAAATCCACGTTGTTACAAATGTGAGGTCACTTCATATTATCTAAATACATTCTATCAGAATAATCAACAATGCCACAGGAAATCCCTTTCTCTCAGGGATTCCCTGTGGCGACTCCTTTTATCTTACATTCTAATTCGGGCTCTCTACCGGCACGAACACCCGGGTGTTCACCGGATCCTGAAGGTCCTCCACCTTCTTGGCAGCCAGCACCGCCTCGCCGCAGAAGGTATCCTGAGCGCCCACAGGCATCTTGCCCCGGCGGTCCACTTTCACATAGCTGCCGTCTGGCTGCAGGATATGAGCCTTCAGATTATCCTCCAACTGCACTTCCAGAATGTGCATGGCCTTCTGCTGCAGCTCCACATCCAGAATAGGGAACACGATCTCCACACGGCGATCCAGATTTCTAGGCATCCAGTCGGCGCTTCCCATGTAATATTCCGGCATACCGTTATTCTCAAAATAGAAGATACGGCAGTGCTCCAGGAAATTACCCACGATAGAGCGGACCGTAATGTTCTCACTGAGACCCGGCACTCCGGCCCGAAGACCGCAGATACCGCGGACGATCAGATCGATCTTCACTCCGGCGCAGGAAGCCTCATAAAGCTTGGCAATAATATCCCGGTCGCAGAGAGAATTGACCTTGGCAATAATTCTGGCAGGCCGGCCGGTGCTGGCATGATGGGCTTCCCGCTCAATCAGACGGATGAAGCGCTTTCTCAGCCAGATGGGCGCCACCACCAGATGATTCCAGTGAAGAGGCTCCGAATATCCGGACAGCATATTGAAGACTGCCGTAGCGTCCTCACCGATCTGGGGATGGCAGGTAAGTAAGCCGCAGTCGGTGTACAGCTTGGCCGTGGAATCATTATAGTTACCGGTACCCAGATGAACATAGCGGCGGATGCCGTCCTCCTCCCGGCGAACCACCAGAGTGATCTTGGAATGGGTCTTTAGGCCTACCAGACCATAGATCACGTGGCAGCCGGCTTTCTCAAGCATCTTGGCCCAGTTGATATTGTTCTCCTCGTCGAAACGGGCTTTCAGTTCCACCAGCACCGACACCTGCTTGCCGTTGTCGGCGGCGGCAGCCAGGGCCGCCACAATGGGCGAGTTGCCGCTGACCCGGTACAGCGTCTGCTTGATGGCCAGCACTTCCGGATCCCTGGCCGCGGTCTGAATAAATTTCACTACCGGATCAAAGGACTCGTAGGGATGGTGAAGCAGGATATCTCCCTTTCGGATATTGGCGAATATATCGTCGTCATTCATAAACGCCGGGTTGGGCTGTGGATGATAGGGCTTCACCTTCAGATGATCAAAATCCGGCAGGCCGTACATCTTCATAAGGAACGTCAGATCCAGAGGGCCGTTCACCTGATAGATGTCCGGATTCTGAATCTTCAGCTCCTTCTTCAGTCGTTTCAGAATCCGCTTATCCGTATTGTCCTCAATCTCCAGGCGGATTGCCTCGCCCCACTGGCGGCGCTTCAGAAGCTTCTCGATCTCCTTCAGCAGATCTTCCGCCTCTTCCTCGTCAATGGACAGGTCGGCATTTCTCATAATGCGGAAGGGATGGGCGGCGATGATATCGCAGTTGGAAAACAGCGCAGGCAGATTTCTCTCGATGATCTCCTCCAGAAGAATCACCACCCGTTCCTCACTGACGGGAATCTCAACGATCCTGGGAAGAACCGCCGGCACCCGCACCATGGCGAAATCGATCTCTCCCTCCCCATCCTTCTTGCGAATCAGGGCTGCAATATTCAGCGACTTGTTATAAATCAGCGGAAACGGCCGGGAAGAATCCACCGCCATGGGCGTCAATACCGGATACACGTTGTCCTGGAAGAATTTATCCACCCAGGCCCCTTCCGCCTCCGTCAGATCCTCATGTTTTCCTACGATGCGCAGACCATTCTGTTTCAGGGCGGGCACCAGGGACCGGGTGTAGGTTGAATACTGGAGATTAACCAAATCATGAGTCTTCTCTCCGATTTTTACGAGCTGCTCCTCCGGCTTCAGCCCCGCCATGTCCGGCTTGGTATAACCGGCGTGGACCATATCCTTCAGGGAAGCCACGCGGACCATGAAGAACTCATCCAGGTTGGAAGCGGTGATACTCAGGAATTTCAGCCGCTCAAACAAAGGAATGGTCTTGTCTCTGGCCTCCTCCAGAATCCGGTAGTCAAATTCCAGCCAGCTCAGCTCACGATTCACAAAATTTTCCGGCTGTACAAACCGCGCGTCAATCTCTGCCATAGCTTACACCCTCCTTTTCTGTTTCAGCATCGGCTGAATGCCGAAAATCTCTTCAAAAAATCCGGCGCAGACTCCCACCGTCATAGCCTCCAGGCTCAGATCTCCCTGATATTCCGTGGAGATCACCAGATTATCGCCTCTCACGCCCATACGGCAGCCCGCCAGCTTCTGTTTGTAGCTGACGTCCAAAGCCACCGCCAGACGAAGCATGGCGGTCAGCTTGGCCGTGCGGATATCCGCCTCGTCGTACTCGTACTCATCCTGATAATGGCGGACCACGTTAGCCACCAGCTCCCTCTCATCCTGGGACAGGCCGATGATCTCCGTGGACATGATAATATTGTAAGAACAGTCGGCAAAATTCCTCATGGTCACATATTTGCCGCAGCCATAGAGGATCGCCGCGATCCGCAGAAGGATCCGGTCCCTCTGGGCAAGGCCATGGTACTTCTTCATGGCGTCAAACATCCTGGCCGCCATACTCTCCACACAGAGCACATGGGCGTTGCCGCAGCGGTAACGCTTCGCCGTATTTCTGGCTGCCGCCAGCATATCCTCCTCAAAATCATGGGTAAATTTCAGCCAACGGTTCTGCTGGGCGTATTCCGTGACGACGCCGTCACACAGCCGGATTCCCGGCGTCCACACCATCTCCGCCCCGGTCATCTGAAGAATCCGGTTGTAAATGATGGCGCTGGGAATCAGAATACTGGCAAATCCCTCGTTGATGCCGAAAGTATCTTCAATCTGGGAGGCCGACAGGCTCATGAGCTGGTCGTAGACCTGATTGAACTGCTCTCTGGTCATCCGGTCCGGGGCGTCCCCCTCCGCTGCTTTTCTCACAAGAATCATGATGGTATCGCCTACGCCGATCAGGTGTTTGATATCACGGTCCCTCAGATACAGCTTTTTAAATTTGATCAGTTCATGGTCTATGATCTCCTCCACGACGGATTTCTCCTGGGTCTTATTGACCTGGATCGTGGAAAGGATATCGCGGATCTTAAGAACGCCCGGCACGATATTCTGGGTGGTCACCAGACTGTCCTTGTCAAACAGAGACAGCTGCGTGCTTCCGAACCCCACGTCGGCGATAGCCGTGCCCTTCTGAATGATCTTCTCAAACTCCGAAGCTTTCATGGCGATAGCCTTGTAGCTCAAAAAACGCTGCTCCGAGTTGCTGATGATCTGCACCTTAATCCCGGTCCGCACCTCAATCTGATCCAGAATAATCTGATTATTGACCGCCTCCCTCATGGCGCTGGTGGCACATGCCCAGTAATCCTCCACACGGTAGCCCTTCATAACCTTCGAGAAATCTCCCAGCACCCTGCACATCTCATCCACCAACCGGTAGCTGATCTTGCCGGTATGGTATGTTTCTCTTCCCAGCGCAATCACATGGCGCAAATGATCGATCTGCCGGATTCCGCTTTTCGGCGAAATCTCGTAAATTCCCATTTCCAGTTCAAAGGAACCTACATCAATGGCCGCAAACAGATGATTCGCCATACTCCATTCCTCCTTCCCTCGCAAATTCCTCTTCTATTTTCTGCCTCTTTCTGGCATATGATTCTTGATTCATGTTCATTCCACCATTCTGGTTCCCAGCAAATACGTAATGAACTGAGCCGCCGTCCTTCCGGACAGGCCGCCGTGGCTCAGCTCCCACTTGTTGGCCTCCGCCAGAAGCTGCTCCTCCGGCATGGCCACATGATACCGCTCCGCCAGAACCTTCACGATGTTCTGGAACTCCCTCTTATCCGGGGAGCCGAAATAGATGGTGACGCCGAAGCGGGCTACCAGGGACAGCTTTTCCTGTACCGTATCGTTCACATGCAGGTCGTCGTCCAGCTCCCGTTTGTCGCTGAACTTTTCCCGGATCAGATGACGCCGGTTAGAGGTGGCGTAGATCAGCACGTTCTTGGGCTTCCGTCCCAGGCCGCCCTCAATGATGGCCTTCAGATACTTATATTCCAGCTCGCTCTCCTCAAAGGAAAGATCGTCCATATAGATGATAAATTTATAATTCCGGTCCTGCACCTGCTCCAGAATGGAGGACAGGGCGTGGAACTGATGCTTGTAGACCTCGATGATCCGCAGGCCCCTGTCGTAGTATTTGTTCAGAATCGCCTTGATGCAGGAGGACTTGCCGGTTCCCGCGTCCCCGAAGAGCAGCACATTGTTGGCCGGCCTTCCTGCCAGAAACGCCTCCG
>CANQBN010000237.1 GCA_947588855.1 uncultured Lachnospiraceae bacterium
CCAGTCCATGGGATATCTGATCGATGTAAGCCGCGGAAAATACGAGCCGGAGCCAAGTCTTCCCAGATTTGCCCTGTTCGTATCCTTCTTTCCGCAGATGGTCAGCGGCCCCATCAGCCGGTTTGATTCTCTTAAGAAGGAACTGTTCTCTGACCATCCCTTTGACGGACAGCAGCTGTCCTTCGGACTTCAGAGAGTTCTCTGGGGCTATTTCAAGAAGCTGGTGATTGCCGACCGCCTGGGACCGGCTGTATCCATGATCACTTCTTCCCCTGAGACCTACGGCGGAATCTATGCCTTCCTGGGCATGCTGGGATACACACTGCAGCTGTACGCCGATTTTTCCGGATGTATGGACATTGTTCTGGGCATATCCCAGTGTATGGGAATCCGGCTTCCGGAGAACTTTAACCACCCATTCAGCGCGGGTAGCCTGGCAGAGCTGTGGCGGCGCTGGCATATGACCCTGACTCAATGGCTGAGAGAGTACATCTTTTTCCCTGTGTCCACCAGCAGATTCAGCAAATGGATCTCCCGATTCAGTAAGAAGGCCCCGGTTTATGCCGCCAATCTTACCGTATGGTTTGTGACGGGAATCTGGCACGGTGTCACCTGGAAATTCGTGGCATGGGGACTTGCCAACGGCGTTGTGCTGATGATCTCACAGGAATTGACGGGATGGTACCGGAAGTTCCGCAAGCGGTTCGCTTTTGCGGACAGCAGAGGGTATGAGTGTTTCCGAAAATTAAGAACGGGACTGCTTTTTTCCTGGCTTTTGACCTTCCAGTATTATTCCTTCGGCATGGTGTTCGTCATGACAGGAAGCATGATTGCCGGATCCCGGATCGGGCAGCTGTTTGACGGCAGCTTTGCGGCCCTGGGTCTGACAGCCGCTGATCTGGCGGTGCTGGCTGTGGGAATCTTTCTGATGTATCTGGTAAGCCGTTTCAAGGAATCAAAGGATGTGCGCCAGATTCTTGCGGAAAGACCTTTGGCTGTCCGGTACGCCGTGATTTTCAGCCTGTTCCTTCTCGTGCTGGTTACGGGAACCTACGGACACGGCTATGACGCCGGCACATTTATCTACAACAGGTTCTAGGAGGCGTGAACATGAAGAATAAACGTGTTATATGCCTTCTGGCGCTGATTGTGCTGTCAGTTCTGATACTGGCTGGAATCCAGCGGCTGGTGGTGCCCAAATACATGGGACTGGTAGTGGAAGGCAATTTCACCGCTGAGTATTATGAGGAAGAGACGCCTCATGATGTGATTTTCCTGGGGAACTGCGAGGTGTATGAGAATATTTCTCCCATCATTCTGTGGAGAGAATTCGGAATCACCAGCTATATCCGAGGCAATGCCCAGCAGCTGATTGCTCAGTCCTACTACATGCTGGAGGATACGCTGAGGTATGAGACGCCCAAGGCGGTGGTGTTCAACGTAGCGGCCATGCAGCAGTTCGATCAGGACAATGAAAGCTACAACCGCATGACCCTTGACGGTATGAGATGGTCTTCTTCCAAATGGAACGCCATACAGGCCACTGGAATGGAAGATGAGCATATGATAGAGTATATTTTCCCCCTTCTCCGGTTCCATTCCCGTTTCCGGGAACTGGAGGCGGACGATCTGACGTATTACTGGCGCAGAGGAAAGGTGGCCCACAACGGCTATTATCTGAGGGCGGATGTGCGGCCGGTGGGCGACCTGCCGGTGGAACGGAGACGTTCCGATTATTCCTTCGACGACAGATCCTGGGAGTACCTGGACCGGATCCGGCAGCTGTGCGGGGATAAGGGCATTCAGCTGATCCTCATGAAGGCGCCGTCCCTGTACCCGGCGTGGTACGATCAGTGGGAGACTCAGATTGAGGACTATGCCGGCCAGTACGGTTTGACTTACATCAACTGTCTGGAAGCGGCCGATGAGATTGGAATCGATTTCACTACGGATACCTACGATGCCGGCCTTCATATGAATGTATATGGAGCCGAAAAGATGTCGGAATATTTCGGACCGATTCTCCTTCAGGTTCCCGGAGTGGAAGACAGGCGGGGAACCGTATCTGAAGGAAATTCCCATTATAAGGCAGGTTTGCCCTATGATGATGTCTGGCAGGAAAAATGTGAGTTTTACGATGCCATGAAGGCTTCTCAGGAAGCGGAATTTGCAGAATTAGGTTATATTAAACAATTTTATATACAATAAGGAGGACTTACCGTTATGAAAAGAAGAAAATCTATGATTGCTCTTGGACTGGCCGTCGTGATGGCCGTGATGCCGATGACATCCTATGGATTCCCGATTCTGGGCAAGAAGGCAGAAGAGACCACAGAGATAAAATATGAGTTCAAGTCCGGCGATACGACGATCACCATCGGCGCTGAGGCTGCCGGGATTCTGGCGGCTCTGGGAGCTCCCAAGAGCACTTTTGAGCAGACAAGCTGCGCTTATCAGGGTACCGATAAGGTGTACTCCTACGATGGGTTCGAGGTCAGTACCTATCCGGTGAACAAGAAAGAATGCATTTGCTCTGTCTACATTGCGGATCCCACAGGAAAGGTCGCCACTCCCGAGGGCATCAAATGCGGTTCCACCAAGCAGAATGTTCTGGATACCTACGGCAAGAATTATGATGCCGATGAGGCCAAGTTCGGCACTTACACCTATACGGATACAGCCGGAACCATGAAGCTGAAAGTCTATACCACCAAGGACGTGGTAGACGCAATCGAGTACATCGTAATCCCCGCAAAATAATCGCCGGCACCCGACTGCGGGACGCCGTCACAGGTGTGAGGTCAGTTAAATGAAGAAACATGTTCTGGAATATCTGGAAGACACGGTGCGGGAGTATCCGGACCGATGCGCATACAGGGATATTGCAGGGCAGTATACATTCGCGCAGGTCAGCAGAATGTCCAGGGCCATCGGCAGCTTTATCGGGAGTCACTGCGCTCCCGGCAAACCGGTGGCTGTATTTATGGAAAAAAGCAGGGCGATGATCGTCAGCTTTCTGGGGATTCTGTACGGCGGATGCTGTTACTGTCCCATTGATGTGGCTATGCCGGAAGAGAGAATCCGCAGGGTCATGTCTTCCCTGAACCCGGCCGCGGTCATAACCTGCCCGGACCAGCGGGAACTGGCGGACCGGCTGAGCCCGTCCTGCCCGGTATATGATTTTGAGGAGCTTTGCGGGACGCCGGAAGACATCCGACTTCTCGGCCGCATACGAACTCATGCCCTGGATACGGATCCGCTGTATATTCTCTACACCAGCGGTTCTACCGGCATTCCCAAGGGCGTTGTGGGATGCCACCGGATGATCATCAACAACATGGAATGGCTGGCGGAAACGTATCCGTACACGCCGGAAGATGTTCTGGGCAGCCAGGTTCCGCTGCATTTCGTCATCTCCCTCCATGATATCTTTACGCCCCTCCGGTTCGGCTGCTGTACCGTGATTGTTCCGCCGGAGCTGTATTCCTATCCGGCCAGACTGATCGAATGTCTGAACGAGAATCGTGTCTCTTCCATATTCTGGGTGCCCTCCGCCATCTCTGTGGTGGCCCAGCTGAAGGGCTTTGAAAAACAGCTTCCCGAATATCTGAGATACATTTTCTTCATCGGCGAGGTGATGCCCTTAAAGCAGCTGAATTACTGGCGGTCCCACATTCCCGGAGCCAGGTATGTGAATATGTACGGCTCCACGGAGACTCACGTCAGCATGTATTATGAAATGGACAGAGAATACGGCGATGAGGAGCGGCTTCCCCTGGGGCGTCCCTGCAGGAATATTGATGCCCTGATTCTGGACGAGGAGGACAGGCAGGTCTGTCCCGGCGATGGCCGGGTTGGAGAGCTGTGTATCCGCGGTGCGGCTTTATCTCTGGGATATTACGGCGATCCGGAAAAGACCAGCGAGCGGTTCCCCTGCAATCCTTTGATTTCGACCTATTCGGACCGGATTTACCGGACCGGAGATATGGCTTCCTATGATGATTGTGGACGGATCCTGTACCATGGGCGAAAAGATTTCCAGATCAAGCGCATGGGCTACCGGATCGAACTGGGTGAGATCGAGGCGGCTTCATCGGCAGTTCCCCAGATTCGGGAGTGCGCCTGTGTGTACCAGGAGAAAAAGCAGATGATTCTTTTCCTCTACACAGCGGAAGAGAAGCTTGATACAAAACTGTTGTCCGGCGGATTATCCCGGCGGATTCCCCGGTATATGATGCCTAACCGGTATATTTACCTCGAAACCATGCCGCGGAATCCCAACGGCAAGATTGACCGGAAGCTTCTGAAGGAGGCGTACGGATAAACGGATCCGACAATAAGCGGTTCCAATCGTATGGTTCACGTATGATTCCGAACGTACGATTCCGATAAAAATTTTAGTTGACATTTCTTGATTCTGATGTTATTATCCCGTCTTTGACACTTTATGACATCAAAAAGCCCAGAAACTGTTGAAAAATCAATAGTTTCTGGGATTTGTTGGA
>CANQBN010000238.1 GCA_947588855.1 uncultured Lachnospiraceae bacterium
AGATTCCTGCAAATACGGCGAAGAGCATTTATTTCCTCTTTCCAGTTATCATCATTATTCGCATGGTCTTCCTGCTCCGCCCCTTTTGCGTGATTATCAAAATCAAATACAAGCAGCTGGCAAAGATTGTTCTCCAGCGTCGGATAAATCGCTACCACATCATTCCCGTTTGGATCTGCACCAATCATGTGTGCCTTTATGAGCGGCAGTGTGATTGGTTTATATGCCTTTAACTCACAGTCTCTGCATCGGACACCATCTTTTTTCTGTATATGGCAGCCCCGATCCCATCGATTAAAACATTGTGTATAATAGCCGTTTTTCCCTGTCTTTGGATTGGTGTAACGAAGTTCAAATACATCCTTTCTTCCACGGCAGAACATCATAAAAAAATCATTGGCAATCTTATCCGTAACTTCAAACTTCTTTATTCTGGCTCCCTGATCCGGATCGTAAATATCTGCAGGTTCATTATGGTTGTCCGTTACAATATCCGCATACGAAATCCCGGCTTCCTCAAGGCGCTCCTTCAGAAGCCGATTTTCATTTATCAATGCCTCAATCTTTGACCGCAGCTCTCCTGCTGCGTCCGATTGACGCTGTTCCGATTCCTCCATAATAATCTATCACACTCCCGGCAATTCACTGCGGAATTTCTTCCTGTTTCTATTTCTATGTCCTAATGTGTCCCTGCAGAATTCCGCCCGGTCAGTTCTGTATAGACCCGCTTCCCATCCTTTTGTTCCGACTTCATCAGCGAAATCCTCTTTACCATCATTTCCCCCTTAGGCGCCGGCACCTGCTGCCAGGGACCGGACGCTTTTCGAATCATGGTGATATGCGGCACGAATTTCTTTCTGTCATAATCGACGCCGGCGGCATCCAGTATGTCACGGACCGATCTTACCACTGCCGAAAGGCCCTGGTTTCCCTTAAGTCCGATCCAGACAAGATCGCCGAAGCATCCCATATCTGACAGAGAAAGCCGAAATGGCCTGAAGGAAATCGTGTCAATGGCCGCTTTCAACGCAGCCGTATCCTCGGTTTCACCGATAAACGCCAGTGTCAGATGCAAATTCTGCGTTGGAACATAACTTCCTTTTACACCTGCTTTTTTGAGCGCATGCATCGCTCCGGTAATGGAAGATCTCATCTCCTCCGACAACTGTATAGCAACAAACAACCTCATAGCCGTTCCCCCCTGATAGCGTATATTGATTATTTTATCACGTATTTAGCACATCTTCCCCTGCCTTCACTTCATGACTTTTTCCAACAAAGATTTATAACTGTCTACCACGTCATAAACAACATTCCCATTAGATATAGCCTTGAAATGTTCCCGCGCACAATGAATCTTAGATTCCTCTATCATCCTCAGCTGCATGGACTTCATAGAGCCTTTCGTCTCTGCAACAAAGTAAATGTGCTTTACTTTACCCTCACGAAAAGCAATAGCCCAGTCCGGGTTATAATGTCCAACCGGCGTGGAAATATAAAATCTATCCGGCAGCTTGACATAGACCGCAACATCCGTATTGGCATCCAGCTCTGTTGCAAAATTGCGCTCGTTGATAGAGTCGTATACAAGATGATCATACAGATGCTTCTTCGTCTTTATCGCGTCCACATTCAACTTTCCTCTGATCGTCTGCCTGGTGAATACATCGATATCATAAAACTCATCCAAAACATTATAGGTAATGTGCTCGATAATAGCCATTGCTTTCTGGTCATTAATCAATGCAGCTGCTTTCAGGATAAATTCCTCCGGATTGTCTTTAAATTGTCTAAAAACCTGTGGCTGAATCCCCTGAAGGATAGCAATAATCGCTTTTCTCGTCAATCCAGTCTCATCAACCAACTTTCCAATTAAGTCGTATTTTACGTTAGAATTCGCCGTAACTGTCATGTCATAGCTGGCAGATTCTGCCTTCACGAAGGAAACGCCCGAAATCAACTCATCCTTGGACTTAATTTCTTCCATCGCGCCGGTTTCAACGCGGAAGTAAATCTTTGAAACACGCAGTTTGCCGTCCAGAGAAGCGATAGACTTACGCACCAACTCGTCCGTATCAAAATCTACCACATACACAGACTTGGCATTGATCTTCGACCAGAGAGCTTTGAATTCAGGCATGGCCAGTTTGTCTTCATCCACCTGCAATTCCACATTATTGCTGCGGGCATTCTCCGGCTGCATACTGCGGGCATCATAGATAGAATCAATGATCTCAATGACAGATGCCGCGGAGTCCGCGACTTCCTCAGCCACCTTTATTTCACCGTTAGCCTTATCCTGATAGTACCTATCCGTCAGAATTCCCTTACGGTCAATATAACCGTTGATAATCATATCATAATGAATAGCGGATGCTGTCGCCTGATCGATAACCTGCTCGTTCCCACTGTCATCCTTGATGACTCTGCCGAAAAACAGATTCACGGTAACAGCCCGCGGACGGTCCGCCACGGCATCAGCCAGTTCGGTCTGCAGTCCTCTGGCAAAGGAATCATAGCTCTCGCTGGCAATGACTGTCAGGACATTGACATTATGCACATCGTTTCCCAGAACATTAACATCCATACGCTCTCCGTCCTGATTGACACAGAGACGCAGGCCGCGGCCTACTTCCTGACGTTTCCGGACGTCGCTGCCGCTTTGCTTCAGCGTGCAGATCTGAAATACGTTCGGGTTGTCCCAACCCTCGCGCAGGGCAGAATGCGAGAAGATAAAACGCACAGGAGACTTTCTCGGATCACGATCCAGAAGAAGCTCTTTATTTTTCATGATCAATTCATACGCGCTGATATCATCGGAGGTCGTTTCTTTTCTGCCGACCTTACTGTTTATCATCTTGCCTTTGCTGTCCACGGAGAAATATCCGGCATGAGTCTTAGAGGCCTCAATGCTGTCCAGATATTTTATGTAATCATCCTCGCCGATGGAAAGCTGCAGGTTCCCGATAATATCCTTGTACTCTTCCTCAAACATCGCAGCGTATTTACCGTTTACCGGCTGACCGGCGGCGTCATACTCACGGTAATTCGCTACCTCATCGATAAAGAACAGGCTCAACACCTTGATACCCTTATAAAATAACTGACGCTCCCGCTGAATATGGGAGAGAATCGTCTCACGAATCTGAATACGGCGCAGCTGATCCTCATCAACCTTACCGATCACATCGCCGGCAAATATTTTAACGCCGTTCAAAAACTCCACGGAATCGTTGCGGCCATCGATAAATTTTACTACAAAACCGTTTTTATATTCTTCCAGGCCATTAGAATAGTCATAAAGATTATCTCCGATCTTTACGATTCGGCTTTTGGGCTTGACACCTGCCGCCTGCTTCACGTCAAACTGAAGCGTAGCGGTAGGATCACTTTTAGAGAGGTTGATACTCTCCAGATAAATATAGCTGTTGGTAGCCGTGCTGCCTGTTTCGGAGATTCCCTTCACCGCTATTTTTTTGACCAGCCGTTTGTTGTAAGCCTCCATCGCGTCCAGGCGATAGACCATATTATAGATGCTGTCCTCCCTGTGCGTAGCAGAATAGCGAAGCGTCAGAAGAGGATGGAATTCCTGTAAACTCTTTTTAGTTGCAGGGCCCTCAACAGACTGTGGTTCATCGATAATCAAAATCGGATTCGTCTTCGCGATAATGTCAATGGGACGACGAGAGCGAAATTCATCCAGCTTCATCTTAATTCTGTTTGCATCTTTCCCGCGAGCATTAAATGCTTGTGCGTTAATAATCATGACATTAATAGCATTATCCGACGCGAAGCGATCGATCTCCGTCAGCTGCTTTGAATTATAAATAAAAAAACGAATCTTCTTTCCGTACTCCTCCGCAAAATGCTCCTGCGTCATCTCAAAAGACTTGTACACGCCCTCGCGGATCGCGATGCTCGGAACTACGACAATAAATTTCGTCCATCCGTAAGCACGGTTCAATTCATACATCGTTTTGATATATGTGTAGGTTTTACCAACTCCTGTTTCCATCTCTATGGTCAAATTGTATCCGTCTGCGCGACCCTCCAGTTTACCGGACGGCTTGATCTGGTTCCGGCGCTGGACTTTCTGCAAATGCTCCAAAATCAACTGGTCATTTAGTTCCGGAACGATTCTATGATTACTCCAACCCGTGTAATCAGACTCTTCCTGTAAACCAATCTGATAAGTACCGGATCCTCTGTCCATCATATAAGAGGGTGTCAGATATGGCTGCCCTGCAAAGACGTCAACGACTGCTTTTGCCGCATCCGCCTGGAATTTCTGGTGTTTGAACTGCAGTTTCAATCGTCTTCACCTCCATCTTCACGTCTCCCTGTTATGAAGTGACTTTTGTCAAGAGGTAAATTTGCATTCCACAAACTTTTTCTTTTCCCCTGACAAACCT
>CANQBN010000239.1 GCA_947588855.1 uncultured Lachnospiraceae bacterium
AACTACGATCTGACCCGCCATCAGGAGACCTCCGGCCAGGATCTGACCTATTTTGACGACGCGAAGAATGAGAAATACATTCCCTTCGTCATCGAGCCGTCCCTGGGCGCCGACCGTGTGACACTGGCGTTTCTCTGTGCGGCCTACGATGAGGAGGAGATTGGAGAGGGCGATGTAAGAACGGTCCTTCATTTCCACCCGGCCATCGCTCCGGTGAAGGTAGGAGTTCTGCCTCTGTCCAAGAAGCTGAGTGAGGGAGCGGAGAAGATCTACACCGATCTGTGCAAATATTTCAACTGCGAGTATGACGACCGGGGCAATATCGGCAAGCGCTACCGCCGTCAGGATGAGATCGGCACCCCCTTCTGCGTGACCTACGATTTCGATTCCGAGAACGACCAGGCGGTTACGGTCCGTGACCGTGACACCATGGAGCAGGTGAGAGTGCCCATTGCGGAGCTTAAGGATTATCTGGAGGAGAAAATCAATTTTTAAAAGAGCCGCAGGTGCTTTTCTGTGTTGCGATATAATTTAAGAAATCCCCGGCTGCGGAAGAACGCTGCTTCCGGGGATTTTGACAAACATGAGGGATTAAGAGATGGAGGATGCATTACGTAAACGCGGCGCCGGCCTGACTGCGTTTTTCTTCAGCGGAATCTGCGCCATCAGTACCGGCGTGATCGTAAGTCTTCTTCAGGATCAGCACGGTTTTGATTATGGCGTTACCGGAACCCTGCTTTCTTTGATGAATATCGGAAATCTGGCGGCAGGTTTCATGGCCGGCCTTTTGCCTGGCAGAATCGGAATGAAAAAGAGTGTAACCTTACTCACCATAGGATATGCAGCAGGTTACATTATTATGGGGGTTACCGGATGGGTGACTCTTCTTATGCTTGCTTTCTTTCTGCTTGGAATAGCCAAAGGCTCCACCATCAACACCTGTACGATTCTGGTCGGCGATTACAGTAAGGACCGGACGGTTGGCATGAATCTGATGCATGCCTGCTATGCCTGCGGGGCTCTTTTATGTCCTTTTTTCATTGCGGCAGCGGCGAAAATCGGAGCGGCGGCGCCTATGTTGGCGCTTGCGGCCTGCGGGGCCGCCCTCTGGCTGGTGTTCTTCGTTACGCCGATGGATGGTATAGCCGGAAAAAAGGGAGGTTCAGGTACAGACTGGAGTTTTTTGAAAAGCCGGAAGTTTTGGCTGCTCGTGGGTCTGATCTTCTGTCAGAACGCGGCGGAGACAGGCGTCACCAGCTGGATGGTGTCTTATTTTAAGGGAAGCGGAATCATATCGGGAACCGTCAGCGCCTATACGGTGACGGTCATGTGGGCAGCTACGCTGATCGCCCGCCTGCTGATCGCTTTTGTGGTTCCCCTGAAAAAACCTGCAAAAGCCATGATTGTCATGTCCCTTGGCTGCATCGTATTTTATGTAGGTCTTATGCTGTCCCACACGCAGTTGCCTGCCATCGCGATATTGTTCTGCTTTGCTTTCAGCATGGCGGGAATGAATCCGACGGCAGTTTCCCTGGCCGGCAGGATGACCAATGTCACCAGTATCGGTGTGCTGCTGCCTGCGGCCAGCAGCGGTGCCATCATTATGCCGTGGGTTATCGGAGCCGCTGCGGATCGTTACGGAATCAGCACTGGTATGGCAACGAATATTGCTCCCTGTGTTGGGCTTTTGGTGTTTTCTGTGCTGGTCAGCCGGCTGCCGGGAGAAGAAGGATAAATTGGCAGAGATGGTCCGTGAATTAATATAAAAGCACTCTGTTGGTCTTAAGAGGGCCGGCAGGCTGTTTTGCATAAAAAGGAGGAATTTACTATGGCTATCGTATTTGATGACAGTTTAAAAACGGGCAATGATTTGATTGACGCCCAGCACAAGGAATTGATTGACAGAGTGAACAAGCTGGAAGAGGCCTGCGCGGCAGGCAGTCAAAAGCGCACTGCCATTCAGACTCTGGATTTCCTGATGGATTATGTGCATGTGCATTTTGCGGATGAGGAGGAACTGCAGTCGGAGTATAAATATCCTCAGGAATCGGCCCACAAGGCCCAGCACAGAGCGTTTGAGGAGGCGGTGGGTCAGCTGAATGAAATGCTCGAAGAGGAAGAGGGACCTACGGATGCGTTTGTAGAAGCGGTAAAGAAAAATGTGGCCCAATGGTTGGTGGACCACATTTGCGTATGGGATAAACAGTTGGCTCAGTATATCCGTGAGGCCTGAGGAACTGCTCTCAGGCCGCCGTATATAAGAGCGTTATTTCTTCATCAGACCGGCTCCGCTGTGCCATGCCTGGCCGACCTTTTCGCCCATGGCATAGTAGCCGTTCTGCATCTGGTCGAAGGCGAACGCCTGGATTTTGGCGGCGTCGATATTGCCTTTTTCATCCAGAACCTTTTCATCGGCCAGTACATTTACGATTCTGCCCAGGACGCGAAGGCCGTAAGGTTCATCTTCCATCTTTTCTACAGTACATTCCAGGGTAACGGGGTACTCCTCGATGATGGGAGCGTCCACGCGGCTGCTCTTTACGGCATGAAGTCCGGTACGTTCAAATTTGTCCGCCATTTTGTTGGAGGTGGCGATGCCCAGGAAATCAGATTCCGCCAGAGTGTCGGTTCCGGGAACAGCCAGGGTGAAAGCGCCTCTTGCCCGCAGATTGGCCACGGTCTTGTGGTCCGCTTCCAGATTCAGCGCCACCATATCCTCGGCGCAGATGCCGCCCCAGGCCATCATCATCACATCCACCGTGTCATTCTCATTGTAGGTTCCGATCATGTAGGTGGGCATGGGGAACAGGTAGGGCTTTACTCCAAAATCTTTTTTCATAGTCTTTTACTCCTTTATTTGTCATTGATTTTCCAGATTCTGACACTATAATTATAACAAGTGAATATAGAAAAGCAAGTACTCACATAAAAGATATATACTATCCTGAAGGATATGTACTATTATGGAGGAAAGTGTCGTGAGTAAAACTGTATCGCGGTCCGCGGCATCATAAAGAATGCCTGTTTCGGCAAAACAATAAGTTCAGCCGGAAACAGGCATTTTGCGGTTATTCCAGAATGTTACCTTCGATGGAGACAGTGATTACCTGCCAGGGGATGAATTTCCCGCTGGCCTGAAGAGCCTTTTTGACAGCCATCTCCAGGCCGCCGCAGCAGGGAACCTCCATGCGGATGATGGTAACGCTTTTGATCTCGTTTTTGGCGATGATCTCGGTCAGCTTTTCGCTGTAATCCAAGCCGTCCAGTTTGGGACAGCCTACTAAGGTTACCTTGCCCCGGATGAAATCCTGATGGAAGTTTGCGTAAGAGTAGGCGGTACAGTCGGCGGCGATTAGAAGTTTTGCCCCGTTGAAATAAGGCGCGTTAATCGGAGCCAGCTTGATCTGTACCGGCCAGTTGGTTAACTGGGACGGGGGAACAGGGCCGGGAAGCGGAGCAGTCGGATTGGGAAATGGTGCAGCCGGGCCGGGATGTCCGATTGGTTCATGGTTTTGAGGGTCATGAGGCTCTGCCTGAGTTCCCCGATTCATCTGCCTTATCCGGGAACCGGGACATCCGCCCTCCGGATGGGGCCCGGATTCTTTATGTGCGGAATGTGCGGCCGTGTCCGTGTTTTGCGCCTGTTTTTGCTTGTTGGCCAGAACCGCGGCTTCATCATAGGCGGCGGCTTCTCTCACCTCAAATGTGATGGCTCCTGTGGGACATTCCGGCAGGCAGTCCCCCATGCCGTCGCAGTAGTCGTCTCTCAAAAGCTTTGCCTTGCCGTCTACCATACCGATGGCGCCTTCGTGACAGGCCGCCGCGCATGCGCCGCAGCCGCTGCATTTCTCTTCATCAATGTGAATGATCTTTCTTTCCATAGATACCCTCCTTGTTGTCTTCCTGAGTTTGTTATGACAGTTACCGCTGTCCGGATGCGCATTTTCCCGTACTCACTCTGCCGTCTGGACTGCTATGATATATTATAGTATAATAAACCTGATAAATCGGTGGTTATTACCACAAAAATTCTGGATAAAGGAATATAATATTTAAAAATCAGGCGGAGGGAATACCGGCAAAAAAACTGCCTGTCGCCTCTCGAAAAAGAACAGGCAGCGTGCTGACGTAATGAAATATAGCGTTCCGTTATTTTTTGACCGTGCGCTCCTTTAGAACAGCTGTGAGTATCTCCAGCAGCTTTTCTACATCGATTGGTTTGGCGATATGCGCGTTCATGCCGCATTCAAACGCCTGCCTGCGGTCTTCATCAAAGGCGTTGGCCGTCATGGCTATGATCGGGATGCCTGCAAGGTCCGGATCATCCAGCGCCCGGATGGCCCGGGTGGCGTCGTAGCCGTTCATTTTCGGCATCTGGACGTCCATGAGAATGAGGGAG
>CANQBN010000240.1 GCA_947588855.1 uncultured Lachnospiraceae bacterium
TATACGGCTACCGAGAGCGGTGTCCTTTTTCATCTTTGACACGTTGTTTAACAGAAACAGAAGCTGACCGTCGCTTACTCTTGGTATCATGGTAAGCTGTTCGCCGCCCTCAAGGTATGTGTTAAAGCGCGTATCGAGAATTTCTTTTTTACCACCCAACTTTTCTGCATCCACTTTCCAGCTTTTCCCGTAGGGTGGGTTGGAAAGCAAGAAATCAAATTGACGGGTGGCGTTGGCGTCTGCGGACAGCGTTGATCCATAGCTAATGTGTTCTGCTTGGTCGCCATCGCCTTTTAGAAGCATATCAGCCTTGCACATCGCATAGGTCTCACCCTGTATTTCCTGACCAAACAGATGGATAGATACCTTTTTCCCGCGGCGAGCTGCCAAAGTCATCAGTCGATCCTGTGCAACCGTCAACATACCGCCGGTTCCGCAGGCCCCATCATAGCAGGAATAGGTGGCGTCTTTGATCTGATCGGCAATCGGTATAAATACCAAATCTGCCATCAGTTCCACAACATCGCGGGGAGTCCAATGTTCTCCGGCCTCTTCATTGTTCGCTTCGTTAAAGCGACGCACCAGTTCTTCAAAAACTGTTCCCATGCCGTGATTGTCAAGACCGGGATGCTTCAAAATGGTTTGTTCTGCATCCTTAAAGATCGGATTCGGAGAGAGGTTGATGTCCGGAGAGATAAACTTCTCAATAACCGCACCGAGAATATCCGCTTCGATCATGGTGTCAATTTGATTGCGGAATTTAAACTTCTCCAAAATCTCCTGCACATTAGGTGAGAAGCCGTCAAGGTAAGTTTCAAAATCAGTTTTCAAGGTTTGTTTCTTGGCACGACTGGTCAGATCTCGCAAACAAAATGAGGAGACATTACAGAACGCCTGGCCCGCCGCAATACACAAAGCAGGCCACTGGTTATCAACTTTAGCATCATCCAATGTCTTTTTCATATCAAGGACAGCCTGCTTTGTCGGCTCCAACATAACATCTAAACGTCGAATGACCGTCATCGGCAGGATAACGTCACGATATTTGCCGCGCACATACACATCACGCAGGCAATCATCTGCAATTCCCCATATAAAACTTACTATCTGATTGTGCATCTGATTGTCCATAATGATTATCTCCTCTGCTCTTTAAACGATATTGCATAAATCACATATTAAACGAAAAAATACCTACCAAAACCAAGTCACATTTTTTCTTCCTTATCTTTGTCAGAGGCGGGGTGTTTGATATACTTCCCGCTCTTGATCCTCGCGTCCTTCGGCTTCGGTTCATCGTCCGGTATCGCCCACGAGTAATCAATTCTGACCGCGCCGGGAACGCGACCCTCCGCGCATAAAATCTGTATGCGCCGGGTTGAAATTCCCCAGCGTTCCGCTGTCTGACGAATAGAAAGATATTTCATTATTCTTGCCCCCCTGACGCCAAATTTCTTCCCATATATTGTACTCGATATTGCGAATAAAATCAAGACAGTTTCCCGTTTTCTCGAAAAGGTCAGATATATTTTTCAAGTTTGCTTTGCCGTTACCCGTTATGCAAGCGGCGGCAGAACATCCGTATCGAATATGACCTTGTGGAATATATCCCGTTAGATAAGCTGCTGGAACAGGTTTTCAATTCTTCCAATGCTGATTTCATACCACTTTGATCTGAGTTTTCCGCTTCAGATCCATTCCGGATCTATGAAACTCTTTTCACTGCGTATCTTTACCCTCCGCCTGATATCCCTTTACAGCTGATTTTGCGATTCGATTTTGCTGGAACTGTCTCTGTATCTGGAATTTTTAAGCAGAAACATATGAAACAGGCCAAATCCTGTAAAACAGCCGAAAATCAACTCCTTTCGGAGCCGATTTCCGGCTGGTCAAGACTTTTCCTCAAAAAATACAATTCGAGGCAATTTTAATTTCATGCGCTTCAAACAGCGTGCTTGATAGTTACTCCTTTTACGCCTCGTCTATTGCCTTTCCGATATCATGTCTCATGTATTTGTTGTCAAACCGGATCCACTCCGCCGCCTCGTAGGCATTGGTCCTGGCCTCCTTCAGATTGCTTCCAAGAGCGGTTACGCCCAGGACACGGCCTCCGTTGGTGACGATATTGCCCTTGTCGTCAAACTTGCTGCCGGCATGAAATACGTAGTAGCCGTCTTTTCCGTCAAACTTCTCCAGGCCGGAGATGACAAATCCTTTCTCATAGTGTTCCGGATAACCGTTGCTGGCCAGCACCACGCACACCGCCGCGTTATCCTCAAACTCCAGTTCAATCTGATCCAGAGTGCCGTCAATGCAGGCTTCAAACACATCGATGATATCGTTCTTCATCCGGGGCAGCACCACCTGGGTCTCCGGATCGCCGAACCGGGCGTTATATTCCAGCACCCTGGGGCCGTCCTCCGTCAGCATCAGGCCAAAAAAGATCACGCCCTTGAACTCTCTGCCTTCCGCTCTCATGGCGTCCACCGTCGGCTGGAAAATATGCTCCATGCAGTACCGGCTGATCTCCTCCGTGTAGAAGGGGCTGGGGGAAAAGGTTCCCATGCCTCCGGTGTTCAGACCCTGGTCACCGTCCCTGGCACGCTTGTGATCCTGGGCGGAGGTCATGACGCGGATGGTCTTACCGTCCACGAAGGACAGAACCGACACTTCTCTTCCAGTCATAAACTGTTCCACCACAATCCTGTCGCCGGCGGAACCAAACTGCTTGTCCAGCATCAGGGTTTTCACGCCCTCTTTGGCTTCCTCACGGTTCCTGCAGATAAGAACGCCCTTTCCCAGAGCAAGACCGTCCGCTTTCAGGACAATAGGCATGGGAGCCGTCTCAAGATAATCAAGAGCCTCCTCCGGCCTATCGAAAGTCTCATAGGCCGCCGTGGGAATGCCGTATTTCTTCATCAGGTCCTTGGAGAATGCCTTGGACCCCTCCAGGACAGCCGCGTTCTTCCGCGGTCCGAAGGCTCGAATCCCAGCCGCTTCCATGGCGTCCACTGCGCCCGCAGCCAGCGGATCATCCGGCGCTACCACCACCAGATCGATCTGATTGGCTTTGGCGAACTCTACCTGTTTCTCAAAATCCATGACGCCGATATTCACACACTCCGCCAGAGCCGCGATCCCCGCATTGCCCGGCGCGCAGTAAATCTTATTCACCTTCGGACTCTGAGCGGCTTTCCACACAATGGCGTGCTCACGGCCGCCTCCTCCGATAACCAGAATCTTCATTTCCCATATCCTCCTTAAATCTCTCCGTTGGCAATCATATGAATCGCCTGTGGCAGTATGATCCACTCGGCCTGCTCCATTACCCGCTGCTGCAGCACCTTGGGCGTGTCCTCCGGCTGCACCTCCACCGCCTTCTGGAGAATGATCGGACCGGAATCCATGCCCTCATCTACAAAATGAACGGTGGCTCCCGTGATCTTCACTCCCCGGGCCAGGGCCGCCTCGTGAACCTTCAGTCCATAGTAACCCACGCCGCAGAAGGAAGGAATCAGGGACGGATGAATGTTGATGATCCGGTTCCGGTATTTCTGAATCATAGCAGGCGGTATGGTCACAAGGAATCCGGCCAGCACGATCAGATCCAGGCCGTACCCGTCGATGGTATCAAGAAGAGCCTCGTTAAACCGGTCCCGGCTCTCAAATGTCTTAGGCGACAGACACACCGCCGGAATCCCGTGGTTCTTCGCCCGCTCCAGGGCATAGGCTCCGGCATTGTTGCTGATCACCACCTCCACCTGAGCGTTGGTAATCTTCCCGTTATCTATGGCGTCCAGAATGGCCTGCAGATTGGTGCCGCCTCCGGACACCAGAACTCCAACTCTTAACATAAGGTCACTCCCTTTTCACCCTCTTCGATGAAACCAATGATATAGGGGGTCTCACCAGCCTCCTTCATGGCCTCCATGGTCTTTTCCGCATCGGTTGGGTCTACGGCCACGATCATACCGATACCCATATTGTAGGTGTTGTACATCATCTTCTCTTCGATGTCGCCTTTTTCCGCCAGAAGCTTAAAGACAGGCGGAACCGGATAACTGCTCTTTCTGATCACCGCGCAGGTTCCATCCCGAAGCATCCGGGGGACATTTTCATAGAAGCCGCCGCCGGTAATATGACTGCAGGCTTTCACCCTCACGCCGGCCTTCTTCACATTCTTCAAAGCTTTTACATAGATCCTCGTGGGGGCCAGAAGGACGTCCCCCAGGGTGCCTCCCAGCTCCTCATAATAAGTTCCCAGCCCTTCCGCCGTCAGTTCCTTCTCAAACACCTTGCGGACCAGGGAAAATCCGTTGCTGTGAACGCCGGAGGAAGCCATGCCGATCAGCACATCCCCTGTCTTCAGGGCGCTTCCAT
>CANQBN010000241.1 GCA_947588855.1 uncultured Lachnospiraceae bacterium
CTTTCACCTGCCTATATTTCAAGCGCCGAACTGGCGCACCCTCCTGTATGATATTGTCCCTTCCGGGCAAAAGACGGTCAGACACGCATGTTTCTGCCGCCTGCCTCACCTTTCCAATCCGAAATAGTTCTCAAACAGCCCGCACAGCTTCACTGCCTGTTCCTCAGTCCACGCCTCGCAGAAAATTCGAAGGAGCGGCTCCGTCCCGGAGAACCGGACGCTGACCCAGCTGTCATCCTCAAAATACACCTTGCAGCCGTCCATGTAAGACATCTTCGTCACTGGATAGCCTTCCAACGGCGGCAGTTCTCTATCCTCGTAGATCCGCTTCATCAGGCTCTGCTTCTTCTCCTGGTTGAACCGGTAAGCCCGCTCCTCCATATGGCGGGCGCCGCATTCCTTATGGATAATTTCCATCAGCTCCGACAGCTTCCTGCCAGTCACCGCCAGCATCTCCACCAGAAGGGAAGCGGCATAGACGCCGTCCTTGCCATTGATATGCCCTGCCACCGTAAGTCCGCCGGAAGACTCTCCGCCCAGAATAGCGCCGGTCTCCGCCATTTTGGCGGAAATATATTTGAAGCCTACGGGAACCTCATAGCACACCTGGCCGTATTTGGCCGCAATGGCATCCAGCCTGTGGGTGGTGGACAGGTTCCGGACCACCGGTCCCTGCCAGTGCTTGTAATGAACCAGATAGTAATACAAAAGTACAAGAATATCGTTGGGGTGAAGGTATCTTCCCTTGTCATCGATAACTCCCAGACGATCCGCGTCACCATCGGTGGCAATGCCCAGATCGTAATTTTTATCCACCACGAAATTCTGCAGCTGCCCCAGACGGTCCGCCGCGGGTGCCGGCATCTTGCCGCCGAACAGCGTGTCATGCTCTTGGTGAATAATACTCAGGTCGCAACGCCCGGACACCAGAATGATAGCCAGGGCCGCTTCGCTGACGCCGTACATAGGATCCAGAACCACCCGCAGATGGGCCTCCTTGATGGCGGCGATATTGATCTTGTCCATGATGTTGTCCACGTACTCATTCATGGGATAGAATTCATGAACCAGTCCCCGCTTCACCGCTTCCTCATAGTCGATCTTTTGGATTCTGTCCTTGTCCACCCGGGCAATATAGCCCTCAATATCCCGGGTCTGAGTCTCGTCGGCGTCCCGGCCTCCTGCCGTAAACACCTTAATTCCGTTGTAGAGCGCCGGATTGTGGCTGGCCGTCACCATCATGCCGTAAGGATATCCGTGTTTCATCACATAGTACATGATCAGCGGCGTGGGCACAGAGCGGTTGACGAAATAGCAGCTGACGCCTTCCGCCGCCAGCACCTCGCAGCTCCACATAACCGTCTCCTTGGAAAGGAACCGGCGGTCATAGCCGATGACGACGCCCTTTTCCGCTGCCCCTTCCGCCTTCATCTTATCCGCCATGGCCTTCGCCAGAATACAGATGTTTTCTTTCGTAAACTCATCGCCGATAATCGCTCTCCATCCGCCGGTTCCAAACTTTATCATACGTCCTCCTTATGCCTCGAAATGTAAGCCTGTTTTCAGTTTTGGATTCCCATACTTTGATGGTACAAGTATAGCATAACTCACCGGCGAAGACCAGCGAAATTGTACCTCGTTTTTACAACAATATAAAGGCGATACAAAGAGGCCGCTGCAGAATGCCGCAGTGAATATTTCTGCGGCAGCGCCGCTGCATACTGATATAATTCAGCCGGACAGGAACCTTCCCGTCCGGCTGTCAAAACGCAGCGTTATTCTTATATGCACTCTTATATTCATATCCTGCTGAAATCAGATTTCAGAGGAATCTTTCCTTCTTATTTAGCCGTAATATAACCCTGGGCCGTCAGAAGCTCCGCGCACAGGATACCGCCGCCTGCGGCGCCCCGGACCGTGTTGTGGGACAGGCCCACGAATTTGTAATCATAGACCGTATCCTCTCTGAGTCGGCCTACAGAGATTCCCATGCCATTCTCAAAATCCACATCCAGCGTCACCTGGGGGCGATTATCCTCCTCCAGATACTGAATAAACTGTTTGGGAGCGCTGGGCAGATTCAGCTCCTGAGGAAGTCCCCGGAAGCTGACCATCTTCTCGATCAGCTGCTCCTTGGTGGGTTTCTTCCGGAATTTCACGAACACCGCCGCCGTATGGCCGTTCAGCACCGGAATGCGGATGCACTGGCAGGTAATCACCGGCTCCGCCGCCTTCACGATAACGCCGTTCTCAATCCGGCCCCACAGACGCAGAGGCTCCTGCTCGCTCTTCTCTTCCTCTCCGCCGATGTAGGGAATGACATTGCCCACCATCTCCGGCCAGTCCTTAAAAGTCTTACCGGCCCCGGAGATTGCCTGATAGGTAGTCGCCACCACCTCGTAGGGCTCGAACTCCTTCCACGCCGTCAGCACCGGCGCATAGCTCTGAATGGAACAGTTGGGCTTCACGGCGATAAATCCTCTGGTCGTGCCCAGACGTTTCTTCTGATATTCAATCACCTGAAAATGCTCCGGATTGATCTCCGGAACCACCATGGGTACATCCGGCGTCCAACGGTGCGCGCTGTTGTTGGATACCACAGGCGTCTCCGTCTTCGCGTAGGCTTCCTCGATAGCACGGATCTCATCCTTGCTCATATCCACGGCGCTGAACACGAAATCCACCTCTGCGGCGACCCGCTCCACCTCATTCACATTCATGACCACCAGATTCTTCACAGCCTCCGGCATGGGAGTATTCATCTTCCACCTTCCGCCTACGGCCTCCTCATAGGTCTTCCCCGCGGACCTGGGGCTTGCAGCCACACAGACCACCTGATACCAGGGATGATTTTCAAGAAGCGCGATAAATCTCTGGCCTACCATTCCGGTAGCGCCCAGCACGCCGACTTTTAATTTCTGATTCATAACAGTATCTCCTCATTTCTAACCATATAAGTATACGGAACGGCGCGCCGCCCGCATGTCTTTCCTATCCTACAACAAACTTTTCAAAAATGCAATAGGAATTCGCAAAGAAAATACATTTGTACGCGCAGCGCGAACACTTGCGAAACTATGTCATGTTTATGACGTCCTAAATCATGATGCAGAGGGCAAAAGGTAGGCAAAAGGTATTTTTAGCCCCATGATGTACAGATTACGGATTGCTCCGCGCTTTGCGCTCCAGCGATTATAAATGTTCCTTGCAGGACAGAGTCTCTGCCTCCAGCTTAAACACGCATACTCCTTCTACCATCTTTTCGTTAAACTCCCAGTCGGAGCGTCCTGTATTGTGCTTCATAACCGCCAGAAGTCCTGTCTTCTTCTCATCTGCGGCTTCCACGATACGGACCGTCCCATTTCCGATAACACTCTGAAAACCGGCGGAATGACCGCAGGCTGTATCTGCCCTGTGAAGACGGTAATTGGTATCCATCTCAAATCCTACCTGCGGATTCTGACGAATCAGCCCGATCTTTCTCCCCTCTTTGGCCCCATGGAAATAGAACACATAGCGATTCTCTTTTTTCACATACCCGAAATTCAGCGGGACGATATAGACCTGACCATTATCATTAAAGCCAGTCCGGCAGCAGGTACAGGAATTAATGATCTCCTCAATCTTATCCGGGTCAGTAACTTCTCTGTCTTTTCTTCTCATAATTTTCTTCCTCTCTCACTCTGTCTCAAACAGACCGTTCCCTGGTAATGTTATTCCCATTCAAAAGCTCCCGATATATTCTTCCGCAGTCATATTCCGGACCATGGGCTTTTGCCGTCTCATAAATCGGCCGGATTACCGCAATATCCTCGTCTAATTCTTCTGCAATGGATTCCGCTGTCTTTCCCTTAACCATCTTACGGCATACCATAGTAATCAGCTGACAGGTCGTTCCTTCTTTTAATCCTTCTTTTAATCCTTCCTTCAATCCTTCCTTTTTGCCATCCTCAAGCCCGTCTTCATACCGTTCCTCACCCCGCACCTCCAGGGCGTCCTCCAGATTAAACTCCGTAAACAGCATATTGATCACCTCCGAGCCATGCTCCTCTATGAAATCTGTCAAAATCCCCTTCTGCTGACAATCCCTCATAGCTGCCTTAATCGCGTACTCCCGCCCCTTTTTCTCGGAAAGATACTCCTGAATCTTCTGAATGAACCAGGAATATTCATACATGGAGCGGCTTTGCTTTAAGATCGGATGGTCCGCCGACAGATTGATATTGATTAGTCGAGTAGACAGTCTCGACACTCCTTTCTAAGTTTATCTTGTGAAAGGCTTGTCTACTGCCCCTCACAGAAC
>CANQBN010000242.1 GCA_947588855.1 uncultured Lachnospiraceae bacterium
AATTTCTCTCCCTGCACGATATTCAGTTGTCAATTTTCGGTTGGAATCTCATTCATTGAGATTCCGAGAAGTTATTAATGTCCTATTCGTTCTGTCATCATCGTCAATGTGTCAGCTACACCTCAATCCCTGATTCAATTCTGGCGCTGATGAACTCTTCCATCTGAGCGGCCGGGATTCCCAGCGGGATAGATAATTCCCCGTACAGGTTCTCCTTGGCCTTTTTCATATAACGTTCGTCAACCTCCGTGAGCCGCTTTCCGCGGTTCATGCGGTCCTTCTTGCGAAGGTACAAAGTCTTGATGATTCCTACCCATTCCCGGCAGTCACAGGTCTTGAGAGCTTCTTTGTAAATCAGCTCTCTCTGTTTATCATCCGTGATTCCCAACAACTTGATTTCTTTAATCTCATCAATGAGGCTGTAGGCTTCCTCGCTGGTCATAATCTTACGCATAACATTTTTATTACCCTCTACCGGCGTAATGATACGGTTGCCTCTGACCGCCGTCGGCTCCAGCACATAATACAATTTGCCCCTGGAGTCCTCGTCCATATCCATCTTCATGATGTCCTTCACGAGGCATACGCCGGTCATTCCGTATACGATATATTCGCCCTTTTCAAACAAACTTGCACATCCTTTCTATTACATAAACAATGCTGTCGTTTTGGGCCCCATATAATATTCAACATTTTCAACATCAGCATTCAATCAGGAGCTTCTCCAGCTCCTCCACGGTTTCGGCAATCTTCCAGGCTCCGGCCTGTTCCAGTTCCTTCCTTGAACCATAACCGAAAAGCACGCCGATGGTGTCTATATGATTCTCTCCGGCTCCGAGAACATCATGCTCTCTGTCGCCCACCATAACCACCTGCGATGTGTCCGCAATGCCTGCTGACTCCAGGGTATATCTTATCACCTCACTTTTTCCTACCCGGATTTCGTCCATACTCGCGCCGCCTACAAATGCGAAATAAGAATCCATTTGAAAATGCTGAAGGATCTGAACCGCAAACTGCTCCGGCTTTGACGTGGCTATCAGAAGAATCTTCCCCGCTGCCTTAAGACGCGACAACATTGAGGGAATTCCCTCATACACCACATTTTCAAACATGCCTTTTGACGTAAAGTACTCCCGGTACCGGCCTATGGCTTCCATCGCTCTCTGCTCTGAAAAACCATAATAACGCATAAAACTGTCCTTAAGCGGCGGTCCGATAAAAGGATATAAGTTACTCAGATCCGGCTCATCGATTCCGTATGACCTAAGAGCATACTGAACCGATCTGGTAATCCCCACGCCGGGATCTGTCAGAGTTCCGTCCAGATCAAACAAAATGTAACGCTTCTCCATGTTATGTCCCCCATGATGCTTGCATGAATAGTATAACAGATTTTTTTTCGTTTGTCATGTAATTTTGTCAAAAAAAAGTCAGTTTAACAATCAATTTACTTGCGCTTCAAAAGCCCGTATGCTATACTCTAATCGATTTTCTACACAAATAAATACCTTCATACAGAAAGGCTGATTACATGAAATTTCGACGTCTGTTTGGCCTGGCCGCCGCTTTATCGCTGATTCTCTCCTGGTGTCCTGCCTCATACGCCCACGAAGCCGGGTCGCCGCCAATCCTGCGGGTCGGCTATTTTGCTTTTTCCGGATACCACGAACAGGATGAAGACGGCAGACTGGACGGCTACGGCTATGAGTTTCTGCAGAAGCTTGCCTCATTCGGGGACTGGATCTATGAATATCTTGGATATGACTCTTCCTATTCTGATGTGCTTGACATGCTGCGGCGCGGAGAAGTCGATATCGTCACTTCCGTTTCCAAAACGCCCGAGCGTGAAGAAGAGTTCCTGTTCTCCGATCGGTCCATTGGTACCAATTCCACAATGTTCACCGTAAAAGCCGGCAACAGCAGCGTCGTCGCCGGCGATTATTCCACATACGACGGCCTGACCATCGGCATGCTGGAAGGCAATTCCAAGAACAGCAACTTCGAGAACCTGGCAGAAGAAAAAGGGTTCTCTTTCAACCCTGTATATTTTGAGACCGAAGATGAACTGACCGATGCTCTTCAGAACGGGCAGCTGGACGGTATCGTAACCGGAAGCCTGCGGGCCACTCATGATGAATGGGTAATCGAGTCCTTCGCCGCCAGCCCCTTCTATATCGTCACAAGAAAAGACCGGCCTGATCTCATGGCGCAGATCAACCATTCCATTGAACAGATGGATCTTCAGGAACCGGATTGGCGCACGACCCTTCACAACCGTCACTATGCCACCGATTCCGGCGGATACGTAATGCTGAATGCAGACGAACGCGCCCTTCTCGACGAGCTGCACTCATCAAAGACTGTCCTGAAGGTGCTGTTTAACCCTGACTGGGCGCCCTATTCCTATTTTAAGGATGGCCAGGCGGCCGGCATCCTTCCCTCTATATTTGAGACCCTGGCCGAGCGTCTCTCCCTTTCCTATGAGTATATTCCCGTTGACTCCAGAGCAGAGTACTACCGGATCAGGCGTTCCGGCACGGCCGATATCGTTCTGGATTTCTCCAACGATTTCTATCTGGCAGAGCAGGAAGGCTACAAGATCACCAGTCCTTACATGAGTATATCCTTCGCGCGCATCACGCGGAATGATTTCCATGAAAATATTAAAAGCCTGGCTGTTGTCAATCCTTCGGATATTCTGAATTCCTATTTAAAAAGCAGAGGAGACGCTCTGGACGGCATAGAACTGATCTATTGCGATACGGTCGATGAATGCGTACAGGCCGTACTGAACGAAAACGCCGACGCCACCATCCTGTCATCCTATACGGCTGAACAGATCATGCAGAAAGATATCAGGAACCGTCTGTCCTTCATTCTGACAGGAGACGCCAATCTTTCCTATTCCATAGGCGTCAACGCCTCATGGGCTCATCCTCTTCTGTCCGTCTTCAACAGGGCGACAGCAAGCATCCGGCCGCAGGAATTATCCGATATCATCACCAACGAGGCTGAATACCGGCGGATGGATCCCTCCCTGAGTTTTGTCGCTCTCATTTACGCGCATCCTCTGTACGGAGTCCTGACCGTCTTCTTCTGCTGCCTGTTTGCTTTCATCTGCATCCTTCTGGTAATACGGACACACAATCAGAAGAATCTGAAAAAAAAGGTTGCGGAAGTAAGCGCGCAGTATGAGGTGCAGCAAAAGGAGCTGTCAGACGCGCTGGCGCTGGCCGATCAGGCCAACCGGGCCAAAACCACGTTCCTGAACAATATGTCTCACGACATCAGAACGCCTATGAACGCTATCATCGGATATACCGCTCTGGCCACCACTCACCTGGACAACAGGGAACGCGCCATGGATTATCTGGCCAAAATCTCCCAGTCCTCCAATCATTTGCTGTCTCTCATCAATGACGTGCTCGATATGAGCCGCATTGAGTCAGGTCACGTGAACGTGGAAAGTAAGCCGGAGAATCTGGCCGATATTCTTCATGGACTCAGAAATATCGTTCAGGCGGATATTAACGCCAAAAATCTTGAATTTTTCATCGATACCATCGATGTGACCGATGAGGCAATCTGCTGCGACAAACTGCGGCTTAACCAGATTCTGCTGAATCTGCTGTCCAACGCGATCAAATTCACAAAACCGGGAGGCACCGTAGCCCTGCGCGTCACACAGAAGCCCTGCGCCAGGGCAGGTTACGGCACTTATGAGTTCATAGTAAAGGACAACGGTATCGGAATGAGTCCGGAATTCGCGAAGACCATCTTCGAACCCTTTACCAGAGAACGCAGTTCTACCGTCAGCGGGATCCAGGGCACGGGCCTGGGCATGGCCATCACCAAAAATATCATCAATATGATGAACGGAACCATCGACGTGTCCAGCCAGCAGAACGTAGGAACCGAATTTGTCGTAACTCTTGAATTTAAATTAAGCGGAGAACATCATGAAGCGGACACGATTGTAGAGCTGAAGGGCATGCGCGGCCTTGTGGCTGACGACGATCTGATCAGCTGTCAGAGCGTCACCAAAATGCTCCGCCAGATCGGTATGCGGGCCGAATGGACCAGATATGGCAAAGAGGCCGTCATCCGGGCCAGCGAGGCCCATGAAATGGCCGATCCTTATGAAGTCTACATTATCGACTGGTCCATGCCTGACCTGAACGGTGTGGAGACCGTTCGTCAAATACGGCAGGCCGTAGGCCAT
>CANQBN010000243.1 GCA_947588855.1 uncultured Lachnospiraceae bacterium
TATCAATGGCAAGTACTACGCATTTGACGGCGATGGCCGCATGCTGTACGGCTGGGTCAATGATAACTCCGAGAGGGTTACCGGTGACGGTGCTTACATTGAAGGCGTTTATTACTGCGGTGAAATCACAGATGGAGCTCGCGTGACCAATGACTGGCGCAAGCTGTATGTAGGCAATGATGGCCCGGCATTCAACAGTGATGCTCAGGATGAGGAGTACTGGTTCTATTTTGGCGCTAACGGTAAGAAGGTTCAGGGTGCCACAGCTGGTAGCTATGTAACCAAGACCATTGACGGTAAAAAATATATGTTTGACGAGAACGGCATCATGCAGACCAGCTGGGCTGATGATGCATCTGTAGCTTCCACAAAGGTGGCTTTCTTCGGTGATGAAGAGGATGGTTCCAGACATAGAGGCTGGTTCTATAAGGTTCCGTCTGAGACCATGGATTCCAGCGCATACAACGATGACTCCAAGAAGTGGTTCTATGCCAACAACGATGGTACTCTGGTATATGGTCAGATCAAGACCATTAACGGCAAGAAGTATGGCTTCAAGGGAAACGGCGAGATGATGAGCGGCGTATGGGTTCTGAGTGTCAACAACGATAATACGCTTACTGCTTATAACAGCGCTAATCCTGAAGGTATCTACATTGATACAGAAGGCGAAGCCGAGACGCTTGAAGCGCAGGTAATGGCAATGAAGAATGCTGGTTTGACCAATGCTGCAGTATACTATTTCGGCAGCTCTGATGACGGTGCCATGAAGGTTGGAAACCAGACTTTGACGGTTGATGGTGTGACCTATCAGTTCACATTCGGAAGAAGCGGCGCAGTCTATGGGCAGGGAATTAACAAGCTCGACAAGAAAGTCTTCTATAGCTATGGCAAGAGAGTGAAAGCTAATGCTGACTATAGATATCAGATTATTGAGGTTGAGCCAGTTGGCGATGAATGGAGAGTTGTTCTTAAGGGTGTAAATGACGACTATGCACCAGTAGTCTTTACTCCTGATAATAGTCATGTTGGTAGTGCGCCCAAAGCAGCAACTGATGATCCGACAATTGAACCGGACACAAGCACTCACAGGTACTATCTGGTGAATACTTCTGGCGGACAGATGACCGGAACCAGATACACCGATGCCGAGGGCCGTATCTACATTTTGAATGCTAATCATGAGGTTGTTGACTGCTATTGGAAGAATTAACTAATCGGTTGATACGATTAAGTTTCTGAGAAGTTAAACTGATTCGCCCCTCCCGGAGATGTTCGGGAGGGGCGGATTTTTGAGTTTCTACCCATAAACTATCTGCAAGCTAAAATGAGATTATGTTTAAAAGGTTTTCATAAAAAATCCACCCTCCCAGATATTTCTATCCAGGAGAGTGGTTTTCCTTAATTCAATTAGAAGCTTAATCGTTGGTTGATTAGTTCTTCCAGTAACACTTAACAACTTCATGGTTCTTATTCAGCTCATATACACGACCTTCTGCATCAGTATACTTGCTACCCTGCATCTGACCGCCGGAAGTGCTTACCAAGAACCAATAGTGATTACCATCATACGGATACTGCCATTCAGTATCTGGCTCAGATGCAGCAGCAGTTGCAGCAAACGGTTTATCAACGACCTCATACTCCCCGTTGTTATGCTTTACAACTTCAACAACCTGGTATCTATAATCAGAATCTGCTTTCACTCTCTTACCATAAGTATAGAATACTCTGTTCTGGAGTCCATTCAGACCTTTACCGTAGGTAGCGCCGCTTCTTCCGAAGGTAAACTGAGTAGTCACACCATCAACGGTTACATTCTGATTGCTGACCTTCATTGCGCCATCATCACCACCGCCGAAGTAATAAACATCATAGCCAGTCGGGACATAATCTTCAATATCGTTAACCATGCCTTCAGCATTAAACTCTACCTTATTGATGATTCCATTAGTCGTCGGATTAATCTGCAGAGCCCACAAGCCGCTCATCATCTCACCGTACTCGTTAAAAGCATACTTTTTGCCACTGATAGTCTTAATCTGGGAGGTTACCAGCGTACCATTATTGAGTGCGTAGAACCATTTTTCTGTGCCATCGTTGTATGCACTTTCATGTACATACTGAGACGGAATTCTCTTGTACCACCCACTTCTACGGGCACCATCAGCCTCATCGCCATAATATGCGAAGGGCTTTGTTTTGGTATCAGTAGTCAAAGCATCATACCATTCGGTCTGCATGATGCCGTTCTCATCAAATACATAGTTCTTGCCGCTGATACTTTTGGTTTTGTAACTTCCTGCATCGCCCTGAACCTTTTTGCCATTTGCACCAAAATAGAACCAAAGGTCTTCATCCGCAGAGTCACTGTTCGGACGATCCCCGCCTACATACAGCTTGCGCCAGTCGTTAGTCACGCGAGCACCATCTGTAATATCGCCACAGTAATAGATGCCATCTACGTAAGCAGTCTCCGAATCAGTACATCTGTGGGACTCTCCGTCAACCCAACCATACAACATACAGCCGTCGCCATCAAACGCGTAATACTTGCCATCGATCAGCTTGAAGGAAGTAGTTCCTGTAGTCTTATAGGCCTTACCGGATGCTTGGAAGTAATACCAGTTGTAACCGGCGTCATTCTCTTCATCATAGTAATAATAATTGGCATCCTCGTCAGTGATAGCAACCCACTGATTGGTAACGCGGGCACCGGTCGGTCCTACATAGTAGGTATTGCCGTTGTCGTCAGCGTTATCCAGGAGCCTGTTGGTGGCCATGTAGCCGTCCTCATCCAGCCAGAACCACTGTCCACCGGAGGATCTCCATACTTCGGTTTCTGCATAACCATCTCTGTCGTAATAGCGCCAGCCTTCTGCCTCTTCAACCCAGCCAGTAGCTGCGAAGGAAGCCATGGAAGCGCCGATGGCCAGCAGAGCTGCCGCGGATACGATCGCGGCGATCTTTGTCTGCTTTCTCATAATGAATGCACTCTCCTTTTTCCTTTATTTTGGGCCGTCCTTATGCCGGCCCGGTCTGCATTACGGGTCCATTATACTTCCTATAACGGGAATTAAACGAGAACGTAAAAAGTAAGGAAAATCAAGGATTTTCAAGAAAAACGACGTATCCGGGTAAGAGATTTTACTGATTGAATGAGGGGGAATCTTGATGCGGAAAACGGTTTTAATCCGCAGATTTCCTGGTGAGAACGGATCTTCACCGTTTATCCTTACCTTTAAATATTCGTGCAGAATATTGCATTTTTCGTGCAGATGGAATATACTATAACTACCAGCAGGGAAGGAGATGATCGTATGGCTGGAACTACAACGAATATCAGTATCCGCATGGATGCCGATCTGAAGGCCCAGGCAGATGCGCTTTTTGCAGAACTGGGTATGAACCTGTCTACTGCTTTTAACATTTTTGTCCGTCAATCGCTTCGTGAGGGCGGGATTCCTTTTGACATTTCCCTGAACACGCCTAATAAAGAAACGGTTGCCGCCATGTTGGAAGCGGAAAGGATTGCAAAAGACCCGTCCGTGAAGGGTTACGACGACCTCGACGAATTGTTTTCCGATCTGAAGAAATGAGAAGAACAAAGTACACCGTCAAGCCCACCACACAATTCAAAAAGGATTATAAGATGGCAGTGAAGCGCGGATTAAAAATCAGCCTGTTGGAAGAGACCGTTGCTGTCCTGGCTATGGGCGGAACACTGCCGGATAAAAATAAGGACCATCCCCTGACCGGAAACTGGGCAGGGCACAGGGAATGCCATATCCAGCCGGACTGGCTGTTGGTCTACCGCATTGAGGATGACGTGTTGGTGCTGACTCTGACCCGCACCGGGACGCACAGCGATCTGTTCGGGAAATGAGACGCCGCCGTATGGGAATGAGATTCTGCCGGTCGGCAGAATACTGGCCCGTATTTATTGAACGATTACGTATTTACCTCTATTTTTATTACAAATATTACCAATCACAATTCTGCCAAAACGCTTGACATTGTAAACCGAAACACGTATCATAAGAATGGAATCGAAAGGAGATGATCACATGGCTACAACTCCTACTCAAGTCCGCATTGATGCGGATATCAAGCGTGAGGCAACGGCGCTCTTTACCAGCCTCG
>CANQBN010000244.1 GCA_947588855.1 uncultured Lachnospiraceae bacterium
AAAAAGTGGGGGAATTTATAAAAAAGGAATCTCAGAAGCCGCATGAAATAAGGCTTAGAGATTCCGAGAGTTTATATTCATGAAAAAGGGAGGGCCGGCAGAATGGGGATATTCTGCCGGCTAGAGTATGAAAAAGTTTGCTTTAGGCATAGCGCCTTTCACGATTTTGAATTATAAAATAAAATTGTGATAAATCGGTGTTCTATTTCTTAAGATTTTATAAACTCCCGAACCTTTTCCCTTGCCTGTATCATTTCCCCGGCCAAATTCCTCGATACGATTTTCCCGCGCGCAATTTCCCCGGCAAAATATTTTAAAAATGTACTTGCTTTTTTTCGTTTCCGTGATACAATAATGAACGGAGGCATAGCTCAGCTGGGAGAGCACATGCATCACACGCATGGGGTCGCAGGTTCGAGCCCTGTTGTCTCCACGATATCGATATTGTTTTATGTAGAAATGCGGGAATCCTTTTCAGATTCCGGCTTTTTTACATTATACCATCTCGACTTGCGTCTCGATGGAGATACTCGTCAAGCACCGATTGACGCAAGCGTCATCGGTGCTTTCCTCGTTATTATACCAAGTTTGTTTCATCACTGCGCTTTGCGCAAGGGGGAGAATTATGATTGATCTGGCCAGCCAGCAGATGGCATTCGGCCGCTCCGTCGCCATAGAACGGCTTCAGGGCGTCAACGATAATATGGTAAAACCTCACTACCACGAATATTTTGAACTGTATTACCTGGAATCCGGAGAACGGTATCACAGGGTGAACGACACTCTGTACCATCTGAAGCCCGGCAATTTCGCCCTTTTTCCGCCCTTCGTCATGCACTACTCCTACGGCGAGAAGGATATGCCCTACCAGCGGATCGTCATATACTTTTCCAGGGATGCCCTTCTTTTTTCCCAACTGGAGAATGCCCTGGGCAGGATGCCACAGGTATTCGAGTCCAATGAGGACCGGGATACCCACAATTACCTGCGGAACATTCTGCGGGAACAGGAGATGGAAAAGCCCCATTACCTGGAAGAAATGTGTCTGCTCGTGAACCAGCTTCTGATTCATCTCCTGAGAGATTCGGTGAAGACGATCACTCCCACATCTCAGGACCGTATGACTGATATCATACGATATCTGAACAAAAACTACACGGAACCCATCACCCTTAACGATCTGGCCGCCCGGTTCTACATCAATCCGTCCTACCTGTGCCGGGAATTCAAGCGGCATATTGGAAGCACCGTGATCCAGTATATCAACAGCCTGCGGATTCTTCACGCCCAGCGCCTTCTGCAGGAGACGGACCGGAGCGTCACGGAAATCAGCAAGATCGTCGGTTTTTCCAATGTGACCCACTTTAATCGGATTTACAAATCTCTCATCGGCATGTCCCCCACCAAGACCCGGAAGAAGAGCGAGGCGGAACGAAAGAATGCACTTATTAAGCACGACCAGCAATAACAGGCAATGAGGGGCGGCTTCAGAATGGTGCAGTGAATATTTCACTGTAATATTTCTGCAGCCGCCCCTCTACGATTTTTATCTGACCGATTCCCAGAATCTGACAGCCCGCCCCAGCCAGCCGTCCAGCTCCGTCCCGTCTGCCACGCCAAAGCTGTGGCCTCCGTGAGCGGCAATCTCCGACTGATAGGGAATATGGAGTTCATCCAGTTTTTCCTTCATTATATAAGAAGACACAATGGGCACGATGGGATCGTCCTTGCAGGCCACCAGATACACCGGCGGATACTTCTCATCCATGTGAAGATTGATGCTGTATGTATGGAGAGCCTCTCTGGTGAAACTTTCTCCTTCCATCCTGGCCAGGAAATAGGACGCCGTCTCTCTGGCGGAGCCGGAAAGTTGCTCCATTCCGTCATAGAACACATCCATGGACACTGCCGGATAACCCAGAATCAGAGCCGCAGGCTGAGGAAGATCGTAATTCCTGGATCCCAGGTTCACCGTCCCCCACTCTGCCGTCAAATGCGCCCCTGCCGAGAATCCCGCCACCGCGTATCCTTCCGTCTTCACACGGAACTGTTCTCCCCGGTTCGTAATCCACCGAATCGCCCGTGCCAGATCTTCTTCCGGCTTGGTCTTCAGCGGCGTCGTAAAGGGCGGTTTCTGCAGCGTCCGATAGTAAAGGACGAAGGCTGGATAGCCCAGCTTGTTCAGCCTGGCGCCGATGGCCAGTCCCTCGATGATCCCCCACTGTCTGGCGTAAGCGCCGCCGGGACACACCAGGACATAGGGCCTGCTGGTTCTGGAAAATGTCTCACCCAAAGGACTCTGCCGGGAAATGTCCGCTTCCCTCGGGCTCTCCTGAAAACCTCCGGTCCCTGCCGGCATAAAGATCAGCTTCACCGCCTCTTTATCCGGCTCCGCCTGAATCTCCTCTTCGTCATAGATACCATAAAGCCGGCAGGCGCTGTCCCCCTTCTCTTTCAGCCGGTTCAGGGTCTCCTCAAATCCGCACTTCTCAAACCCGTAATGCTCCAGGGTATTGTTCCACACATCATCGGTCATCTTCGTGAAAAAGTAGTCGGAAAAAGGTTTCCACTCTCCGCTCTCACACAGCTGGCCGATGGTAACATCTTTTGTGACCTTCATAAAACACCTCCGCGATCATCATAGTAGTCATAAAAATATCAATGATATATCTGTGACTTCTATCATACGTGACAAGCCGCGAAAACGCAAGACCAAATTCAGTCCGGCCGCTCTCACAGCAGTATGCTGCTTCCATCACTCCGGAGTCCATCTGCTCTCCCAATGGCCAGCTGCTTCTGTCACTGCGCGGGTCACGGCTCCAGCATGACCTTCACCGCCGTCGGGTCGTTGGCCGCCGTATCATAGGCCTTCTCCCAGTCGGCAAGTTTAAAGGTATGGGAAATCAGGCCATCCGTCTTGATCAGACCTTTCTCAATGCCCCGGATTACGGCAGGGTATACTTTGGCGGACAGATGGGAACCGATGATGGTCAGTTCCTTTCCATCGCCGATTACATTCCAGTCGGCTGTCACCAGGTCGGAGAGCACGCCCATCTGGACGAACCGTCCGTGATTTTTCAGCACTGTCAGACCCTGTACGGCGCTCTTGGGACTGCCGGAGGCTTCTACATACACGTCGCAGCCCAGACCGTCCGTCAGCTTCAGAATCTCCTCCGCCACATTTACCTTAGAAGGATTCAGAACCACATCAGCTCCGTACTCCCTGGCCTTCTCCGCCCGGTCGTCACGAAGTTCCAGACCGATCACCAGCTTCGGCATAGCCAGATCCGCGATGTTGCACATGGAAAGGCCGATGGCTCCCAGTCCGGAGATCACCACCACATCGTCATGGCGGATATTGGCCTGTTCCAGCGCGTGCATGCCGCAGGCGATAGGCTCCACCAGCACACCCTGCTCCGTGGTAAAATTCTGAGGAAGAACGTGGGCTCTGGCCCCTTTGGGCAGCTTCACATACTCGGCAAATCCGCCATTGGCGTAATTCTTAAATCCGAACACAGCGGACCGCTGGCACATCCAATGCACTCCGTTTTTACAGAAATAGCACTCTCCGCAGGGAAGGATCTGCTCCGCGCATACCAGATCTCCCACCTTGCAGTCCGTCACTCCGGCACCGGTCTCTGCCACCACTCCTACAAACTCATGTCCGGGAATGCTGCCCGGCTCTACATAACGGTCCGCCTCCGAAGTGCCCCAGAAACGGATTCCGCCATGATAAGATTTCAGATCACCGGCGCAGATGCTGCACCCTTTCACTTTCAGCAGGATCTCTCCCTCGCCGATCTCAGGCACGGAAACTTCCTCATATCTGCTGTCATAAGGTCCGTAAGACGCCACCGCTTTCATTTTTTCCGGTTTCATAAATAGATAGTCGAGTAGACAGTCTCGACACTCCTTTCTAAGTTTATCTTGTGAAAGGCTTGTCTACTGCCCCTCACAGAACCG
>CANQBN010000245.1 GCA_947588855.1 uncultured Lachnospiraceae bacterium
GATAACAAAATGCAAACATTCCCAACACCACCAGGGACAGCACCACGGCCAGCCTTACGTCGGCCCTGCTCATGGCAAGGATGCTTCCGAACATATAGCTGCTGACATCGGTGGTCATACCGGTAGTCAGAGACGTGACGGTGATTCCGATGGCCAGAGCGCTGGCGGATATCATGGCGATGGCCGCGTCGCTTTTCATCCTTCCGCTCTCCGTGATCCGCAGAAGGAAAAACGCTGCCAGAACCACCACGGGAATGGACACGGGAAGCGGCGACCAGCCCACGGCAAGCGCCACCGACAATGCCCCGAAGGACACATGGGAGAGACCGTCTCCGATCATGGAGTACCGCTTCAGCACCAGACTGACTCCCAGAAGAGCCGCGCACAGGGATACCAGGATTCCTCCCGCGAAAGCCCGCACCAGGAAGGGATAAGACAGCATTTCCAGAATCATGTTCACTGCTCTTCACCCCCCAGAAATGTCCGGCTCACAGGAGATTTGACATACTCCTCCGGCGTACCGTAAAACAACGCCTTCTGCTGCAGATGCAGAATCCTGCTGGCCTGGCTGAGGATTCCCGACACGTCATGGGACACCATCAGAATGGTCACGCCATCCTGATTCAGCTTCCGCACCAGCCGGTAAAGCTCCTGGATTGCCGACGGGTCCAGTCCGGTGACCGGCTCGTCCAGGATCAGCATCCTGCTGGTGGCGCAGAGGGCTCTGGCAATCAGTACCCGCTGCTGCTGCCCGCCGGACAGCTCCCGGTAGCACCGCTTCCGCAGGTCCGAGATTCCCAGCTTCTCCATGCTGTCCGCCGCCAGCTTTCGCTCCGCCGGAGTATAGAAAGGCCGGTTTCCCATGCGGCTCAGGACCCCTGACAGGACTACCTCCCAGACCGTGGCCGGAAAATCCCTCTGAACCGCCGTCTGCTGGGGCAGATATCCGATACCGGTCCGCCGAAGCTCCTCCGCCACCGTAAGCTTCCCTCCGGTAGGCTTAAGGAGCCCCAGAAGGCCTTTCACCAGGGTGCTTTTTCCGGAACCGTTGGCTCCCACCACACACAGGTAATCACCGTCCTCCACCTTCATGGACAGGTCAATGACCGCATCCTGGTTCTCATATCCAAAATCCACATGCTCGCATGTGATAAGTGTGCTCATTCCACCAATCCTTTTCTCAGATTCTCCACATTTCCCTTCATCAGCTCCACATAGGTGACGCCCCCATCCAGCTGGGCTCTGGTCACATTATGGCAGGAATGCAGCAGAAGGGGCTCCGCCTCTGTCTCCTCACAGATGATCTCCGCCACCCGGGGCGAGGACAGCTCCAGATAGTAAACGGCCGGAATCTGCCGCTGCCTCACCTGCTCGATCAGGTAGGCGATGGTCCTGGCGCTTGGCTCCGTATCGGTGCTGCAGCCGGAAAACGCTGCCCGGTAAGTCAGTCCATACTCCTCCGCCAGATAGCGGAAGGGAAATTTATCCGCTACGATGATCATGTCCCTCTTCTTCTGAGCCGTCACCTGAAGGAAATCCTCATGCACCTGCTGAAGTTCTTTCTGGTAGGCTTCCTGCCCGGCCATATACTCCGACTCATGAGCCGGATCCGCCTCCGCCAGTGCCTCCGCAATCACCTTCGTGATTACCATGGCGTTGACCGGGGAGGTCCAGATATGCTCATCGTACTCTGCTTCATGGCCGTACTCCTCATCCTCCATGCCTTCCACAATCTCTTCTTCCACCGCGTCCACATAATCCATCATGGTCACCACGGTCATGGAAGATGTGTCTATGGCATCCAGCACCTGGCTGACCCACTGCTCCATGGAACCGCCGTTGCAGATCAGCACATCCGCCTCCTGAATGGTCCGCATATGGGCCGGCGTGGGCTCAAAGGAATGGCTGTCCATCCCTGCCGGGATCACCAGCTCCAGATCCACAAGATCCCCGGCGATCTGCCTTGTAAAATCATAGTAGGGAAACAGCGTGGCGGCCACCTTTAGCCGCCGGGTGCCTTCTCCCGCCGGCCCTGCAGTCGGATATTCCGCCGATCCGGCTCCGCGTCCCCCGCAGCCTGCCAGAAGCAGGCATGCGGCACATACGGCCGCGGCCATACCATATATCCTGTTTTTCCAACTCATGCATTTCTTCCTTCAATCATTTTCCGCCGTCTATCTGATCCGGCAGCAGTCAGTCGTCCAATCCCAAATTACCGCGGATATACTGACGTCTGGTCACAAGCTCCTCATAATCATAGAAGAACCGCACCTTCCGGTCGGCCACCGTATCGCCCTCCGGCCTTTTCGCCAACACGAACATGGCAAAGCTTTCCGCAAAATCCTCTGAGATGTTGCCCGCAGCGTACTCGCTGACAAATTCCTCCGGCGCTTCCCGGTATCTGTCCGTTCCGGAATCCACTGGAAAATTCTTCCAGAATTGCTCGTAATATGCTCTCAGATAAGCATCCTCCGCAAATTGCTCCTTAGGATAGAACAGACTGGGCATAGACTCGTCCTGCTGCTCCACGCCGATGTCAACCTGAGAAGAATTCAGAGAAATCACATGCCCATACTCATGGACAGCCGTACGCTGAGTCTTATGATAATCTCTCCACTCTGTTCCGCCTTCCTCAAAAGCGTCGTCCTCATCCAGACAATATTCCATCCGGGAATTATCATCTTCTTCTGCCGCGCTGGTAAAACCGGTAGAATTGTGATATCCATCAGAATAAATCTGAAGCCTCGTCATGGCCCGATCTTCCGGACAGACAATCTTTGCCGCCAGCTCCAGAAGCTTCCTGTCCCTCTCAGGCGTGTCAGCGGAAACGGCAATCCCATCCCCGGCGGCAGAATCGGAGCCTGCCGTATCCTTCTTATCCCCAAGCGCCTGCTCCAGGTCATAAGCGTTGCCCATGACCCGGCCAAAGTTATCGTCGATCACATACAGGATATAACCGTCCTCCGTAGGAGTCAGGGCATAATATTTATGATAGAGAGAATCACTCCACTCATAGTCGGTTCCGTATTCCACATCATAGGTATCCGGCTCCCCAAAAACCTCTGAAAGCCGGCCGGCCGCCATCTCTATATCTTCCCCGGTGGCTTCCTCATAAGGGATATCGATTTCTTCCAGAAAACCGTTACGGTAACGGTATTCCGTCATGATAGGCTCATCCATACCGAACCACCGTACCGGATACCGGTAAATCTCGTTTTTATCACCGTACTCGTCCGTGTCGGAGCTTATCATTTCTCCGGACTGCCCCATCATATTCTCAACGAAATTCCGGCTCATGCCGAACCAAAGTTCCGTCTCCCTCAGCACCTGAAATCCCTGATCAGGATTGATGGCCCGGCTGCTTTCCACATAAGATTCCGTACTCTGCGCCAACTGGGATAAGGCGTCCGCCACCACAGCCGCCGCCTGGGCGCACGCTTTCGCATCCACAATATCCAGCGTATCCAACGCGGAGTGATTCTCGTAGGCCGTTTCGCCTATAGTCAATTCTACCGCCGGAATCCCGCCGCTGACGAAAGAATTATGATCGCTCATATCGCCTCTGGAAAATTCTCCGGCTACAGGCAGTCCATACTGTTCCGCCGTGCCCATAAGAAGATTGCCCAGAAATGTCGGCTTCCCATCCACCGTCTCCAGTTTCAGAAAACTGCTGTTCACATATCCGATCTCATCTAACTCGATCTGACCGATGATCCGATTCTTCTCCTCCTGAGTCAGCTGTTCCACATAGTACCGGGAACCGATCCGACCATTCTCCTCTCCAGAAAAGCTGACAAAACGAAACTCTATATTAGAGGGAACATCTTTTACCAACCTGGCCGTCTCCAGCAGAACCGCCACGCCTGTGGCATCGTCCACCGCAGCCTGACTGGCCGGCTTGCCGTCATGATGAGCGCCGATGATTACGATATCCGGTTC
>CANQBN010000246.1 GCA_947588855.1 uncultured Lachnospiraceae bacterium
TCTTTCTTTTCGCTGATGAGCGACGCGGGGATTTTTGACATCATTGTGAATAAACTGACGAAAATTGCGGGAACCAATATAACCGCTATTATGATCGCGACCGCCGCTATCGCGGTCGTAGGGCACCTGGACGGTTCCGGGGCAACTACCTATATCATTACGACGACGGCCATGTTTCCAATCTTCAAGAGGATGGGCCTGGACAAGAGGGCGCTGATGCTGCTCACCTCTCTGGCTATCGGCGTGATGAACCTGGTCCCCTGGGGAGGCCCTACCATGAGGGCCGCGACAGTGCTTAACATGAACCCATCCGATCTGTGGCATCCGCTGATCCCTGTGCAGGTGATCATGCTGACCCTTCTTTTTGCCGTCGCGTTTCTTCAGGGAAGGCTCGCGTCAAAAGGAAAAAATACCGGCGTTTCTGAAACACCGGCGGAGACAAAGTCTTTGGCTGTTGAAGAGACCGGGAAATCGTCGGGAATCCGGCTGGCTTTCAATTATCTGCTGACCATAGGGGTGCTCGTAATCCTTGTGATGGATCTTCTGCCCAGCGCCTTTGTGTTCATGGTGGGACTGGCGGTCGGGCTGATCATCAATATTCCGGACCTGAAGAAGCAGAACGCGAAGCTGAAGGAATACGGCGTGGCGGCTATGAGTATGGTGGTTACCCTGTTTGCGGCCGGCGTATTTACGGGAGTGCTGAAGGAGACCGGGATTCTGGACAGCATGGCCCAAACCATCGTTATGATCATTCCATCAGCGCTGGGCCCCTACACTCATTTTATTATTGCGCTGTTTGCAGTACCCCTGATCATGTGTCTTGGCACAGACGCCTTCTACTACGGCCTGCTTCCAGTGGTAATCAGCGTGTGCGCGAACTTCGGAGTTAACGCGGAGGTTGTAGCGCGGACTCTGCTCATTGCGGAAAATGTAAGCGTTACAATCAGCCCTCTGACTCCGGCAGTATTTCTGGGATTGGGAGCCCTTGATCTGGATTTAGGCGATCATATCCGCTATTCTATGAAATGGGTCTGGCCGGTCAGTGTGATCTCTGTTATTGCTGCTGTGGTCATTGGGATAATCCCTTTGGGGTAAAATAGAAATTTCCGTTAAAGTGAGGGTGTCCGCCAAAATTCGGACACCCTTCACTACCATCAAATCCATCACATGCCTCGGAATAATTGCCGCGTTTTTAAAGGTTTGTCTTTTAGTTTCTCTGCATTTAATTCAATTCTAACTCACTTTTATGAAATATCAAGTTTTATGGAAATGTATTATTCGGGTTGGCTTGTGAAGTTTTTATATTTATGGTAAAATGTATTTAGTTATCGGATAAGGAATGGATTTAAAATGGATAAGTTTATGATGCCTTTGCGCGGGAAAGCGATATCTTAGACGGTTATATTATTCCTTGTTATGATGTACTTCACACGCAGGGAAAGGATTATATTGTGAATGACTTGATCAATATGATGAAGGAAAAGGGAGTAATCGTATGATTTTATTTCACGGTTCTGACAGGATAGTGATGAAGCCAGATATTTTACATTCCCGAAAAGAAGTTGATTTTGGAGCCGGTTCCTATATTACCCCTATTGAAGAACAGGCAAGGAGTTGATGCAGGAAGTTCGTTCGAAGGGGAAAACCTGGAGTTGTATTTTGACAAATTGATCAGTCGTTCAGAAGCAATCGGTCGGTTAGCTATGGAAAAACCGAACTTGCAGATTTGTTTTCGCAGGCAGGAGGTTTTAGATCGATACTTGAAGTTTGAGAGGAGTTTTCCAATATGAAGGCCAATGCCACGTTATTGCACATGAAATATGGTCGAATTATCCTGAAGTTTGCAGAGCTGGCAGATATATCCGCCAGAGAAGCCATGGATTTTTTTACCATTCGACAGAGAGGGAACTGATTCGTGATGGCGTATCGGATCTTCATTGTATGAGTGATGCTTATTTGGCGGAAGATTTGCTGGAAGAGTATCGGGAAAGAAGGTCGTAATAGTTGTGTGCGATACATGCCACGCTGACAATCCATGCTTACAGACAAAATGAGAGCCTCAATCGGTCCGGGTGCATGACTGACTGACGCTCTTTTTGTATTTTGAAGGATGCGCCGTAAAGATTTTTTCCAGAAATGGATGTCCGTTTACAGTCCGGAGCCTGACGCCCATATTCTTTCAGGAATCAAATAAAAGCACTATATTGACAATCAGCCCGTTGCAGGCGTAGAGAGGTACGCCAATCGTCGCCGCCACCAGAACGCCGAAACCCTCGCTGGCCTCGCCAAATAAAGCGGAAAATTGATTCGCTGGGCTGTACTGCCGGAATAGGGCGGACAGCAGAACGTCCAACAGAAAGTACAGCCCGGTTGCCTTGATGGTTCTGCCAAGATTGAACAGGAAACGCAGAAACAGGTTCGGGTGGGTATCATGGCTCGCCCGCGGCTCAAAGCCTGCTTAGTTGATTCCAAGCCCGTTTGCCCATTCCATCACTTCATCCGCAGAGGTCCCGGCAGAAAAACGGTGTCCTTCCAGCCAGGTTGCTCCATTTGCGGCAGATCGAAGCGCAGAATCGCTGTTTCCGAAGCCGCTGCTGGCAGAGGTGCAGAAGGCCGCCAGGGTCTTGCCGGAGAAATCATAACTCTCCACAAAGGTACTCATGATCCGCGGCGCTTCGCCCCACCAAATGGGATAGCCGATGATTATCACATCGTATTGATCCATATTCTCTACCGAGCCGGAGATGGCGGGGCGGGCGCTGGGGTCGTCCATTTCCACAGAAGAACGGCTGCCCGAATTACCATAGTCCAAATCTTCGTCCGTATAGGGCTGCTCCGGTATGATCTCGTAGAGGTCAGCGCCAAGTCCATCCACCAATTTTTGCGCCACGCCCTCAGTGTTATTCGTGGCAGAGAAATAAGCCACAAGGATTTTGCTGCCTTCTGGGGCCTGAGATTCTTCCAGGCTGCCGGCCGGCTTAGGGGCCGGCCCAGTAGAAGTGCTGTCTGCCGCCTCGTTCATCGTTTCACTGGGCTGCAGGCTTTCGGTTTCCGTTTCAGAAGGTGTCTCGGCCGGTTCATTTTCGCCAGCGCAAGCCGCGAGGGAAAGAATCGTGAGTACCGCCAGTAAAATCGTTGCGATTTTTTTCATTTTCATTTCGAACCTCCGTATTGCTTTTTCATTCAAGGGTTTCATTCGTTACCATATTTTTATAATTTTTTGCCGAGTTCATACGCCATTTGCGGATATTTGGAATGCTGCGTCATAGATGGCGTACCGCATCCCTTTCCCAGCACCATCCCCTGATCTTTCAGGTTCAGATACCGCACAAGTGTGTGATAGTGCGATTCCAGAGCCTCGAACGTCCATGTGTCACTATTCCAGGCCACAGCCAGAAGAGCAGACTTCATGTGCTTTCGCTGGATACTGCTGTTGAACGCACAGAAGCGATCGATCAGTGTTTTGAGCTGTGCGCTCATACCGTAATAGTAGAGTGGCGTCACAAATACCATCATATCCGCCTCCAGTATTTTCTGCCGGATTTCGTTTACGTCATCTCTCTGAACGCAAGGCCCCTCATATCCGCAATGGATGCAGCCGGTGCAGGGGTGGATATTAGCGTGAGCGGCGTCGATCACCTGTACGCTGTGTCCTGCCTCGGCTGCTCCCCGAAGGAACTGCTCCGCCAGCATATTGGATGACCCCTTTCTATTTGGACTTCCTTCTAATACAATAATCTTCATAGCATCACCGCCTTTTCAGTATTCTGTTTTCCGGAAACTGTCATATCCGGGAAATATTCGTCTCCTTGATGCACCCGTTGATAAAGTGGGGCGCGGCGAGACTGACCAGCACCCGGTCATGCCCGATAATGCCGATGTGGGCCGCCAACGTCCATGTAGGTTTCTCACCGTTCATAGCGCC
>CANQBN010000247.1 GCA_947588855.1 uncultured Lachnospiraceae bacterium
GTCTCCGTCATGCGGGGGACGAGCACCACCATGACCACCGCGATGACTACGATCGCAATGATCAAAACGATGATGGCCACCACGATCCAGATGGCTTCCATCGGCACGGTAAGAAACCGCGGTGATGGTTCCGCTCTCATAGGGAACCTTGAAGCTAGTCCGCCAGGTCTTGCTGGCTTTCTTTCTTCCCACGCTCTTATCATTGATCAGAAGCTCAACCTCGGCTGCCTTGGCATAGACTTCCACAGTCGCCGTCTTTCCTTCGCAGCCCTCCCAGGCCCAGCTTTCTATAGCCTTGGTCATGGACCAGCCGGTCAATCCCGGATTGTCGGTCCGGTCCACCGGACATACTGCGATAATGGGGCCGGGCTCCTGTCCAAGGGCCACCCTGGTGTAAGCGGCTTCCGCCCTGGGCTTGCCGGTAATGTCGATACGGCCGTTGCCTCCCGTCATCTGAGTCTCATCAGCCGTCATCTTGTAATCCCCGTACTCGGGGGCTCCCATACCGGTTTCTCCGATATAATCCATACCGGCCCAGACGAAATCGCCTATGATCTGCGGATTGTTCTGGGAAATCTTCCAGAAAAGCCAGGCGTCCTTACAGAAGGTTTCAGAGCCCAGGATCAGTCTGTCAGGATACTTTTTCATATCCTTCTCATAGCGCCAGATCCCATAGTTGTAACCGGCCACATCCATATTGGCGTAGGCGTCCCTGGTCTTCACGTCGCAGGGATACAGGGTAGCGCCAAACTTCATAAATTTGTCGCCCATAAGACAGGCCAGCTTGTTATAGAATTCACTGCCCACCGCTTTCTTTTTCGGCTTCTTGGCAGCTCCGTTTCCAGCCGCCTGGGCCGCTTTCTGTTTGGCCTCCGCTTTGGCGGATTCCTTCTCCGCTTTCTCATCGCTGTAGACGCCGAAACCAGCGGAGCTTAAGAAGTTGAAGAAAATATTGATTCCGCAGCTGACCGGGCGGGTATTGTCCAGGCTGTGAAGGTACTCTGTCATTTCGCCGGTGAAACGGATGCCGTCCTCACATGCCGTTTCCGCCACCTCGTTGCCGGTGGAATACATGATAACACAGGGATGGTTGTAATCCTTGTCTACCATGTCCTTTAAATCTTCCTGCCACCAGTCCTTTAAGTAGGTCACATAATCATATTTGGTCTTGTGCATGAACCAGGCATCCACGAACTCGTCCATCATCAGCATCCCCAGACGGTCGCAGGCGTCCAGGATAGCCTTGGAACAGGGATTATGGGCGCTTCTGAGGGCATTGTAGCCATTCTCCTTGTGGAGGCGAACTTTTCTCTCTTCCGCCTCAGGAAAGGCGCAGGCGCCAAGGAAACCGTTGTCATGGTGGATACAGGCGCCCCGAAGGATCACACGGTTTCCATTGATGGTCAGGCCCTCTTTGGCGTTCCACGCCAAGGTGCGGATTCCAAAATTTTCCTCCACAACATCATCATCGACGGTGACGACGGCCCTGTAAAGATTGGGATGCTCTGTATCCCACAGCTTGGCATCCGGCACATGGCAGGTGAAACGGACCGTCGCCTTATCGGAGGTATGTGGCATGGAAACCACCTTTTTGTCTCCGTCATAGATGTCTAACTGTACGGAACCTGGCTCAGACATGCGGACCGTCACCTGGATCTCGCCGGTTTTGTAATCCAGCGTTTTAATCTTCACGCCATTTAACAGGATATACCGGCCGGAAGCCGTCCACAGATTCACAGGACGGTAAATACCGGTTCCGGAATACCACCGGCTGTTGGGCTGATCGTCATTTCTGGCAATCACCTTGATCACATTATCTTCTCCGTAATGAAGGAAGGAATCTGCTTCTACATAGAAATTCGTGTAGCCGTAAGGACGGAAGGCGGCCTTCTCGCCGTTCAGCCATACCTCCGCATTATGGTAAACACCTTCGAACTCAAATACATGCTTCTGCCCCTTCCATTCTTCCGGGACAAAAAATGTTTTCTCATATTCATAGTCGCCGCCTATATACCAGCCAATATTGCCCTCGCCGCGGCTTTCCGGCCGTCTGGGTTCATCGATCATGGCGTCATGGGGGATATTCACCTGCTTCGGTTCTGTCTCCCTGGTCAGGCAGCGTACTGTCCAGTTACGATTGAAATCCTGCTTTTTCATAGTCTGTTCTCCTTAAAATGTCAATAAAGCCCGGTTGACATCAGGATCAGCTTTCCTTTGCCATGCCTGTAAATCCTGCGATCAGATAGAGAAGCAGGGAAATCAGGGCGACAACGGCAAAGATAATGTAGCCGGTCAGGGTACTGGAGGCATACAGCCCGGAAATCACATATCCGATGGGGTACGTCATAACCGTGAAGCTGTAGGCGAAACCGGCAGCGGCCAAACATGCTGCCACAGGAGCGCCCCAGTTAAAAATCTTCGGCATTTTCAAAGCTCCGGCCTCGGAGATAGCTCCGACTACGGCTGCCGCAATCATATAGTGATAGGCAGGCTTTGACGTAACGTAAGCGCCGCCGTAAATGATGATACCGACGATGCCGACCACGATCGCCGCAAACATGATAAAGAATCCAACGCTCATTTTCTTCATGGTTCAGACCTCCTTCACTCTTCCTTTTTCTTGGCAGTTTTCTGGGGTTTCAGAGCCAGAGCCGCAAACAGTACCGTAAGGATTGCCAGCACGGCGTCTGCCGCAAACAGCGCTTTCTGCCACCACGGATAGACAGTCTCCATCTTGGTGGTCGCGCTCATTCCGTTGGCCAGGTTGGACTGGGCCAGGGAGTACAGCCAGGTCTTCAAGGTGTACTGCATCTTCTCCTGGAAATAAGTATCTCTGGAGATAGCGTCCTTGGCGTTCTCCATGGTTCCCATAGCTGTGCCGTCCCAGTTGGCCGCGCTGCCCAGCATGGTGCCGCCGCCTGCAGCTACCGTATCACGCCAGTTCATGTACATGGCGCCGTTGACCATATCGGTTACATAGCCGCCCTTAAAGCCCCACTCTCTCCGGCCAATCTGTTCCACAACGCCGCTGTGAGCGCCTACATAGACCGTACCGGCACGGTTAAAGGCTGTCATGACAGAACCGGTCAGATTCTCGCTCATGGCTCCCTGGAAGCAGCGAAGCTCATTCTCACGGGCCGCCTGCTCCGTAAAGAAGATGGAGATACCGGAACGGTTCAGTTCCTGATGGTTAAATGCCAGATGCTTGGTCTGGGCAACCAGTCCCTTGGAAGAGGTCCCGCGGCAGTATGCTTTGCCCATCAGGTTGGTCAGCACGGAATCCTCGGAATAATACTCATGGTTACGGGCGCAGTAGGGAGTCCTGTGCAGGTTCAGTCCGGGAGAAATGGTAACGCTCTCCTTGGCGTACAGGGCATCCTCGCCGTACAGCTGCCCTTCTCTCTCTACCAGCTCCTGATTATAGGTAGCAGCCACAACCGGCTCCGTGGGCATGGTAGCCATGGAGTATCCGGCCTCCGGCTGATCGGAAGAAACATAATGAGGATTGTTGGAATCGCTCTCGGTCCATCTGGTCTTGTAACCGGCCACCTGGTCGAAGGCAAATCCCAAAGGTCCATCATTCATATAGCATCTGGGCAGCATGGCGGAATCAATATTTTCCAGATCGTCTGCCGCCCACTCGATAAAGTGAATGGCCTCATCCAGTGTGATCTGCTGTACCAGGCTGTCCCAAAGCGGATCGTCAAAGTCGGTCACGCCTGTGATGGTTCCATTGCCGTCAGTCTGAAGCATCTGGACGAAGGTAAGTCCATTGTCAGCGCCCCAGGTCACGCCGTCGCCGTTATCATTGATCTCATAATTGGAGTTGGTCAGACCAACCATCATCTCGTCGGTAGGCGTCAGGTTCTCCACCGTCTTCCAGCCCTTGGACCA
>CANQBN010000248.1 GCA_947588855.1 uncultured Lachnospiraceae bacterium
TGGATAAAAATCGGACAACAGATAGAAAAATGGTGCCAGGGCTTGTCTCTGGCACCAACTTTGTCTACAGTCTGAAAGGCCCTGTCAGTGACAGGGCCTTTCCGTAGGGAATGGTAGGTATATTTAGGAAATTGTCTTAGGGGGGCCGGGCGGTCTGCACCGCCCGGTATGAGTATGAAAAAGCTTTTAATTGGCCGTCAACCTCTCGGTTAACGTATAAACACTATACATGAGAAATGTGTCCAAAGTATGTACAGCTGATAAAAAAAACATAAACTTTATTATATTTTTCTAAAAACAAAATTCATGAAAAATCCCCTTTAAAAAAGCGCCGGGATTGTATATAATAATAACGAATATGACAAAATTACTTATGTATGGATGAATATAGAAGAGACGATTGGAAGACAGGAGGACAGAGCAGTATGATGGTTTCCAATGACATTGGAATCGATTTGGGGACAGCCAGCATCCTTGTATATATAAAGGGTAAGGGAGTAGTTCTGAAGGAACCGTCCGTGGTTGCTATCGACCGGGATGATAATAAGATTATTACATTTGGCGAGGAGGCCCGTCTGATGATAGGCCGCACTCCCGGCAATATTGTGGCGATTCGGCCACTGCGCCAGGGCGTAATATCTGATTACACCGTGACGGAGAAGATGCTGAAATATTTTATTAATAAGGCGGTAGGCAGAAAGACTCTGCGCAAGCCCCGGGTGGCGGTGTGCATTCCGACAGGAGCCACGGAGGTGGAGCGCAAGGCGGTGGAGGACGCTACTTACCAGGCAGGAGCCAGAGAAGTGCATATCATCGAGGAACCGGTGGCGGCGGCCATCGGAGCAGGCATCGATATATCTAAGGCCTGCGGCAATATGATCGTGGATATCGGCGGCGGCACGGCGGACATTGCGGTGATTTCCCTGGGCGGTACGGTGGTCAGCGATTCCATCAAGGTGGCCGGGGACGATTTTGACGAGGCGGTGGTCCGTTACATGAGAAAGAAGCATAATCTTCTCATCGGCGAAAGGACTGCGGAGGAGATTAAGATCAATATCGGTGCGGCGTATAAGAGGCCGGAGGTTCTGACTATGGAAGTGCGGGGCCGCAATCTGGTGACGGGACTCCCCAAGACGATCGTGGTTACTTCCGATGAGACTCTGGAAGCTTTGCAGGAGCCTGCCATGCAGATCGTCGATGCCGTCCACAACGTGCTGGAGAAGACTCCGCCGGAATTGGCGGCTGATATTTATGACCGCGGAATTGTACTGACCGGAGGCGGCGCTCTGCTCAGCGGACTGGATGCGCTGATTGAGGAGAAGACGGGAATTACCACCATTATAGCGGAAGATCCGCTGACGGCGGTAGCCGTTGGTACTGGCAAGTTCATTGAATCCGGCATCGGCGGAATAGACAGAAAAGAATTTTAGGCAACAGCAAGGTGGTCGCTCCCGCCGGATGGCGGGGGCGATTATTTCACTTATCTTGCATAGATCATGTTACAGAAGCGGGAGATGGTATGGCAGCCATTACAGGTTTTGTGGAGAAAATAAAATATCGCAATGAAGATAACGGCTATACGGTTCTGGAAGTCGCATGCGACGGAGAGGAGTATGTGCTGGTAGGCACATTTCATTATATAAGCGAAGGCGAGATGATCGAGGCTGTCGGCACCATGACGGAGCATCCTGTCTATGGGGAACAGATGCAGGTGGAATCCTATCAGGTGAAAACGCCGGAAGATACCGCGGCCATGGAACGCTATCTGGGGTCCGGAGCCATCAAGGGAGTAGGGGCCGCTCTGGCGGCCAGGATTGTCCGGAAATTTAAGGCTGATACCTTCCGCGTGATTGAAGAGGAACCGGAACGCCTGGCGGAGGTGAAGGGAATAAGCGAGCGTCTGGCTATGGCAATTTCTTCTCAGATGGAGGAGAAGAAGGATATGCGGCAGGCCATGATATTTCTCCAGGGCTACGGCGTTTCCATGAATCTGGCTGTGAGGATTTATCAGGAGTATGGTCCCAGAATGTACGGGATCATCAGGGAGAATCCGTACCGCCTGGCGGATGATATTCCCGGAGTGGGCTTTAAAATGGCGGATGAGATTGCCCGCAGGGCAGGAATTCTTGCGGATTCGGATTATCGGATCAAAGCGGGGATTCTGTATGTGCTTCTTCAGGCCGCGGGACAGGGACATACATATCTTCCGAAAGATGAATTGCTTCGGCAGGGCGCGGAGATTCTTCTGGTATCAGAAGAGGATATTGAGAGACATCTGATGGATATGCAGATGGAGAAGAGAATCGTAGTGAAGCGGCTGCCGGAAGGACAGCCGGAGCGGCAGAGCGGGTCCGGCATGAAACCGGATAATACGGTGATTTACGCCGCGTCCTACTACTACATGGAACTGAATGTAGCGCGCATGCTTCATGACCTGAATATTAAAGGGTCTGCTCCCTATGAAGAAATTAAGGAAAAACTGGAGATCATCCAAAGCCGGAATGGCATGGAGCTGGATCCGCTGCAGGTCAGGGCCGTGGCGGAAGCGGTTAACAGCGGTCTGCTGGTTATCACGGGGGGACCAGGCACAGGTAAGACGACGACGATCAACGCTATCATTCAGTATTTTGAGATGGAGGAGATGGATATTCTTCTGGCGGCTCCCACGGGCCGCGCGGCCAAGCGTATGACGGAGGCGACCGGGTGGGAGGCAAAGACGATTCACAGGCTGCTGGAACTGAACGGAAGTCCTCAGGAGGACGGTTCATCTGCCATGCGGTTTGAGAGAAATGAAGAGAATCCTCTTGAGGCGGATGTTATTATTATCGACGAGATGTCCATGGTGGATATCCAGCTGATGCAGGCCCTGCTGAAAGCGATTAATGTCGGTTCGCGTCTGATTCTGGTGGGAGACGTAAATCAGCTGCCATCGGTAGGCCCCGGCAATGTGCTGAAGGATATAATCCGTTCCGGACGGTTTAATGTGGTTATGCTGACGCACATTTTCCGTCAGGCGGCGGAGAGCGATATTATTGTTAATGCCCATAAGATTAATGAAGGCCATAGAGTGGATCTGACGAAGCGAAGCCGGGATTTTCTTTTTATCAGGCGTGATAATCCGGACGCGGTCATAAGCGCAATGATAACCTTGATGACTTTGAAGCTGCCGGGCTATGTTCACGCGGAACCTTTTGATATTCAGATCATGACCCCTATGCGGAAGGGGGCCCTAGGGGTGGAGAGGCTGAATACTATACTTCAGTCTGTGCTGAATCCGCCTGACAAGGTCAAGCCGGAGAAGGAATCCGGCGGCGTTATTTTCCGGCTGGGAGATAAGGTCATGCAGATTAAAAATAATTACCAGCTGGAATGGGAAGTGCGCGGCAGACATGGCTTTTTGGCAGACTCCGGTATGGGGGTTTTTAACGGCGATATCGGAGTGATCCGGGAGATCAATAGTTTCGCGGAACTGTTGACAGTGGAATTCGATGAGGGAAGAATGGTGGAATACAGCTTCAGGCAGCTGGAAGAACTGGAACTGGCCTATGCCATCACCATCCATAAGGCCCAGGGAAGCGAATATCCGGCGGTTATCATTCCTGTATACAACGGACCGAGGATGCTCATGACGAAGAATCTGCTCTATACTGCCGTGACCAGAGCCAGGGCCTGCGTCTGTCTGGTGGGGAATCCGGAAACGTTCTTTGCGATGGCGGAGAATCAGACGGAGCAGAAAAGGTATTCCGGCTTAAGAGAACGGATAGAGGAAATATCAGTGTAGATAATATGAAGTGACCTCACATTTGTAACAACGTGGATTTACCTGTATACTAGAGATTTGGAAAGATCAACGGT
>CANQBN010000249.1 GCA_947588855.1 uncultured Lachnospiraceae bacterium
TTCCAGCGGCAGCCAGGTGGACAGATCCGCCTCGTTGTGCTGAATGACCACCTCCAGCTTGTCAAGGGCCTTGTAGATTCGGGCCTCCAAAGTCTCCAGGGCTTCCATCTCATCAAACAGCGCCGCCACCTTTTCCCGGTATCCTTCCGGAAGAGAACCGATCCAGTTCTGAACCTGCTGCCGTTCGATGGCCTCGTGCTCCGGCTTCTTCTCAAAGGCCGGGATATCTCCGGTAAATGCCTCTCCCATATCATGGAACAGGCACATCTCCATGACCTTTTTCACGTCCGCCTCCGGAAACTCATCCTGAATGAAATAGGTCATGATCATCATCTGATAAGTATGCTCCGCCACGCTCTCCCGCCGGCCCGCGGCCGTCCAGGAGTGGCGGGTCATATCCTTTAACTTACCGGTAGTTCTCATAATATCGATCAGCTTTCTCGGATCCATGGTCTCTTCTCCTGTATTTTTTTCTTATCTGTAAATCGGTTCCGCCGAGGAGGCTCAGACCGCCTCTCCTGCCTTTGCGGCCCGGGAAAACAGCACGAATCCCACAGCAAAAAGAACAGCCAGCATACCCACGCCGCTGCTGGGATTCTGAGTCAGCTGGGTCATGGCCCCTACCAGGGCCGTTCCCAGAAATGACGCGCCCTTGCCGCAGATGTCATAGATTCCGAAGAACTCTCCCGATTTCTCAGAAGGAATGATCCTGGCAAAATAGGACCGTGACAGGGCCTGAATACCGCCCTGGAACATTCCCACGCACACAGCCAGGAACCAGAACTCCCACTGTTTGTCCAGCTGAATGGCAAACAACGCAATCAGAAAATAGCAGGCAATGCATATTTTAATCAAAAGCGTATTCTTATACTTCCGGGCAGCCCGCCCGAAGATCAGAGCGAAGGGAAAGGCCACAATCTGGGTCACCAGAAGAGCCAGAAGCAGACCGGAGCTGTCCAGTCCGATGGCGCTTCCGTAGGCCGTCGCCATATCAATGATCGTATAAACTCCGTCAATATAGAAGAAGAACGCCAGCAGAAAGAGAAGAATCTGCTTATGTCCCCGGATGTCATGGAATATCTTCGCCAGCCGCCCAAAGCTTTCCCGGAAAACGTTCTCATGCCGGGGAACCCCGTGCTTCTGCCTGTAATTTCGAAGGAGCGGCAGGGTCACCAGCACCCACCAGCCCGCGTTGATGAAGAAGGCGATGGCCATGGCTGTCCCCATGGAAATGCCGAAGGCTTCATTGCCCAGAACAAACACCAGACTGATAATGAAAGGAATACAGCTTCCGATATATCCCCAGGCGTAGCCGCTGGCCGACACCTGGTCCATCCGCTCCGGCGTGGTCACATCCGACAGCATGGCATCGTAGAATACCAGGCTGGCGGAATATCCGACCCGGGCGATCACAAATATGGTCAGGAAAATGATCCACGACGTGGGAAGGGCCAGCGCGGCGCAGCCGATGACGCCGACCATCATGCAGATTGTAAAAATCGGCTTCTTATAGCCGTCCGTATCCGCGATGGTGCCGAATACCGGCCCGATAAACGCCACTACAAGCGTGGATATGGAGACCGCATAGCCCCAGTAAGCCATGGCATCCACCTCCGACAGGCCGCCCTGTCCCGCCAGATAATTAAAATAAATAGGCAGTATGGTGGAGACCAACAGTGTAAACGCGGAATTGCCCACATCATACATAACCCAGTATTTCTCAAGCTTCGTCATTTTCAATCCGTTCATAATCGCTCCTGTTCCGTAGTAAGACCGTCACTAAACCTGCGCTCTGCCGCGCGTGTCAGGAAGAACATCTTCCCGCCATGGAAAGTATATCATATATTCTTGATATTTTCCATCACTGATGATAATATGTATAACAAAACCGGCATTAAACCGTGTCAGGAGCGCGTAAGCATGATCTCTTTTGTAATTCATATCCGAAAAATTATAGAAAAATACAAACATGACGAGGTGGCGGTCTACGCATCCCAGGCATCCTTTTTCATTGTCATCTCTTTTTTTCCGTTCATCATGCTGCTTCTCACCCTGATTCAGCTGATTCCTTCCATCGGGAAGTCAGACGTGATGGAACTGATGGTAACCATCGTTCCTGATATGCTGGACTCTCTGGTGATCAATATCATCGACGATCTGTACACCAAATCTCCCGGGGCTGTTATCTCCATGACCGGTATCGTAGCTTTATGGTCGGCCTCCAAGGGCATGCTGGGCATTGAGCGGGGACTGAACCGCGTGTATGAAAGTCCTGTCAAACGGAACTATATAGCCAACCGGATTATCTGCACAGGCTACACCATCCTCTTTCTCGCTGCCTGCATCGTAAGCCTGATTCTTCTGGTTTTAGGCCATACCATCGAGAATTTTATCCTGAAATGGCTGCCCCGCGTGTCGGAAGGCATCACCGGAGATATTTTAAATCTCCGTTCCTATATGGCTACGGCTCTTCTGGTCATTGTTTTTACAGGACTTTACACCGTCGTGCCTGTCCGGAAGCATTCCATGAAAAGCCAGATTCCGGGAGCCTTTTTTTCCACCATCGGCTGGATTATATTCTCCTCCCTGTTTTCTATTTACTTTAACCATTTCAGCAACTATTCCTACATGTATGGAAGCCTGACCGCCGTAGTGGTCCTCATGCTGTGGCTCTACATCTGCATTTGTATCCTGTTTATCGGTGCGGAGCTGAACTATTTTCTGGAACTGTATCTGCCCAAACCGCGGAAAACGCCGAAAGAAAATTAATATTCTACTGGATTTTCCTTAGCTGTTATGTTATAATCTGCGTTAATGCAGTGAGCAGGGGCAGATTTTCGGGCTGCCCCGCGAAAAATAAAATTTATTCATTACTAAACGGAGGAAATTTACTATGCATGGAAATGTTATCGTAGGACAGTCCGGCGGCCCCACAGCCGTTATCAATTCCAGCCTGGCAGGGGTATTCCGTACCGCAATCGATCGTGGCGCCAAGAAAGTGTACGGCATGCGCAACGGCATTCAGGGTCTTCTGGATGAGAAATACGTAGATCTGTCCGATTACATCAAGAACGAACTGGACATCGAGATTCTGAAGAGAACTCCGTCCGCTTTTCTCGGCACCTGCCGCTACAAACTTCCCGCTATTCACGAAGATCAGGAGATCTACAAGAAGATTTTTGAGATCCTGAACAAACTGGATATCGAAGTGTTCATCTACATCGGCGGCAACGATTCCATGGATACCATCAAGAAGCTGTCCGACTACGCGATGCTGACCGGCCAGACCCAGAAATTCGTGGGCGTTCCCAAGACCATTGATAACGACCTGGCTCTGACCGACCATACCCCCGGCTACGGCAGCGCCGCCAAATATATCGCCACCTCCACCAAGGAAGTTATCCGCGACGGCAACGGATTCTCCTACAAAAAGGAGCAGGTTACCATTATCGAAATCATGGGCCGCAACGCAGGCTGGCTTACTGGAGCCGCCGCTCTGGCCAAGGGCGAGGACTGCGAGGGCGTAGACCTGATCTATCTCCCGGAAGTTCCTTTCGACATCGACAAGTTCCTTGAGAAAGTGAAATCCCTGCTGGCAAAGAAATCCACCGTATTCGTGGCTATTTCCGAGGGAATCAAACTGAAAGACGGCACTTATGTAAGCGAAGCCGGCGGCGGTTCCGATTATGTGGACGCTTTCGGCCATAAGCAGCTGACCGGTTCCGCCACCTATCTGGCCAACCTGGTAGCTCACACCATCGGCTGCAAGACACGTGCCGTAGAATTCAGCACCCTGCAGAGAAGCGCTTCCCACCTTGCCT
>CANQBN010000250.1 GCA_947588855.1 uncultured Lachnospiraceae bacterium
GGATGAAGAGTATATTGAAAAGGTTAAAGAAGAAATCCTGCTCCGTGCAAGAGCGATGAAGGCCATTGATCTTAAGTGGAGCGCTATCATGCTTCAAAATCAAGAATCCGCTATAGTAGAGGGGGATGATCAAAGAAAAATTATTCGTAATTTGGGTATTGAAACACTGTTTAACAACGTAGAAACTGCGTTTCAAAGGATCAGAACCACCCTTGAAAATAAAGAGGATGAATTTTTCTTTTAAGGCTCTGGCGGCGGTTTATGTTCACCGGCCAGACCACAGTAACGGTACAAAAGTAAGGGCTTCCGAAGTCGGCGATTGACCTCGGAAGCCTTTTATTTCCATGCAAACGGAGCGCCAGTGACGCTCCGTTTGTATTACGTCAGTATGCAAAGGGGCTGTTGCAAAATTATTTGATAATCTGGTAATACTCGTAGCCGTCTGCCTGCTGCTTCTGAAGAAGCTTCTGGATGCGCTCGGTCTGGGACAGAGTGCTTCCGATGGTTACGTCATGGTTTAAGCAGTTAATGATGGCCGCCAGGTACTTGCTCATATCGGCTTCCAGGTACCACTCCTTGGTCAAAAGCTCCGGCGGACGGTAGTTTAAATTGGTGGTAATCACATAGTCGATGTAGCCCTTCTCGTAGAACTCATCGAATTTCTCCAGACCGTTGGTGAACAGGCCGAAGGTGCAGCAGACGATAACCTTGTCGGCCTTCCGGTCTTTCAGATCTCTGGCTGTATCCAGCATGCTTTCTCCGGAGGAGATCATATCGTCGATGATGATCACGGTCTTGCCTTCCACGGAAGAGCCCAGGAATTCGTGGGCTACGATAGGATTGCGGCCGTTCACCACCCGGGAATAGTCCCGGCGCTTGTAGAACATGCCCATGTCCACGCTTAGGTTGTTGGCCAGATATACGGCCCGGTCCATAGCGCCCTCGTCGGGGCTTACGATCATCAGGTGATCCTTGTCGATCTGAAGGCTGTTGTCGTGTTCAAACAGCGTTTTCACAAACTGATAGGTAGGCATGAAATTGTCAAAGCCGCTTAAAGGAATGGCGTTCTGCACTCTGGGATCGTGGGCGTCGAAAGTGATGATATTCTCCACGCCCATCTTTACCAGTTCTTCCAGGGCCATGGCGCAGTCCAGAGATTCCCGCTTGCTTCTCTTGTGCTGGCGGCCTTCGTAAAGGAAGGGCATGATTACATTGACCCTGTGGGCCGTAGCGACCGTAGCGCCTATGACACGTTTTAAATCCTGATAGTGATCATCCGGAGACATATGATTCATGTAACCGCAAAGACTGTAAGACAAACTGAAATTGGTGACATCGACCATGGCGTATACGTCAGCGCCGCGGACCGATTCGTTGATGACGGCTTTGGCCTCGCCGCTTCCGAAACGGGGGCATTTTAAATCCAGAAGATAAGAGTCCACATCATAACCGCGATAATTCAAATCCGCTTTCCGGCGAAGCAGTTCTTCCATATCACGCCTTCGGAAAGAAACGATGTGGTCGTTGACGAGTTTCGCAAGGCCTCTACAGCTTTCCAGGGCTGCCAGCTTCAGAGGCGCTACCGGAAGATTGTTATAGAACACATACTTATTAGGCATGGGAAACCTCCATATGTAAATGTGATGACAATTAACTACCTCACCATCCTATTTATATCATTATCATTTGGACAGCGTCAATAGAAATAATGAAAGTTTCGCAAAAAGTGCAAGAAAATGTACTTCTTTACAAAAAGAGGGAATGTTGTTATGATGATGAGTGAAAATAATGTGTGACAAGAAGAGCGTAATTGAAGATTATTCATATCCGAACAGATGCGGACAGGTGATTTAAAAATATGAGACGACAAGGCCATGTGATCAAATCCGTGGATCCCGGTTCCATTGCGGACGAGCTGGGGCTGGAGCCGGGAGACCGGCTTTTGTCCATCGACGGACACGATCCGGAAGACATTTTTGATTATGAATATTATCTGGAAAATGAATCTGTTGTGGTGGAGGTTCAGAAGGCGGACGGGGAGGAGTGGGAGCTGGATATCGAGAACGATTACCAGGACCTGGGACTGACCTTCGAGAACGGACTTATGAGCGAGTACCGTTCCTGCACGAACAAATGTATTTTCTGCTTTATCGACCAGATGCCGCCGGGAATGCGGGATACGCTGTATTTTAAGGACGACGATTCCAGACTGTCCTTTCTCCAGGGCAATTACGTTACCTTAACTAATATGAAGGAGAAGGACATTGACCGGATCATCCGGTTTCATCTGTCGCCCATCAATATCTCCGTTCACACCACGGACCCGGAGCTGAGGTGCCGGATGCTCCATAACCGGTTTGCCGGGAAAGCCCTGGGTTATATGGACAGGCTGTACGCGGCGGGAACGCCTATGAACGGTCAGATCGTGCTGTGCCGGGGAATCAACGACGGAGAGCAGCTGGAGCGGACCATCCGCGATCTGAGCCGGTACATTCCCTGTATGGAGAGCGTGTCGGTGGTGCCTGTGGGACTGTCCAGATACCGGGAAGGCCTGTATCCTCTGGAGCCTTTTACGGCGGAGGACGCGGCCCGGACCATCGATCAGATTGAGAGATGGCAGAAGAAGCTGTTTACAGAATACGGCACTCATTTTGTCCATGCCAGCGATGAATTTTATATTCTGGCGGGCCGGTCTATGCCTGAGGAGGAGCGCTACGACGGGTATCTTCAGCTGGAGAACGGCGTAGGCATGATCCGGCTGATGACGGAGGAGGTAAATGAGACTCTCGCGGATCTCGATGGAGACGACAGCGCGGAGGAGATCTCCATAGCCACCGGATTTCTGGCTGCTTCCTATCTGGCTGGATTTTTAGACCGGATCAGGGAGAAATTTCCCAACCGGAGGGTCCATCTGTATCCCATCCGCAATGATTTTTTCGGAGAGCAGATCACGGTGGCCGGTCTGATCACCGGTCGGGATTTGATCCGGCAGCTGGCAGGAAAGGAACTGGGAGGCCGGCTGCTTCTTCCGGCCTGCATGTTCCGGAGCGGCGAGGAGGTATTTCTGGACGACGTGACCAGAGAACAGGTAAAAACCGCTTTACAAGTGGAAGTGAATATTGTAAAATCAAGCGGACAAGATTTTGTGAATGCAATATTGTACCCTCCGGAGGATGGACCGGCGTCTTATGAGGGATATGAACTGAGGGAGATTTGATATGAGCAAACCGATTGTAGCCATTGTTGGCCGTCCCAACGTGGGGAAATCCACGCTGTTTAACGCTCTGGCGGGAAGTGCCATCGCTATTGTCAAGGACACGCCGGGAGTAACCAGAGACCGGATCTACGCGGACTGTACATGGCTGAACATGAATTTTACACTGATCGATACCGGAGGCATCGAGCCGGATACCAGGGATATTATTTTGTCCCAGATGAGAGAGCAGGCGGAGATCGCCATCGCCACCGCCGATGTGATCATCTTTATCGTGGACGTGCGCCAGGGACTTCAGGATTCGGATTTCAAGGTGGCCGATATGCTGCGGAGGTCCCATAAGCCTGTTGTGCTGGCTGTCAATAAGGTGGACAGTTTTAAAAATCAGGGGAATGATGTCTATGAGTTTTACAATCTGGGAATCGGGGATCCCATCGGTATCTCGGCGGCTTCCATGCTGGGATTGGGAGAACTTCTTGACCAGGTGACGTCTCATTTTTCCGCGGATCAGCTGACAGAGGAGGATGACGACCGGCCCAGGATAGCCGTCATCGGCAAGCCCAATGTGGGCAAGTCTTCTCTGGTGAACAAGCTGGTGGGAG
>CANQBN010000251.1 GCA_947588855.1 uncultured Lachnospiraceae bacterium
GGCTGTACTTCCTGCTGGGCGTGTTGCTTTCCGCCCTGTTCCAGCGGTATGTCCCGGCGGATAAATTCGCTGCTCTGTTCGGCGAGGCAAATGAGGGCTTCGGCGTTCTGATGGCAGCGACGATTGGCGTTCCGCTCTATGCCTGCGGCGGCGGGACAATCCCGCTGATTCGTGAATGGCTTGCCATGGGCATGAGCATGGGCAGCGCCTCCGCCTTTATGATTACCGGCCCGGCAACAAAGATCACAAACCTGGGCGCGCTGAAGATCGTGCTGGGGATGAAGCGGTTTTTACTGTATCTCGCCTTTGTCATGGCGTTTTCGCTGGTGACAGGGCTGATTGTGAATGTAGTAATATGATTAGAAAAAGCCCCAGTCAGTCCTGCGCATGGATTGACTGAGGCTTCTAACATTACGTCAGTATGCAAACAATGTGCAAGTGACGTTTTTTATTATGTCAATTTGCAGGAAGAAGTGCCGGCGACGAGATTTTGCATCATGCGAGAATACAAATATTTTATGAAAAGGAAAACGGGCAAAAATAGAATGAACCGTTTTCATCTTTTCGCGCTCTTATATACAGGCGCGCCAAAAACGAGAGAGGAGGAGACCATATGGACGGTCAGGAAGAGCTGATTCGGCGAATGCAGGCAGGCGATACCGAAGCATTTGACCGAATTTTCGATTATTATGGCGAGAAACTGCTGCGTATGGCCTATCTGCTCACCGGAAATTACGCTGACAGCGAAGATATTGTTCAGGAAACCCTTGAAACCTGTTTTTTTAAATGCGGGGATTTAAGGGACTGTTCCAGATTTACGCCGTGGCTGTATCAGATTCTTACCAGAAACGCCTGGCGGATTGGAAAACGAAGCCGCAGGGAGGAACCGACGGAGGAGCTTCCGGAACCCTGCGGGCAGACAAAACCGAACGGGGAAGGTCAGCCTCTGACGATTATTGTTGAGAATGAAGAGCGGGCAGAGCTTTGGAGGGCCGTGCAGCAGCTGAACCTTAAGATGCGGACCGTGGTGGTTCTCTACTATTACAACGACCTTTCCACAAAAGAAATTGCCCGGATCACCCATTGCCTGGAAGGAACTGTGAAATCACGGCTCTATACAGCCCGGAAGATTCTGGAACGGAAACTGAAAGAAGGAGGAACAGCGGTATGAAAAACCGGAAGGAAGACCAGTTTGACCGGATACTGAAGCGTACGCTGGACAGTCAGGCGGATCATGTCCGCGTGTCCCCCGGTCTTAAGTATCAGATAAGGCAGAGCATAAATGAGAGTGAAAAGGAGAAAACGGTAATGAAAATCGGAAAAAAGCAAAAATGGGCGGTCGCTGTTGCGGCTGTTCTCATTCTGGGAAGCATCACTGTGGCGGCGGCGGGAAAAGTCACCGGATACCGATCCCATTCCAGGTCGGATGTACAACAAATTCATTCATACGCCGATGTAGCGGAGGTGGAAGAGATGGTAAGATACCCGTTGAAGGCAGTAGAAACCTTTGCTAACGGGTACGCTTTGAAGGAAGGACATATTGCCAACTCAGAGGCGGTGGATTCAGAAGGAAATACGGTGGATGCTTTCCAGCAGGTATATATGGACTATGAGAAAGATGGAACGGTGGTAACTCTGGTAGAGGAGCAGGTGAAGGATTACAAAAAAACTGACCCGACTCTTCCTAATAGTACTCTGATCGAGTGCGGCGATATTACTCTGACCTACAACGCTGATCCGTACAAGTTCGTGCCGCCGGATTATGAACCTACCGATGAAGAGAAGGAAGCTATGGCGGCGAAGGAGCTTTATATCTCTTACGGAGCTGATGAGATCACGGAGACGGAGTACCATTTCCTCAGCTGGGAGCAGGACAATATCCGCTATTTGTTTATGTGTTACGGCAAAGAAGCCCCGGGCGCTGAGGAACTGACTGAGATGGCCAGGGAACTGATCGAGATGAAAGAGTGAATAAAGCGATAAGGAAGCGGCAAGCGAATGATGAGGGCGCTTTGATGGTCACAGAACCTGAGAAGTGCCTTCTTTTTTTACGTCACTATGCAAAAACGTATTTTTTGTATTTCGTCGCCTTGGAGCATGGAAGGTCCGATTGCGTGAAACTTGTGAATTTGTCGCTTTCATTGGCTGAATTTGCAGTTTTGGTTGACAACAGGCCGCCTGCGCATGTATAATTCTAAATTGTTGTTTTATTATACTATCATTTCATTAGGAGGTTTTACAAATGAAAGCCATTATGAGAAAGGACAGGCTGTTCATCCGGGTTGCCATAGGCTTTGTGCTTGGTATCCTGCTTGGCGCCCTGCTTCCTGAGTTCAGCATCGCAACGAAAGTCGTGGGCGACATCTACCTGAACATGATCAAACTTATGATCATTCCCATCGTATTCTGCGCTGTTTTCTGCGGTATCGCCAATATCCGTGACGGCGCTCTGCTGCGCCGGATCGGCGCAAGGACCGTGATCCTGTACGTGCTGATGTTCGTGGCATCATCTGTGGTGTCCCTGGCCATCGCATGGATCATCCGTCCCGGTCTGGGCACCGTGTTTGAGAACGCGCCTACCTACGATCCCAGCAACCTGGTGTCCCCCACCGTGTCCAGCTTTCTGGCAAATATCGTTCCGTCCAACATTATCAGCGCGGCGGCCAACGGAGATACTCTGCCGGTGATTTTGTTCACCATCGTCAGCGCCATAGCTGTGGTGGCGGTGGAAGATAAGGCTCAGCCTGTGGTGGATTTCGTCAACAGCCTGTCAGCCATTATGTTTAAGGTTTTAGGCTATTTCATGGAATTCTCACCCATCGGCGTTATGTCTCTGATGGCCTTTTCCGTTGCCCAGTACGGCGCAGGCATCTTCAGCGCCCTGGCTAAGTACATCGGAACCTGCTGGCTGGCATGTATCGTTACTTTTATTATAGTCATGGTTCTGCCGGTATGGCTTTATACCGGCGTCAGCCCTGTCAAGTTTGTGAAAGCCTGCGGCAAGGTGGCTCTGGTTACTCTTTCCACCACCTCATCTGCGGCGACCCTGCCCACCACCATCAACGTGAGCGTGGAAGATCTGGGAGCTCCCGAGGATATCTCCCGGTTTACTCTGCCTCTGGGCTGCACCATCAATATGTGCGGCGGCGCCTGCTCGTTCTGCTGCCTGGCTGTGTTCGTATCGGATTTTTATAACATTAACCTGCCTCTGGGAACCATTATCTTCCTGGTGGTAGTCGCGACCCTGATCAACATGGCGGCTCCCGGAATCCCCGGCGGCGGCGTAGTGCTGGGCGCTTCCTTCCTGTCCATCATCGGACTGCCCTTCGACCTGATGGGCGCTATCAGCGGTTTCTACCGTCTTCTTGACATGGCTTTCACTACCATGAATGTAGAGGGCGACGTGGCTGCTAACCTGATCATCGCCAAGAGCGTGGGCGAGTACGACGCTTCCAGAGCAAAATGAGGCGCGTAGGCTATCAGGGGATGGAGGGAAGCAATTCCCTGGCTTCCGCGAAAAATATGACTGCAGCCCTGGGCTGGGAAGAGGTGGAATATGTGCCTCTCATCACCTCCCGGGGTGTGGTGGACGCTTTGAAGGCAGGTACCGTGGAGTACGGCGTCATGGCGGTCAACAATCACATTGCCGGACAGGTGAAGGAGAGCGAGGAAGCCCTTGCCGGCCTGAACTATCAGGTGCTGGCGGAGGATACCATTCCGATCCGTCACCATCTGTTCACCCTGAATTCCTCTGTGAAGGAGATTACGCTT
>CANQBN010000252.1 GCA_947588855.1 uncultured Lachnospiraceae bacterium
GGAAGAAAATGATTGTGTGATGTGCGGGACCTGTGCGGTTGTCTGTCCCGACGCTGTGATTGAAATGGTGGAATAAGAAAAAGGAGAAAAGAGAGATGGCAAAGTTATTTATGAAAGGCTGCGAGGCAATCGCAGAGGCAGCTGTGAGAGCGGGCTGTCGGTTCTTTGCAGGATATCCGATCACTCCACAGAACGAGATACCGGAGTATTTTGCGAGAAGAATGCCGGAGGTAGGCGGTGTGTTTGTTCAGGGTGAATCAGAGGTTGCATCGGTCAACATGGTGTTTGGAGCAGGGGCTGTGGGAACCCGTGCCATGACTTCATCCTCTAGCTGTGGTATTTCATTGAAATCTGAAGGAATTTCCTACATGGCCAGCGCCAGGATTCCAGCGGTGGTTTGCGCGGTAACCAGAGGAGGCCCGGGCTGTGGTTCCATTCAGCCGGCACAGCAGGATTATCTGCAGACCACCAAGGCTCAGGGCAACGGCGGCTTCCATTCCTTGGTATTTGCTCCGGCGTCTATTCAGGAAGCGGCGGACATGACCTACAAGGCCTTTGACTATGCGGACAAGTACAGGAATCCTGTTACCGTCATGGTGGACGGCGTCATCACGACCATGATGGAGGCGGTGGAACTTCCTCCTCAGAAAACGGAAGAAGAAGTGGAGCAGTTCCGGGCGGCCAAGGAGGACTGGTGTCTGACCGGAAGAAATGGCAGGGATCATAAACATTTCATCACCTCCAATATTGAGGAGCCGGAAAATCAAAAGGCGGCCGATATGTATGAGGAATGGAAGAAGAATGAGGTTCAGGTGGAGAAATACCTGACTGACGACGCAGAGATTATCGTTGCCGCATACGGCATCAGCTCCCGTATCAGCCGGGAAGTTATCGACGAACTTCGTGAGGAAGGAATCAAGATAGGAATGATCCGTCCCATCACCGTATATCCCTTCCCCTATGAGGCATTTGAAGAACTAAATTATGATCAGGTGAAAGCGATTCTGGATGTGGAGATGTCTATCCCGGCCCAGCTGGTGGAGGATGTACAGATCGGAGTCCGCAAACGCGCGCCGATTTACACATGCTTAAGTTCCGGCGGCCGTATCCTGGGTTCCGAGGAAGTAGAGCAGGCAGCCAGAAAGATACTGGAGGAGGTAAATGCAAAATGAAAGAATATCGTAGACCTTCCACAATGATTCCCGGAGCGCCCAACAGCTTCTGCCCGGGATGTATGCACAGTATGATCAGCAAACTGATAGGAGAGGTTTTGGATGAGATGGGTCAGGTGGACAACGCCATCGAAATGATGGGAATCGGCTGCTGCGGCATCCGCCAGAATTTCGTAAATCTGGATCAGATGTTCTGCGCCCATGGCCGTGCCTGCGCGTCCGCTACCGGAGCTAAGAGAAGCCGTCCTGACAAGCTGGTATTCACCTACCAGGGCGACGGCGATCTGGCCGCCATCGGACTGGCCGAGACCATGTCCGCGGCCAACCGCGGCGAGAATTTTACCGTTATCTTTGTCAACAACTCTACATACGGCATGACAGGCGGTCAGATGGCCCCCACCACGCTGGTAGGCATGAAAGCCACCACGGCTCCCTATGGCCGCAGCGCCGAGGAGCACGGATATCCCATGCACATGGTAGAGCTTCTGAACCAGCTGGAAGCTCCGGCTTACCTGGCCAGAGTGGCCTGCAATTCCCCTGCCAATATCCGCAAAGCCAAAGCGGCGATCAAAAAAGCGTTTACGTATCAGATGGAGGGCAAAGGCTTCTCCATGGTAGAGATCATGTCAAACTGCCCCACAAACTGGGGTATGAGTCCCAGCGAAACTCTGAAGTTCATGGAAGAGAAGACCCTGAAAGAGTTCCCTCTGGGCGAAGTAAGAGCCAAGTGAGGTGAGCGAGATGAGAAAAAGATTAATGATTGGTGGATTCGGCGGTCAGGGCGTTATGCTGGCCGGACAGATTATCTGTTATTCGGCAATGGAAATGGATAAGGCGGGAGTGACCTTCTTCCCATCCTACGGCGCGGAGCAGAGAGGCGGTACCGCCAACTGCTACGTAGTAGTCAGCGATGACCCGGTGGGAGCGCCCATCCCTCAGACGGTAGACGATTTTATCACATTTAACACGGCGGCCATGAAGAAGCTGGAAGAGAAGGTGCGCCAGGGCGGAACCATTTTCGTCAACAGCAGCGTAGTCCATGAGGAACCGTCCAGAAAGGATCTGAAGGTGATCAAGGTGGACGCCACTAATATCGCCATTGAACTGGGCTCCGCCAGAACCCAGAATCTGGTCATGCTGGGCGCTTATATCGCCTACACAGGCATCATTTCTCTGGAAAGCGCCGAGAAGGTGGCCGAGATGAAGCTGGGTAAGAAGCGTCCCCAGATGATTCCTGTGAACAAGGCCGCGCTGGAGAAGGGTTATGAGCTTGGCAAAGCCGCGCTGGAAGCGGAAGCGTAACGGAAGTATGATGAAAGTGTAAGACGACCGGAGATGATTCAAAATCAGGCCGACAGAATAAGAGGGCATTTCCCCAGGGCATGGAGCGGATCCAACCGTATCCATGAAGCCGGGGAGATGCCCTCTTGGTTATGTTTGCAGAGTGTTTTTTAATATCGGCCTAAATCGCCGGAGGGACGGTCGTCGGAGGCGGCGGGCTCGCCGAAGGTGTAATCCTTGCCGGGCAGGACAGCGTTGAGTACAATGCCTGCGATGGCTGCGATAGCCAAGGCGGTCAGGGTGATGGAAGCCCCGCCGATGGTGAAGGTGATGCCGCCTGTGAATCCAAGGCCGCATACCATGATGATAGCCGCGATGATCAGGTTGCGGGAGTTGGTGAAATCCACCTGGTTTTCCACCACATTGCGCACGCCGATGGCGGAGATCATACCGTAGAGGATGAAGCTGACGCCGCCGATGATAGCGGTGGGTATGGAGTTGACGATGGCGGCAAAGGCAGGACTGAAGGACAGTACGATGGCGTAGACAGCCGCCAGCCGGATGACCTTGGGGTCATAGACACGGCTCAGGACCAGTACGCCGGTATTTTCGCCGTAAGTAGTGTTGGCTGGGCCTCCGAAAAGACCTGACAGGGAAGTGGCGATGCCGTCTCCGATCAGGGTCCGGTGAAGGCCGGGATTGTCAATGAAGTTTTCGCCTACGGTGGCGGAGATGGCGGACATGTCGCCGATATGCTCCATCATGGCCGCGATGGCAATAGGAGCCATGACCAGAATGGAAGTCAGGTCAAATTTGGCGATCATAAAAGGCTGAATGCCCACGATCTTAGACTGGGCCACGGCAGTAAAATCGATTAACGGCGCCCCGGCGGCATTAGTGGCGCCCAGGGCGTTGGCTACTAAAGCCACCGCGTAAGAACCAACTACGCCAAGAAGGATGGGGATAATCTTTATCATGCCTTTGCCCCAGATGTTGGCCACTACGATGATAGCGATGGCAACCAGGGCCAGCCACCAGCAGGACTGGGCGTTGTTTACGGCGGAGGGGGCCAGGTTCAGGCCGATCAGGATAATGATAGGGCCTGTGACGACCGGAGGCAGAAACCGCATGACTTTGTGTACGCCTACCGCTTTAATGATGGCGGCCAGGACTACGTAAAGAAGGCCGGCGATCACAACTCCGCCAAGCGCGTAAGCCAGCTTGTCCTGAGCGGCCATTCCGGCGTAGATACCCTGATCCAACTTGGCTACCGCCTCAAAACCTCCCAGGAAAGCGAAGGAGG
>CANQBN010000253.1 GCA_947588855.1 uncultured Lachnospiraceae bacterium
AAGATAAATAATCTCCAGCCTGTCCTGCCCATGAGGAGGCACATGCTTTCTGATCCTGTGATTAACGCAGGTCCGCCCCAGAGCATTCCTGCCGTCACAGGCGTCGTAGGCATAAAACATCCCTTCACAAAACCTTTGGGAGATCAGTTCCGTATCTCCGCTGGTCCGGAAAAACAGGTTCAGATTCCCGGACAGGATCTCGTATAAATTGCCGGAATCCCCGGCGCTGCCCGCACGGTTTCCTTCCACATAGTTTCTTATCTCAAACTCCGGTTCTCCTTCCAGTTCCTTCCCCTTGGGCACAAACTGAAGGTGCGGCGTGACCGTCAGACAGACTTCCCGGCCGGTCCGGTTGTCGATCCGGTACTCCACGGCCGTCAGATTTTCTCCCTGCCTCATAGCCACACGCTTTACCACTTCCACGCCGTCAACCTGAAAAGTCCATTCCGGATAATCTTCAACCACAAAGCTGTTCAGAGCAAGATAACCATTCTCGTTCCGGCTGGCGTTCACGTACTCCTGGCTGGAAAGATAAGTCCTCCGGCACGGTGGCACTTCGTACGCGCCGGCAGGCCCGCTTTCCGGCAGCTCCGCCCCCAGAACAGATTCCGTGATGATCTCCGACACTCCTTCCTTCGGGACAAATTCCAGAATCTCCTCCAGCCGGTTCACCATATTGTACCGGACATTGGGCGCAGCGAGAGCCGCCATCAGAAGGGCATGATCGTTCCTGGTGTTGGAATTGATCATGGAGCCGGAAGAAAATCCTCCCAGACCGTTGGTCAAAAGATAACAGTTCTCCTGACCACGCTCTCTGTCAGGCCAGTTACTTTTCCCGTAGACAAATCTCATACTCAATTATCCTTTCACACGTAATGGCATCTCACACACCGGAAATTTTCGTATTTCTGTCTTTTCTAAGGAAACATTGCATATAAGCCGCAGATAACAACGGAAACAAAATAATCAGAATAAAGGTAGTATTATTATAACATGCCATAAAAATTTTATCTATACAAAATTTACGTTAACTCTTCCGAAAAACCGGATTCACCGCTGTCACTGATATATCAGCACGCAGCGGTGAATCGATTCTTTCATATCAGGATTTTTACTGTCATCCCTTCACAGCGCCGGACATGCCGTCCACATAGAATCTCTGAAGGAACATAAACAGAATAGCAATGGGTATGGAGATCAGCACAGCGCCGGCCGCGAAGCAGGTGTACCAGCTGTCGATGTACTCTTTCTCCAGCATTCTCCACAGTCCGATAGCCACCGTGTAGTAGTCGGCGTTGGCACGGCAGATAACCTTGGCAAAGATGAAATCCACCCACGGACCGATAAAGGAAGTCAGAATCGTATAAATAATAACCGGCTTACTGAGGGGCAGGGTAATCTTATAGAAGATCTGCCATTTGGTACAGCCGTCAATGATGGCCGCCTCGTCGATGGCCCTGGGAATCGTGTCGAAGAATCCCTTGGCGATCTGGAAGCCCAGGCCGGCGCCGCCGGAATAGCACAGAATCAGCGCCAGACGGATCAGACCGCCCTCAGACAGACCCAGGGCTTTCAGGATGAAGTACACGGCCACCATGGACATGAAGCCGGGGAACAATCCCAGGACCATGGCCATATTCATATAAGGCTTACGCATTTTGAACTTGATCCTGGACAGGCAGTAGGAAACCGCCAGCACATAGAAGGTGGACAAAATGCAGGAGCAGATCGCGATAAACAGGGTGTTGGCAAACATTCTGGGGAAGTTCAGGATGGTGGTATCCGTGAACAGCCGCACATAGTTTGCGATGGTGTAGCTCTTGGGCAGGAAGGTGGACACATAGGAACCTTTCTCCGCCCGGAAACTGGTCAGCACAACCCACAGGATGGGGAAGACCCAGATCACTGCCAGGATGGCCAAAACCACATGAACAATGGTATTATTTACAAAACGTCTGCGTTTTGCCGATACCTGCTTGGTCTCTTTCATTTAGAACGCCTCCTCATCTTTATAAGATTTGCTGTTCTGGTAGGTCAAAAGCGCTCCCACCGCCAGGATTACGAAGGTCAGGATTCCGATAACCGCGCCGATGTTGTAGTACTGCTTGTCGATGGTCAGCTTATACAGCCAGGTAACCAGAAGATCCGTCTTACCTGCCGTGGAGGCCAGATCCGTCACCGGGTCGCCGCCGGACAGCAGGTAAATGATATTGAAGTTGTTCACATTGCCTGTAAATGTAGAAATCAGGTAAGGCGTGGTGATAAACAGCATGTAGGGCAGCGTGATCTTTGTGAAAATCTGCACCGGATTGGCGCCGTCCACCCTGGCCGCCTCGTAAAGCTCCCCGGGGATGTTCTGAAGCACACCGGTCAGCTGGAGCAGGGTGTAAGGCACGCCTACCCAGATGTTGATGACGATAACCGTCACCCTGGCCCACAGAGGATCGGTGAAGAAGGGAAGAGCCGCGTCCGAAGCGATCAGTCCCGCGTTGCGCAGCAGCACGTTTACCGCTCCGTTGGGCTGCAGCATGGTACGCATGATCAGCAGGGATACAAAGGAGGGCACCGCGCAGGAAAGCACGAAGCAGAATCTCCAGAAACTTTTGAATCTGGTTCCCTCCCGGTTGATCACTATCGCCAGGATCATGCCGAAAATGTAGTTGGTAAAGGTAGCGAAGAAGGCCCATATCAGGGTCCACCCCAGGACGGACCAGAAGGTACTTCCCAGGATACTGGAGGAATCAAACAGCGTCTTAAAATTCTCCAGGCCCACCCAGTCGAACAGCACCAGATGATTGCCGATCTTGCTGTAGTTGGTGAAGGCCATGCAGATCATGAAGATCAGAGGCAGCACTGTGAAACCAAAGATAAAGACCAGGGCCGGCGTCATCAGAAGCCGCTGGATCTTCTCATTGAGAAGAGTGTGCAGGTCTTCCTTAAAGGTATTCACATGACGTCCTTCCTTATCCAGGCACTCTGCCATGTAGGCGCTCTGAACCGTTTCCTTCCAGAACCATATCATAAGCAAAGTCAGCAGGATTGTGGCCACACCGTACAGCAGGATCAAAATAGAATTATCGCCCTTGGTGTACTCGTAAATCTGCAGCGCTTCGTTCCAGACCTCCTCCTGCTCCACCGAACCCAGAGAGGGCAGCATGGCCAGGCAATGGAAACCCTTGGTAAACATAAACACCAGATAGGCAATCTCCGTCAGCAGATAAAGAATGCCCTTCATTGCCTGCTTATGCAGGATATTGCCATATCCCATCACAACCATGGACAGCTTTGTTTCAAATCCTCCCTTTGTCGCGGCTGCGGAAACCGTATAGGGGGTAGGAAAATTATTTACTCTCTTTTTAAACAGTCCCATAATGTTACCCCTTTCTTCTCTATGAGATTCCATCGCTGTTCATCGCGTCGCTCATGGCCTGCGTCTGCTGGGCAGAGTTCTCGTGAGTCACGGTCTTGTTGCGGATGCCCTTGCCCATATTCTCAACAGGAGTCCAGCAGTTGGCCATTCCGGCCACGAAGGGCTGAAGGATGGATGTACGGTCGAAGGTGTCATTCTGAGCCGCCACCAGCATATCGGAGGCAATCTCCGGCTGGGCCAGCAGCTCCGTGTTGCAGGGAACCACATTTCTCAGCTCATAGTGAAGCTTCTGGGCGTCGGCGGAACCCAGATACACCGCCAGCTGAATGGCCGGAAGCATATTGTCGGAGGTGGCGTTGACGCCGATGGCCTTGGAACCGGCGTA
>CANQBN010000254.1 GCA_947588855.1 uncultured Lachnospiraceae bacterium
CAACGAAACGCCTCATGGGAAGAAACGCAGGGAGCTGCCAGTGCACCTCCATCTTCTGGAAAATTCCCATAACATTTACGCAGTTCCTTTTCCAAAGAGAAGCGCAGATTACAGAGGGCATCCAATTCCTCTGGAAAAGAAGAGAATCCATGAAAAACCGCCATATAATCCTCAAATTCCATTCCTGAGGTGGAATAAGCTCCTCCCGCGATTACCGTTGCCAAAATATCCGGTATTCTAAGCGAGATATCTTCCTGGCTTAAATATCGGTAAACCGGTTGGTTCAGAGAAGCCGCACCAGCCTTAGCACAAGCTACCGAAGCTGCCAGAAGAGCGTTACCGCCAAGCCGATGTTTGTCCGGCGTACCATCTAAGCGACACAATGTTTGATCGATGGATTCCTGATCCGTCACATCCATTCCTGACAGGCTCTGACAAATTTCCGTAGAAATATTCTCTGCTGCCTTTCTGGTTCCGTAACCATTGTGACGCGCCTCTCCATCATACAATTCAAAGGCTTCGTACTTTCCGCGGGATGTCCCGCTTGGAACAGAAGCTGTGACGCAAATCCCACGTTCTGTAAGCAGTCGCGCCTCCACAGTGGGACGGCCTCTTGCGTTAAGAATCTCCCGTCCCTTAATTTCAACAATTCGGTCCATTTCATTCCTCCTTTCTAATTAAAACAATCCGCAGGTTCATAACATTGGTCCCGGTATGCCCTGTAACCAGGTCATCCCCCAAATTCTCCAGTATTTCCCCAGAATTGTGATCGTGAAATACTCTTGACAGATGAATCTTTTGTTCCTGTATTTGGCGCACAGTAGCTCCATCCACAATTCCTCCTGCCCGGTTGCAGGGACCGTCTGTTCCATCCGTATCCAGACTTATAAAAACATATCCTTCAGAATGACGGATTTTCCCGGCAAACCCCAGAACCGATTCCTGATTAGGTCCGCCGCTACCGGGATTTCCCTGAATCGTTACGGTAGTTTCACCTCCGGATATCAATGCGCACGGCGGAGAAAAGGGTTGCCCTGAAGCAAGTACCTCATCCGTAATACCTGCCATCACAATACCCACATCCTTAGCCTCACCTTCAATGGTAGTAGAAAGCACGTATGGCGTATATCCCAAATCACTAGCTGCCTGAGCTGCCGCCTGGCAGGCCAGGCGAGGATCCGCGACAGAAAATACCGCCTGATGCATCCCTTCCAGACTTTTAACCGTTTCCAGCTCCGGATGTTTCAGACCATATTGAAGATAATCACAAACAGACTTAGGCGCTTTCTCCCACAACCCATAATCCCTTAACACCTGAATAGCATCCGCAAAGGTCGTAGGATCAGGAAGACACATATCCGGCCAGGGCATATCCGGCGGCGCTGTATCAAAAGTCAGAGTCACAACCGTGGCGGGCTGCCCATATTGAAGCAGATGTCCGCCTTTCATCAGACAAATATGTTTACGCACCGTATTAATTTTGCCAATCTCCGCTCCGCAGTTAAGCAACTCCGTGTTAAGCTGTCTGAGATTCTCCAGAGTAATACTGCCGGCCGGCTTGTTGACCAAGGCAGAAGAACCTCCGGTAACAGCCGCAAAAACCAAATCTCCTTCTCCTGCCTCCGACAAAATTCGCATAAGTTTGTCCGCGGCTTCAATACTGCGTGCATCCGGAATGGGATGGCTGGATTCAAAAATCTCGATATGTGGAAGACGGCGTTTTTCTCCTTCTTTGACAATCACAGTCCCACTTTTAATGCGATCCCCGAAAATCTCATCCAAAGCCTGTGCAATGGGAAAAGAACCCTTACCGGCACCAACAACGTAAATATTATTTACGCTCTCATTGGGAAAACTCAATTCACCCACACGAATACAAGCGTCTTCGCAGGAGATCAGTCTGCGTACCGCTTCATAAGGAACCACCCTGCGGATTCCAGCTTCAGCAATCTCCAGTACGTCGGCTCTGAGCTTATAATCGCCATTGGCAATGATTCGCTCATAATTAGAAAACAGCGTACTCATACATTCGTTTCCTCCTCCCTTCCCATCAAAGTGCCATCAGCACCAAAGCGCCAAAGCGAACCGTGCCAATCACTGGAAATATGTTTCATATTTTTCGCTTCCTGAACGAGAGCCTCAGAAATTTCCATTTCGTCAAGGCGCAATGTATTTTTTATTCGTACGATTCGCAAATTTTTATAATCTACATCCGGTGCGGTTTTTATTCCAGCCCGTATAGTATCAAAATCGTTATCCATAATAATGGGAATCTTGAAACCCAACGTGGTTCTCGCAGTCAATCCGTTTGGATACGTCTTGGACATGGACATTTTCTCAAATGCTCTCCGACAGGCAATATCAGCAAGTCCAATACCAGAAGCATTCCCATCAGATTCTTCCGTCAAATCTAAAATCACCAATCGCTTAATAAAAGGCCTGGCAATCATATGTTCAGAAGTAAAACGCTGAATGATATTACAATCCATACCGGTTCCGGTAATATTTTTCCCAATTTCGTCTACTATCAGGAGATCCAGATTTCCAAAGGGAATTCTTGGAAGAAAGGTTTTCGCCTTCTCAAGAAGGGCCGGTTCCGCACTGAGAATATCTTCTCTCGGGAAAGCACGAATCATGCAAGTCCGGTCATAGGCATTTTCCATTAACCCCAGGCAAAAGAGCAGATTAGATCTTTCCATATGAACCCGCCCGATTTTTTCCAGATTGACACCCATATTCGCCATACCTTTCATATGGCAATAATCCGCCCCCTTCTGTTTGCCCAAACCAATGACGCTCATTTTAACCATTCCGCTTTCATATTTGCCTCGAAAGCTGCAATGGGGTTTAATCCGGGCAATGCTGATTGTAAAATCTGCATTATTGGCATTGTGATCGAAATAGACAGGTACACCATCCTGTGTGTATCCAATGCAATCGGTCTCCATAGTAGCGCGAATCGGAACTCCCATAGAATCCTCACTTATGCCGAGATGTTCCAGAATAATTTTCTGGTTATAAGCTACAGCTCCGCCATGACTGCCCATGGCGGGCACAATAAAGATAGACGCTCCGTATTCACTCAACACATCAATTACAGTTTTCACAATTTTAGGTAAATTTGAAATGCCACGACTTCCGACGGCCAAAGCTACTTGTTTGCCACCAATACGTTCAATACCAGGAACCTGAGAAATTTCCTTCCGGATGGTTCCAGTAATATCTTTCACACACTCTCGATCAAACACCTGAAAAACTCGATACATACGAGGGAGTTGAACGCTGCTCAAAATATTGTCATATATCCCCATCATATTCACCTCATTTGAATACTAGCTATTAGTTACTAGTATATTAGCAAAAGTATAAAAGATTTTCCATAGTCAATTTTTCCTAAATTGAGCAATATCTTTGTGAAATATGCACATATTAAAATATTATACGAACATTAATAAAGAATTTGAAATACTTTAGAAAAAGCCATCAAAAAACGAGGCCTTTAAGACAGCCTCGTTTTACTAAACACTCCAATCACATCCCCTGCTTTTAATTAAAACTTATTCCTGCTGCCCGTACCAGATGTTTGGCCAGCACCGCCGTAGTCACCGTCCCGATTCCGCCGGGAACCGGCGTAGCCATGGAAGCCTTGTCCTGAATGGATTCAAAATCCACATCTCCGCACAGCCTGCCGTCCGCATCCACATTGATTCCCACATCCAGCACAATGGCGTCCTGACCTACATAATCT
>CANQBN010000255.1 GCA_947588855.1 uncultured Lachnospiraceae bacterium
ATTCATCCGCATAATGTTCTGTGATGCATTGCCAAGCCATTTCCTCTTATGTGCTACATGTTAAGTTAATGACATTAGATTCAAACTGGGTTTTTCCCCTGCCGCGATCTGTTTTTTGATCCTATCCAGGGGGCTCTCGTAGATAAAGGCGTCAAAGCCTTTGTCGCAGAGTTTCTTCTTCAGGCGTTCCGCAGCGTTTTCACCGCCGCTCATGCCCATCAGCTTCATCAGCTCGCCCATAGCGCCGCCGTCACCCTTCACATGGACGATCATGATCCTCTTATATTTCTCCGGTGTGATGGGAAGCACATCTTTGTCTTTATATTTCACCAGGGTAACGCAGTCCTGGCTGATAGCCTTCTGCATTTCCTTATATTCCTCTTTTCCCAGAACCGCGTCTGCCGTCTCCGGCTGAGGTACCAGCTCCTCCCTGGACTTTTTGTGAAGACCCATCTTCGCTTTCAATCCGAGAATGCGCGTCAGAGCTTCCGTCATCCGCTCCTCGCTGATCACACCGTCCTGATATGCCTTCAGCATAGTGGAGAAATCTTCCTCCGGATCGTTAAAGAACAGGAACATGTCGCAGCCGGCGTTGATGGCCGTCGGAAGCATCTCGCTCCTCTTCATGCGGTCCGTCATACCCACCATATGGGAAGCGTCCGTCACCACCATGCCGTTAAAGCCCAGCCTGTCCCGCAAAAGAGTAGTCATGATTTCCGGGCTTAAAGTGGCCGGCATCAGCTCGTCGTCCGTGAGAGCGGGATTGATGGCCTTCGCGTACTCCGGCAGAAGGATATGTCCGCCCATGATGGCGTCCAGTCCGTTATCGATGAGGGCCTTATACACCATTCCGTAGGTACTGTCCCACTGCTCCGGCGTAAAATAGTTCACATTGTTAGACATATGGGCGTCGCGGAAATCCTGCCCGTTTCCAGGGAAATGCTTGGCCGCACAGGCAAAACCCGGAATCGTGTGGGCACCCTTTAAATATTCCACGCTCATCTGAGCCACACGCTCCGCGTCGCCGCCGAAGGCTCTGGTGACCACTTCTGTATTCTGCCAGTTATAAAGGATATCGCACACCGGCGCGAAGGCCATGTTGCAGCCGATGGCCGCCGCCTCTTCATTGGCCATCTTCCCCAGGGCAAAAGCGTACTCCGGCTTGTCGGAGGCCGCGATCTTCACTCCGGAGCCGATGTAGGTCCCGTCCGCGCAGGCGCCGTCTCCGCCGCTCTCCGTGTTGCAGGCGATAAAAATCGGAACCTTCGCGTATTTCTGCAGAATCCGGTTCTGCTGCTGAACGGCCTTGCCCGGCGCCGGGTTATAACGGCAGCCGCCCAGATGATACTTCTCCATCAACTCCTTCAGATGGGCTTCCTCAAAGGAAGACGTAAGCTGAAAGAACAGCTGTCCTACCTTCTCTTCGTCGCTCATGCCGGCAATGGTTTCCTCCACCCACCGGCAGTCATCATCCGACAGATGATATGGATTCGCTTTCAGATTGACCATAGATACCCTCCTCTTCTGATAATTTATACAATATTTCCTTTTTATTATACAGTAAGGTTCTGCCCTTTTATTAGTGCGTTATTTGTCACTTTTCGTACAATTTTACGATTGCTTTTCTGCATAAAATGATAGATAATAATTCTATATTCTGATATTGGGGTCAAAAGGTATTTTGACTCCTATAAGGCAAGGAGGTACTCAGGATGAAGCATGAAGCTGAACTGCTCTTTTTTCGGGACATACTCAAAAATTCAAATATACCGTGTCACATTATCGACACATCCGAAGGGGCTTCTGCCGGCATGGCGGAAGCCGAGCCGCTGGATATCAGCTATGATTTCGGCCTGAGAGAGCTCATTGCCCCGGACCTGGATTACAAAGAATATCTTCTGCGTCTCTGCCATGAGTACAGGGACAACACCCTTTACCGGATCTCAGACTCTTTCCTGTGCAAGTATTATTTTCTGCGGATTCCCGACGCCCCCGGCCTTTGTGTCCTGACAGGGCCCTATACGGAAAAGGAGATCCTGCGGCAGGATATCATGAATATCGCGGAACGATACGACCTGCCCCATTTTCTTGTCAGCAAATTTGAGAATATATACCGGTTCATCCCCTTCATCGCGGACAGTTCCGGACTGCCGATTCTCTTAAATACTCTTGGCCAGCGCCTCTGGGGCGAATTGAAACAGTTCACCATTCAGGACGTCTATGACAACACCCTTCCCCTGAGGGAACCGGTGGCCATTCGGCCGGAAAGCAAGGAGCCGGAGGACGCCTTTCTGTCCATGAAAGCCCTGGAAAAGCAGTATGAGGCCGAAAATACCCTGATGCGCGCTGTCGCACTCGGGGAGACCCATACCGCCGAGATGCTTCTCGGCGGCTTCTCACGCGCCAATGTGGAGCGGCGGAATTCCAGCGCCCTGCGGGATCTGAAGAATTACGCCATCATCGCCAACACCCTGATGCGGAAGGCGGCGGAATACGGCCATGTGCATCCCCTTCATATTGACAGCCTGTCCTCCCGGTTCGCCCGCTCGATCGAAAACGCCGGCACCAAGGAAGATATCTTCCGGCTGACCCGTGAGATGGGCCGGAAATACTGTCTGCTGGTCAAAAACCATTCCATGGAAGGATATTCTTCCCTGGTACGGGACATTCTGGTGCGCGTCAGTTCTGATCTGACCGCCGATCTAAGCCTGAAGACCCAGGCCGCTTACCTTCATGTAAGCGCAAGCTATCTGTCCGCGGTGTTTAAGAAAGAAACCGGCTCCTCCCTGACCGAGTACGTGAACCGGAAACGAGTGGAGTACGGCGTATTTCTTCTCAACTCCACCAATCTGCAGATCCAGACCATCGCCCAGCACTGCGGCATACCGGATTTGAATTATTTTTCCAAAACCTTCAAAAAATATATGGGAATGACGCCCAGCGAGTATCGGAGTACCATCCACACCCTGAAAACCGACGACTTCAAATCCGGGGAAAAACATTCCTCTCATACCTTGGCCGCGCCGTGACTGAGAATCTTATCAAAACGGGAAAGGAACATGGCGGTAGTGACGGCGGCCGCGATGATATCGCTGATAGGCTCTGCCAGGAAAACCGCGAACACCTTGTCGGACAAAAATAGCGGCAGAATAAAGATCAGCGGTATCAGCAGAAGGAGTTTCCGCAGGCAGGCCAGCAAAAGACTGATTTTAGCCTGTCCCAGAGCCATGAAGCTCTGCTGGCAGCTCAGCTGGAAACCCAGGGCGAAGATGCCTGCCATATAGATACGCATTGCCCAGCCGGTGTACTGCACCAGCGCCGTATCCGAGGTAAAGATACCGGCTACCAGCTGGGGCAGGGCCATCATCATCACCCAAAATACAGCCGCGTAACAGACGCAGACGCCAAACTGGAGCCAGAACGCCTTCTTAACCCTTTCCGGCTTGCCTGCGCCGAAATTGAAGCTGATAATAGGCTGGCCGCCCTGGCAGACTCCCTGTATGGGCATCATCGCCAGCTGGCTGGCGCTGGTGATAACCGTCATGGCGCCGACGGCGATATCGCCGCCGTAGCGGGCCAGACTGGAATTAAAACTGATGGAAAGCAGGCTTTCGGTGGAAAGCATGACAAAAGTGGAGACCCCAAGACCCAGGCAGGGCAGGATGATCCTGGCCTCCAGCCGCATATTGGAAAGGCGCAGACGCAGAAGCGTCTTCGGCCCCGTAAGGAAGCGGAGGATCCACAGAG
>CANQBN010000256.1 GCA_947588855.1 uncultured Lachnospiraceae bacterium
CCCGCCTCCTCCATCTCCTTTTTAAACCTCCGGAGTCTTTCCGGCGGGCTGCTGTCCTCGCCGCCGTCGAAGTTCGCGGCCAGGGTCACCTCGTATCCCAGCTCCTGGAGGAGCTTTATATTGTTCCTGTTAAAATTGTCAAGCATGGAGGCCATAGAGGCCGTGATCAGCGCTTTCTTCATTCCTCGCAACCCTTGTCTCAAGCATTCTGTGTTTAAAGGGCGGCAGCCCTCTTCCCATACTCCTTACGCGGCTGTACAGAGTCTTCCCTGGGGAGCACCGTAACCTGCCCGCCTGCCCGGTACACGTTCTTCCCCGTCTCATCCTTCTTCACCTCCAGCAGCGTATAATGCCTTGCTGTCGGCGGCTCCGACAACACTTCCCGCCCATGATACAGAATGTTCACTCCCACATCCTCATTCGCCAGTATCCCCAACGGCAGCACGACATCCTCGCCCCACAGCGTTTTATGAGTCTTGGCAAAGCGGCTGGAGAATCGGATCTTCTCAATACTATCGAGCAGATATTCCAAGGGACCATAGACGCGGTAAATATTTCCCTCTTCGGATTCCCGCAAAACATAAGATACGCGCACTACATGGTCCTTTCCGGAAATTGCTTCCAGGAACATAACATCCTCTTCCATCAGGGGAAATACGGACAGATACCCCGTGGCGATCAGCCGGGACATGGCCGGAATCTTCTCCAGACGCCTGAAAAGAGGCTCCGTGTTCGTACATGTCAGAAACACGCAGCCTCTGAAAAGCGGTTCCGTCTCGATCACGGTCTGCCGCTGCCGCCTCAGATTACGCTCGTTATAGACGACAAACACATCGTCATACATATAGGGCGGCACCGTCCGCCGGATCTCCTTCACCAGGGCTTCCTCTCCGCCGTACCATGTCTTTAACTTGTACCAGAGCACCTTTTCCTCCCCCTTCCATACGCTTGATCTGCAGAATCCGTTTTCATTTAAAATAAGTCACGCCAGCTTCCTGACGCTTTCCGCCGGAACTTCCAATAGAATCTCCCGGTCAAACATCTGCACGGAGATTCTCACTCCGCTTTTCTTTGCCTGCCTGATGACGGCTACATTTCCCTCAAATGTCCCGTCAACTACGGCTACCTTGTCCCCCGGTTCAAACCGGACCGCATGTTCTTCCATCACGGAAGCGGCAGAAAACACGTATTTTTCCGGCGTCCGGATCAGCGCTTCCACCTTTCCGTAAGCCATTTCCCTGCGGACATCATCATTCAGGATAATCCCCATCCGCGCGATCTTCTCCTGTCCGGCTATCTGCAGACGGACGTTCGCGTACCGATCTCGAAACCGATAGGACTGAATATACGCCTCGCAGTACTGAAGCGGACCGGACATATAAGATATATGGTCCCTCCCATCCGTCGCCACATAAGTAAGCCGGACCACATGATCGGAGTCCATCACTTTCATGAGAAATTCCGCTTCCCCCTCATAGACCGGCGTGAACACAAAAGCCCCGGCCGCCATGATCTTAGACATCGCCGGTATCATTTTCAGATATTGAAAGAGACGCTCGATATCGCCGCAGGAGATAAATATGTACCCGGGAAAAAGCCGCAGGATATGAATCTGATTTTCTTGTTTTCGGTCCCGCAGCTGCTCGTAATATGCCACAAAGCATTCTCCGTAGCACTCCTTCGGCAGCTGACGTCGGATCATCTTCACCAGCTGTTCTTCTTTTCCCGTATAAGTCTGTATCACGTACCACAGCATTCCTGACTCCGCCTCTCTCTGACCGTCCATTCTTCAAAGCTCCGTATACCTCAAGGCCGTTTTGCTTTATATCGCTGATACTGCCATAAGGGTAGGCTTCGCCATTCCGTCCCGTCCTCTGCGGACGGCTCGGATGCCTGATGCCATACAGAACACGCACGAAGCAGCCGGTTTTCTTGCTTTTTCAACTGACTCCGCATATGCTGTGGCCGTTATAACCCCCTTCGGCAGAAACGTCTCCCCAAGGCTCACGATTCTCATCCGGGTTTTGTACTTTGAAAAAGCATTTAATGGCTAAATGAGGTATATTGCTCATCATTTTCGCAAATCATATAATGAAATCTGACGGTTTTCCTGTCGTAGAGTAGCGTACTCTGCGACAAAACTCAGTAATCTCCTTATAAATTAAGGGAATCTCAGGAATTTTGACGGTCTAACCGACGGCTAATAACTCCGACAGCCGCTGCATGTTCTGGCGTTTCAGTTCCATGGACGGATGGACATAGCGGTCCATAGTGATATTTACATTGGAATGTCCGAGAATCTCGCTCAGACTCTTTGCGTCAAAATTCATTTCCACGCATCGGGTCGCGAATGTATGACGCAGGGCATGAAAGTTTACTTTCTGCAGCCCGATTTTTTTCAGAACGCCGTCAAAATAGCGTTCCATCGCCCTGGGTTCGACGTAAATGTCCTCGCGTCCGGTAAGGACATATCCCTTTTTCCAGCGCTTATAACTTAATAATATGCCGGCCAATTCCCTGGGAATGGGAATCGTCCGATTGGAGTCGCTGCTCTTTGGAGGCGTGATAACAATCTTTGTCTTTTTTCCGAAATCTCCTGCAGACTGAATCCTCTGCATCGTCCGGTGGACATGAATCGTCTGCTCTGAGAAAGAGATATCTTCCCATTTGAGGGCACAGAGCTCACCCAACCGCAGACCGGCAAACATGCAGACCAGCAGACCGATGTTCTGATCATTCAGCTCGGAGAGAAGAAAACTGCATAGTTTATCCTGCTCTTTCCTCGTAAGGCTCCTCATTTCTTTTGATTCTTTCTTTATGATAATAGAAGAAATGTCGAACGACGCTTCATAACCCAGACTCTGCGCGTACCGGAAGATACTGCGGATAACAGACATGATATCAGAAACAGTCTTCGGAGAAAGGCCCGTCTGCTTTATTCCGCCGAAAGACAGGAGCCTTTGACAGAATGAATTTACGGCCTCCCTGTTCAGGCTGCCCCATCTGACGCTGCCAAGTTCAGGTAGAATATAGGAAACCGCCAGATTCCGGTATTTGATATAGGTCGATTCCCTCACCTGGCTTTCTTTTGCGTTCAGCCAGTTTTCTGTCAGAACAGAAAAACGGACATCTTCATTCATTGAAAACCGGCTCCGGTTATCTGCAGCCATGGATGGTGTTTTCCCTTTAATATCTCTGCCGGGATATAAAAGCATGGCCGCTCGTTCAACGGCCAGTTTTTCTTTTACTGACTGGTAGGAATGTCCATAGACATATCGATACAGGCAGCTCCCATTCTCCTTCTTTCCCATGATGCACCGGCCTTCCCAGCGTCCATCTCTGCGCAAATAAATGTTTTCTCCTCTTCTTGGCATGACCATACCTCCTTAGTTTTTGACGGTGATTCTGACGGCTTATGACTTCCGGATATCACTGTAAAAGCAGGATGCTCTTCCCGGGAAATCAGCCTTTACCTAAATTTTACCTATTTTTGTGCCGGATATATTGACAAATAATCCGTTTTTTTGTAAAATCCTTTTGATAAAGGCATCTTTTGGTTATGATGAGGCTGTCGCAGAGTACGCTACTCTACGACAGCTTTTATAAATATTTCGGTCTTTTCAGCACAAAAAAAGTGAGTTTTCACGGCAAAAAGTCGCAAAAACTCACTAATTTCTTACCAGGGGAAGAGGGGCTCGAACCCCCATCTACGGTTTTGGAGACCGCTGCTCTA
>CANQBN010000257.1 GCA_947588855.1 uncultured Lachnospiraceae bacterium
TTCCTGCAACACTAACGGCAACTTTTTTGCCGGAGTCTTTAGAAGTGGAAGTTAACTTTTCACTTCACGAAAATAAAGGGACTGCCTCTTTTGACAGCCCCTTTGCTTACTTTGTTAAACTATTCGTTTTCCGATCCGTTAATAAAACTACCTGGCAATAAACATCTGCACCCAATACAGCGTTCCACCCGCGCTGTAACATCCTACGCCTATCTCTTTATAGGAATCCTTCAGAATATTGGCTCTGTGTCCTGATGAATTCATCCAGGAGTTCATTACACTGCTGGGGCTTCTCTGCCCCATAGCGATATTCTCGCCTGCGGAGTAGTAATCAATACCGTTTTCTCCAAAAATCGAGAAACAGCTGGTTCCGTTAGGTCTCGTATGCGAGAACGACTCCGCCTGCTCTACTGCGCGGGTCTGAGCGCATTCAGCAATATCGTCACTCCACTGAAGAGGTTCTTTTCCATTAGCCTCTCTCTGCTGATTCACCAGCTCAAACACCTCATACGCATAAGCAGACACGTCTACCGCCGTGTTCGTATTGCCGGAAGATGAAGAACCGCCAGAGGAAGATCCTCCGGAAGAAGAGTTGCCGGATGAAGAGCCGCTTCCGCCAACAGTGATAATAATACTCCCGCCGGATGAGGAACCACCCGATGAAGAACTGCCCGACGAGGAGCCGCCCGATGAACCGCTTCTCTGGCTCTGGCGGTATTCATACTCATCGATCTCATCCGTGATCAGTCCATCGTTGTCCGGAATGATATAAGCCACTCCGTCCATGATAAACGTCTTCTTCTTCAGAGCTCCGCTGTTATCAAAATAGAACATTCCGCCGTCAATATCCTGGAAGCCTGTCACCATATTTCCCATATCATCAAAATAATACGTAGCGCCGCTAATCTTTCTCCAGGCATTGGCGACGTCCGAATTGCCTGCGCGGTATCTCCACAGGCCGCCCGCCTGATACCATCCCTGGGCCGCATTAGAGCTGCTTCCGGAACTGCTGCCGGAAGATCCTGACTGTCCGGCCGGGCCGTTGACCGCCTTGGTCTGCACGACGCCGCCTTCTACCCATGCGCCGTCGGCGTTGACATCAAACCCTTCCGCCTTCGTGTTGGCATACATGATTCCGTTGGCGTCAAAACAATAGCATTCCGCAATACCGTCCTGATTGCCGTCGATCCACTGCCAGCAGCCGGCAGAAAACTGGCCGTCGTCATTTCTGTACTTCCATACCGTGCCCTCCTGCACCCACTGGCCGGCAAAGGCCGTGGAAGCAGATACCACTGTTCCCAGAAGCGCTGCCGCGATTGTCAATAAATACCTTTTCTTCATGCCCTCTCCCTCCTGAAAAATAATCTCCATACAAACCTAAGTTTAGCACTTTTTTCCATTAAAAGCAATATAAATATAATAATACAGCCAGCCGTCAAAAAGGTGTTTTATGGATAAAAACATACATACAAACGCTGTCCGTTCCGACAGCAGCGGCCTTCTTCAGGTAAACGTGGTTTCCATTATCAATAACTTTCCCATTCCCGGCGCCGTCGTCCGCATCTCCCATGCCGGAGAACCGGATCGAATCCTTCAACAGCTATCAACCGACAGTTCCGGCCAGACTGAACAGACAGCTCTGGCGGCGCCTCCTCTGGAATACAGTCTGTCGCCCGGCACCGTCCAGCCCTATTCCGAGTACAATCTGGAAATCACAGCGCCCGGCTTTAAGCCGCTCCATATTTCAGGAACCGAGATTCTGCCGGATTCTACCGCCATTCAGCCGGCCGCCCTGGAGCCTCTGGATGACACTCAGCCGGAAGACCCTGCCATCGTCATTCCGGAGCATACCCTGTATGGAAACTATCCTCCCAAAATCGCGGAATCAGAGGTAAAACCCATAAGCGAATCCGGAGAGATTGTCCTGAGCCGTGTGGTGGTTCCCCAGACCATCGTCGTTCACGACGGGGCCCCTTCGGATGCATCCGCCAGAAATTACTACGTATCCTACAGAGATTATATTAAAAATGTAGCTTCCAGCGAAATCTACGCCACCTGGCCCCAGGCGGCGATCACAGCCAACGTGCTGGCAATCATGTCCTTCACACTGAATCGGGTTTATACGGAATGGTACCGAAACCAGGGATATGATTTTACCATAACTTCTTCCACCGCTTTCGACCACAAATGGATTTACGGACGCAATATTTATGAAAGCATCTCGCTCGTCGTAGATGAAATCTTCGACAATTATCTGTCACGCCCGGATGTAAAACAGCCGATCCTGACCCAGTACTGTGACGGGCGGAAGGTCCGATGTCCTGGATGGATGACACAGTGGGGAAGCGCCGAACTTGGCGAGCAGGGATACAGTCCCATTGAAATCCTGCGCTATTTTTATGGTCCTGGCATTTATGTCAACATAGCGGAACAGATTGCCGGCATTCCTTCTTCCTGGCCCGGAGAAGATTTAGCTGTCGGATCCTCCGGGCAAAAGGTAGAACAGCTGCAGGAGCAGCTGAATGCTATAGCAGGCGTCTACTCAGCTATTCCCCAGATTTCTGCTGACGGCGTCTATGGTCCGGCTACCGCCGCCTCTGTCCGAAAATTCCAGTCTGTATTCGGTCTGCCCCAGACCGGCGTCGCCGATTTCAAAACATGGTACCGCATTTCCCATATTTACGTGGGCATTACAAGAATCGCCGAACTTCAATAACTACGCCCCGCCGGACGTAAAAATACCGCCTGCGTCTTCTCAGCCGAAAGGCGCAGGCGGTAAAACCGATAGGTATTCTGCTTTGCGTTAATCCTGTCTCCCGTTCAGATATCCCCTGATCATCTCCACCGCTCCCTCAGTACCAATAACGGATGTGTTGATCATCAGATCATAATTAAACATATCCTCCCAGTTTCTTCCGGTAAAGTAGCGGTAATAATCCCGCCGTTCCTTATCCATCCTGCGGATATTTTTCTCTACATCCTTCGGCTCGTAATAACCAAGGCCGGTAATTCTCTTAATTCGATAATCCATATCCGCGTAAATAAACACCCTGAGAAGGCTGTCCGCGTTTTTGAGTATGTAATCGGCGCAGCGGCCGATGATCACGCACGATTCAGCCTGGGCCAGCTTGCGGATCACCTCTGACTGAAAACGGAACAGATTGTCAGCGGAAGTAAGGTCGGAACTGAAGGAAGGCTGTCCCACTTCCGGACGCATGCCGCTTAAAATCTTATACAGCAGCTTATTTCCGGCCTTCTCGTCCGCCATATGGAAATAACTTTCCTTAATTCCGCTCTCATCAGAATTCATGCGAAGGATATTCTTATCATAGAATCCGATTCCCAGCTGTTCCGCCAGTCTCGAACCCACTTCGCGGCCTCCGCTGCCATATTGTCTTCCTATTGTAACAATGGTTTTACTCCCCGCCATCACGTACCCCCTGTTCTTTCGCAAATCCCGGAAAAGCGCCGGACGCATCCGGTTCCCCGGCCGAATCCGTCCGACAGTCCGCGCTGTTCCAATCACATAAGCATCACATTTACATTCTATCACGGTCAGGCTGCACCTGTCAATGCACGGCCTGCTCACGCACAAGATATGTGGGAAAACCGTAAGCCCTGAGACGGCGTTCCATCTGCACGGCATAATCCATATTAAGGAACGCGCCGGCTCTGACTTTGTAATAGCCGTCCCGATACACGATATAAGCCGGAAATCCCAGGGTCTTCAG
>CANQBN010000258.1 GCA_947588855.1 uncultured Lachnospiraceae bacterium
CGCAGGCCACATCGTTGACGCACATGGCCACACAGTCGATGCCGATGGTGTCATGCCGGTCCATGATCATTGCCAGTTTCAGCTTGGTTCCCACGCCGTCGGTTCCGGACAGAAGCACCGGATGCTCCATGTTTTTGATGGCATCCAGGGAGAACGCCCCGGAAAATCCTCCGATTCCGCCCAGCACTTCCGAACGCATGGTCTCCATCACATGTTTTTTCATCAGCTCCACAGAACGGTATCCGGCTTCGATATCCACTCCTGCTTTCTTGTAATCCATACTGTCTCCTCCGTTATATTAAAATAATCCATTTCCCCGCCATACAGCGGACAAGATTCTTGCTGTTTAAACTCTGTATTTCTCCACAATGTCGGTCATAGCCTTCCATTTCCGCTCCATATCCGCCGCCAGGGCAAACTGAGTACGGGCCCGGACCAGATTATGCTCCGAATAATCCGTATGAAAATAAACGCTGCCTTCCAGATAATCGGTCAGGAAACGGATGCCGCATTCCATCGTCATCAGCTTTGCCCCCATAGGCAGCATGTGGATCTCCTCATCCGTCAGGCTGCCCTGACATCCTTCCAGAAATCCCTTCGTAAACATTTCATACAGCTCCAACGACAGAAACACCTTACTTACGTCCTTTTCATCTTCCAGGGCCGTATTGGCGCCGAACCGGATAGCGTCTCCGAAATCAAAGATAGAAAGTCCCGGCATGATCGTATCCAGATCAAGAACGCAAAGGGCGTCTCCCGTCCTCGCATCAAACATGATATTGTTCAGCTTCGTATCATTGTGGGTCACGCGAAGGGGCAGTTCTCCCTTCGCCAGCATATCCATGGCAGTATGACATTCCTTTTCTCTGGCCTTTACAAATTCCAGTTCCACGGGTACCTGTCCCGCATAGCCATATCTGTCCTCAGAAACCGCATGCCAAAGAGCCGTCAGACGACTGGGCGTATCATGAAAATGGGGAATCGTCTCCACCAGGGTTTCCGCCGGGTAATCGGCCAGCATCCGCTGAAAATATCCGAAGGCCTTGCCGCTGAGATAGAAATCTTCCGGCTTCTCCACCTGCTCATAACAGACTGAATCCTCAATGTAGAGGACCAGACGCCAGCACTGACCGTCCCCGTCCACATAATTTTTCCTGCCGTCTTTTGCCGGAATCAGATTCAGAGTCTCCCGGTCAGGATCCCCTCCCTGAGCGATGATCTTCTTTCTGAGAAACGCGGTGATTTTCTCCACATTGCCGTTCAGGGCATCAAGATTATGAAATACTCCCTGATTAATTCGCTGAAGGACATACCGGGGATAGCCTTCTGCACATTCGACCAGATACGTATCGTTAATGTGGCCGTTGCCGAACCGCTCACAGCTCACGACGACGCCTTCCGGCAAAAAGGCATTAAGCGCCCTCTGCGTCTGCTCCCTTTCACTGCCTGTCATGGAAGTCCTCCTTTATGTGATATCCGTATACCGGGCCTTAAACCGCTCCTCCTGATGGACCGCTTTTCGGTTTATTTCTTCATCTGTCCAAGGTACTCTTTATATCCGATCTGATCCAGCTTCTCCGCCTTGGACGCCACATCATTCTTCAGAGATTCAGAATAGACCTTCAGGCGGTCCAGAAGCGCTTCATCAGAGGTGGCCAGAATCTTAGCCGCCAGAATACCTGCGTTGGTCCCTCCGTTAATCGCCACCGTTGCAACCGGAATACCGGACGGCATCTGCACAATAGAGTACAGGGAGTCCACGCCGCCTAAATCTGATGTCTTCATGGGAATTCCGATGACCGGCATGGGGAACAGCGCCGCGCACATGCCCGGCAGATGAGCCGCCTTTCCCGCACCGGCGATCACCACTTTCACGCCCTTCTCTTCCAGAGACTTTGCATAGTGAAAAAAGATGTCCGGCTCCCTGTGGGCGGAGATGATAGTCATCTCAAAATCCACTCCCAGTTTTGTGAGGACATCCGCTGCCTGCGCCATAACGGGCATATCCGAGTCACTGCCCATGACGATTCCGACTTTTGCCATTGTAACCTCTCCTTTTGTCTGCAAAACGTTCCGCTTGGTTCATGAAAGGCGCCGGACAGGCCGATACCTCTGTGGTACCGCCCGGTTTCCCAGCGCCTTTCTATCATAACATTTCAGTGATTTTCAGGCAACCTTTTTTTAGCCTGATCACTACTTTTCTTCTTATGTCCATATCTGTTCCGGCAATATGCCGCAGAAACCATTCAGCTGTTTTCCTTCCGCTCCAGAATCTCCATAAACTCCTGACCGGTGATGGTCTCCTTCTCATAGAGATACTGACTGATCTCGTCCAGCTTCTTACGGTTGTCAGCCAGAAGACGACTGGCTTTGGCGTGCTGGGCCTTGACCACCTCTACCACCTTCGCGTCAACAGCAGCCGCCGTGGTCTCGCTGCAGGCCAGGCTGGAATCTCCGCCCAGATAAGCGTTTTGAACCGTCTCCAGGGCCACCATATCAAAATCCTCGCTCATGCCGTACCTAGTCACCATAGCTCTCGCCAGCTTGGTCGCCTGCTCGATGTCGTTGCTGGCTCCCGTAGTGACGGAACCGAATACCAGCTCCTCGGCAGCCCGTCCTCCGGTAAAGGTGGCGATCTTGTCCAACAGCTCTTCTTTGCTCATAAGCGCGTGATCTCCCTCCTCTACCTGCATAGTAAAGCCCAGGGCCCCGGATGTACGGGGAACGATAGTGATCTTCTGCACCGGCGCGGAATGACTCTGAAGCGCCGCCACCAGAGCGTGCCCCACCTCATGGTAGGCAACGATACATTTTTCCTTCTCACTGAGAATGGCGTTCTTCTTCTGGGCGCCTGCCAGAATGGTATCCACCGCCTCCTGAAGATCAGTCTGAGTCACGCGGCTGCGGCCGTTGCGGACAGCCCCCAGAGCCGCCTCATTGACGATATTGGCCAGCTCCGCTCCGGACGCTCCTGGCGTCATTCGGGCGACCACGTTGAAATCGCAGTCCGAATCCAGCTTCACTTTCCGTCCGTGAAGGCGAAGAATCGCCTCGCGGCCTTTCAGATCCGGAAGTTCCACAGGCACCCTCCGGTCGAACCGGCCCGGACGCAGCAGGGCCGGATCCAGACTTTCCGGACGGTTGGTCGCGGCCAGGATTACCACTCCCTTGGTGGCGTCAAAGCCGTCCATCTCCGTCAGCAGCTGATTCAGGGTCTGCTCCCGCTCGTCGTTGCCGCCCATGCCGCTTCCGCTGTCGCGCTTCTTGCCGATGGTATCGATCTCATCGATAAATACGATACAGGGCGCCTTCTCTCCGGCCTGCTTGAACAGATCACGGACCTTGCTGGCTCCCATTCCTACGAACATCTCTACGAATTCACTGCCTGCGATGCTGAAGAAAGGCACTTCCGCCTCTCCGGCCACAGCTCTGGCAAGAAGGGTCTTGCCGGTTCCGGGAGGTCCTACAAGAAGCGCGCCTTTGGGCATCTTGGCTCCGATCTCCTCGTATTTCTTCGGATCGTGAAGGAATCCGACAATCTCCTTTAAGCTCTCCTTGGCCTCGTCCTGTCCTGCCACATCGCTGAATTTGATCCCGGTCTTATCGTCCATCACATACTGCCGCGCGCCGGATTTTCCGCAGCAGCTTTATTCCATCCGCATTCCAAGCCCGCAGGTCTGCTCC
>CANQBN010000259.1 GCA_947588855.1 uncultured Lachnospiraceae bacterium
TGCCAATACTTAAGCAAATTTGCTTGCAGCCCGCATAAACACCGGCTTTTTCAATCCCATTTCATCACTCAAACTCCACCGTCCCCGGCGGCTTGGAAGTGATATCATACAGCACCCGATTCACGTTCTTCACCTCATTGACGATCCGGCTGGTCACCCGCTGCAGCACCTCCCAGGGAATCTGGGACGCCTCTGCCGTCATGAAATCCACCGTGTTCACAGCGCGGAGGGCCACGGCGTAGTCGTAGGTTCTCTCATCACCCATGACGCCCACGGAGCGCATGTTGGTCAGAGCAGCAAAATACTGGTCCGGCAGCCGTTCCAGGCCGGCGGCTGCAATCTCCTCCCGATAGATGGCGTCGGCATCCTGAACCATGCGGACCTTCTCCGCCGTCACCTCGCCCACGATCCGGATTCCCAGACCGGGGCCGGGGAATGGCTGACGGTACACCAGCTTCTCCGGGATTCCCAACTCCAGACCCACCTTGCGGACCTCATCCTTGAACAGATCCCGCAGAGGCTCAATGATCTCCTTGAAATCCACATAATCCGGCAGGCCGCCTACGTTGTGATGGGATTTGATAACGGCTGACTCGCCGCCCAGGCCGCTCTCCACCACATCGGGATAAATGGTTCCCTGGACCAGGAAATCCACCTTTCCGATCTTCTTGGCTTCTTCCTCAAACACACGGATAAATTCCTCGCCGATGATTTTGCGCTTGTGTTCCGGCTCTTCCACGCCCTTCAATTTGCCGTAGAACCGCTCCTGGGCGTTGACGCGGACGAAATGCAGATCATAGGGGCCGTTGGGACCGAAGACCTCCTCCACCTCGTCACCTTCATTTTTCCGCAGAAGGCCGTGATCTACAAATACGCAGGTCAACTGGTCGCCCACCGCCTTGGCCAGCATGACCGCTGCCACGGAGGAATCCACACCGCCGGACAAGGCGCACAGCACTTTGCCCCTTCCTACCTTCTCACGGATAGCCTTAATGCTAGTCTCCACAAAAGAATCCATGCGCCAGTCGCCTGCGCAGCCGCAAACCTGATAGACAAAATTGTGAAGCATCTTCGCACCCTCCCGAGTGTGAAGCACCTCCGGGTGGAACTGGATGGCGTAAAGCTTCCGCTCCTCCCACTCCGCCGCCGCCACCGGGCAGTCCGCCGTATGGGCAATGACCCGGAAACCGGGGGCCGGCGTCTCGATATAATCGTTATGGCTCATCCAGCAGATGGTTTTCTCCGACACATTGCCGAACAGTTTGCTGGATTTGTCCACCGTCACCTTGATCCTTCCGTATTCCCGGACAGGAGCCTTACAGACATGGCCGCCCAGCACATGGCTCATCAGCTGGGCTCCATAACAAAGCCCCAGCACCGGCACCCCCAGTTCAAACAGTTCCTTTCCGCAGGAAGCGGCATTCTCCTCATAGACGCTGTTGGGACCGCCGGTCAGAATGATTCCCTTGGGTTCCATGGCCCGGATCTGTTCCAGAGGCGTCCGATAGGAATATATCTCACAGTACACATTGCATTCGCGGACCCGGCGAGCCACTAACTGGTTATACTGGCCGCCGAAATCGATTACGATGATTTTTTCTCTCTTCATAAGCTGCTCTCCATAGATTTCCATTCGTAAAATATTACCCACCCATTATAGCCTGCATCTAAGAATTCCTCAAGCAATTTTTTCTGAAATATCAGCTTGTCAAATCGGCCGCCAAAAGATGGATTTTCCTCTTTTCTTTCAGAAATCTTTGTGCTATAGTAAACGGAAACGCATTTGCCGTTTCCCAGGAATCGATCAGACCGATTTAAGATGTTTTAATGGAGAATCACATGAATTTCACAAAAAATATGACGGAGGGCAGACCGGGGCCGCTGATTTTCTTCTTCGCCCTGCCTCTTATGATAGGAAATCTGTTTCAGCAGTTTTATATTGTCACCGACGCCATGATCGTGGGACAGGTCCTGGGCGTAAACGCCATTGCGGCTGTAGGCGCCACAGACTGGCAGGTATGGATGGCCCTGGGCATGATTCAGGGCCTCACTCAAGGCTTCTCCGTCTGGATGGCACAGGAATTTGGCGCCCGGCGTCACAGCCAGCTGAGAAATGTGATTGCCCATTCCATTGCGCTGTCTGCCGGCTGCGCGCTAATCATGACCATAGCGGGACAGCTTTTGACCATGCCGTCTCTACATATTCTGAACACTCCGGAGACGGTCCTTTCCGACGCGGAAAAATATATGCGCACCATCTTCTGGGGCATTCCTGTCACCATGGCCTACAATCTGCTGGCGTCCATTCTCCGTTCTCTGGGGGACGGCAAAACGCCTCTCCACGCCATGGTATTTGCTTCTTTTACCAATATTATCCTGGATCTGCTCTTCGTGGCATTTCTCGGATTCGGCGTCACCGGGGCGGCGGCCGCCACGGTCATCGCCCAGCTCTTCGCAAGCATTCTCTGTCTAATCAAAATCGGCAGAATCGATATCCTTAAACCAGAAAAAGCCGACTGGACCATCCGATATTCCTCCTGCGCCAAGTTATTGGGACTGGGATTCCCCCTGGCCTTTCAGAATATGATCATCTCCATCGGCGGCATGATCGTACAGTTTGTCATCAACAGCTTCGGCGTTATCTTCCTTGCGGCCTTCACAGCCACCAACAAGCTGTACGGCCTTCTGGAAACGGCTGCCATTTCTTACGGATACGCCATGACCACCTATGCCGGCCAGAACCTGGGAGCTGGTCGGAAGGAACGAATCCGCCAGGGGTATCGCACCGGGCTTCTGATTTCCTTAGTCACCTCCGGGGCCATCATCGCGCTGATGATCTTCGGCGGACGCCCTATCCTCAGCCTCTTTATCTCCGGTGATCCCCAGACCGTATCCGAGACTCTGGATATCGCATATCATTACCTGTTCATCATGAGCGTATGCCTGCCGGTCCTCTATTACCTGCATGTGACCCGCTCCTGCATTCAGGGACTGGGCAATACGGTCCTGCCTATGCTGTCCGGCGTCTCCGAGTTCGTCATGCGGACCGGAGCCGCTCTCCTTCTGCCTGCACTTATGGGACAGGAGGGCATCTTCTACGCCGAGGTACTGGCCTGGATGGGCGCCGATGTGGTGCTGTTTTTCAGTTACCGGTACTGCAGCCAGAGATTATAAAAAATAAAAGCTGGAAGGTTCTGATTCCCTGTGGGCACGCTTGCGCCACGCAGGAATTCAGAACCTTCCGGCTCTCTTATTTTTCATATTTCCTTCTGCGTTACGACTGTTATTTACTTATATACTTCTTCACGTACTGCCCGGTGTAGGACCATTCGCACTCTGCCACTTCCTCCGGCGTTCCCCTGGCAATCACCGTGCCGCCCCGGTCGCCGCCCTCCGGCCCCATATCAATGATATAATCGGCCGTCTTGATCACGTCCAGATTGTGTTCGATCACCACCACCGTGTTGCCGCCTTCCGACAGCTTCCGCAGGATCTCCACCAGCTTGTGGACATCCGCGAAATGCAGGCCGGTAGTAGGCTCGTCCAGCACATAGATGGTCCGTCCGGTTCCTCTCCGGCTCAATTCCGTAGCCAGCTTGATCCGCTGTGCTTCGCCGCCGGACAGCTCCGTGGAAGGCTGTCCCAGCTTAATGTAA
>CANQBN010000260.1 GCA_947588855.1 uncultured Lachnospiraceae bacterium
TGAGGGACTGAGCACATATAAGAATAAAAAATGGATATGGACGGTTGTCGTCGTCTGCTACATTGGGCTGATTTACAAGAATTCTCTGACTCCGGCGGTCATCTCTTCCAGACAGAGCGGGATGGTTCTTGAGATGCTCTGGAATCTGTTTGACCGGCTGGGGCTGGACGGTTCCTGGATCACGGAGCACATGGTCCGCAAGGCTGCCCATTTCGCGGAATACACCCTTCTGGGAATCTTCTTGTGGAATTGTATCCGCTGCTGGCGGCTGCAGCTCTGGTTCTGGCTGGCAGTTCATGCCTGGCTGGGGGTAGTGATTCCTCTGGTGGACGAGACCCTGCAACTGTTTACGGAAGGACGGTCCGGACAGGTAGACGATGTGTGGCTGGATGTGGCCGGAATCTGCTTCGGAACGATGATTGCGGTAATCCTGTGGAAATTGTGGAAGCTGCGGAAACGGAGCCGCCCGGAAGTGGAAGCTGCCCGGTAGGATGACAGCTATGCAGGCGCAGGAAAAATGGATAGCGGCAGAAAGAAGGACACCGAGGAGATAGTCAGTGACCTTGACGGAGGATGGCTTGCGGGAGTGCCGGAATAGTTTCAGTATGAGAGGGGACAATTCGGATGAGCCGGAATTTTATGCTGCTTCTCCAGTATGATGGGACGGATTTTGACGGTTGGCAGAAGCAAGGAAACACGGACAATACCATACAGGGAAAGCTGGAGCAGGTTTTGGGAAGACTGGAGGGTCAGGCGGTGGAGGTCCATGGGGCCGGCCGCACCGATGCGGGAGTTCACGCGGAAGAGCAGACGGCAAATGTCCGTCTGCAGACGAATCTCTCGGCTTCACAGTTGAAGGAATATCTGAACCGGTATCTGCCGGAATCGATTCTGGTTCTTGATGCGCAGGAGGCCGGAGAACGGTTCCACAGCCGCTTAAACGCTGTAGGCAAGATTTATACTTATCGGCTTGACATGGCGGACAAATGCTCTGTGTTTCAGCGAAAATACAGGTACGCTCTGGGACAGTCTCTGGATACGGAGGCTATGAGGCGCGCTGCAGCGTATTTGCAGGGAACCCATGATTTTCGAAGCTTCTGCGCTAACCGGCACATGAAAAAATCCACGGTCCGCACCATAGAAAACATCGATATCCGCGTTCAGGGCACGCAGATGGAGATTCAGATTCAGGGCGACGGTTTTCTCTATCATATGGTAAGGATCCTGGTGGGAACGCTGATCGAAGTGGGGCAGGGAAAGCGCCTGCCGGAAAGTATGAGCGAAATGATCCGGGCCCGCGACCGTCAGGCGGCGGGATTTACGGCCCCGGCCAGGGGACTGTTTCTGACAAAGGTTCTGTATCGGGAGGAGGACTGCCGCGGGTAAGGTGCCTTTGGCCGTGTGCCCGGACGGATTGTAAATCGGGGACGGAGAAGGGAATTGCTATGACGGAATATCTGGTAAGGCGTTTTGTGAAAGGCTACAAGAATACGGATGACGCTCAGGTTCGCACCGCCTACGGGGTATTGGCGGGTATGGTGGGAATCTGCTGCAATGTGGTTCTTTTCGCGGCTAAACTGGCTGTCGGTTTTCTCACGGGAAGTATCTCTATTATGGCGGACGCCTTTAATAACCTGTCAGATGCGGCTAGCTCTATTGTAGGTTACATAGGGGTTAAAATGGCCGGAAAACCGGCGGATGCGGATCATCCCTTCGGACATGGAAGGATCGAGTACATTTCGGCGCTTGTGGTAGCATTTTTCGTTATACAGGTAGGCTTCTCCCTGTTTATCTCATCCATAGGCAAGATACGGCATCCGGAAGAACTGGTCTTCCGGTGGGCGGCGGTGGCAGTCCTTTTTGTGACGGTGCTTGTGAAGCTGTGGCTGGGTCTGTTTAACCGAAAGCTTGGCCGCAGGATCAATTCCAAGGTGATGATGGCCACTTCAGCGGACTCCCTGGGGGATGTGGCGGCTACCTCGGCGACGATTTTGTCCATGTTGGTGTTTGGTTTGTCTGGCGTAAATATTGATGGTTTCGTGGGGGTGATCGTGTCCCTTCTGGTGATGTGGGCCGGAGTGGAGATCGCGAAGGATACGCTGGAACCTCTGATCGGTCAGCCTATCGACCCGGAGGTATACCGGAAGATTACGGAGTTTGTGGAAAGCTATGAGGGAATCATCGGAACTCACGATCTGATCGTCCACAATTACGGTCCGTCCAGGAGCATGGCTACCATTCATGCAGAGGTAGACAGTGACTGGAAAATGGAGAAGGGCCATGAGGTCATCGATACCATTGAGAGGGACTGCATGCGGAAGCTGGGAATCCTTCTGGTGGTTCACATGGATCCGGTGGAGATTCACAACCGGCAGCAGGAGCAGTATCGCCAGCTTCTGGGGCAGATCCTGGAAAGTCTGGATTTCCGTCTTAGTTTTCATGATTTTCGGATGGTGCCCGGTACGGAGCGGATCAATCTGATTTTCGATCTTGTGGTGCCGGTTGAGTATAATGAGGCCATGCGGGACACAATAAAGACGAAGATTTCGGATCGGCTGAGAGAGTCGGATCCCCGCCTTTTCTGTGTCGTGACCGTGGAGAACAGCTTTTGCGGGTCGGATCCGGAATCAGAACGATGATTGCCGGAGGTGCCTATGGGCAGGGACAGAACGCCGCGGCGCGCGGCGGAACAGGGCAGCCGGTCGGAGTATGACCGGCTTTTGCTGCGGATAAAAGGAGGAGACCGGAACGCGCTGAAGGAGCTGTATGAGGAGACCGCCAGAGCAGTGTATGGTTACAGTCTGTCCATCTGTCAGAATCCCCAGGATGCGGAAGAAATCATGCAGGATACCTTTCTCCGGATATGGCAGCAGGCGGATCGCTATGAGGCGGACGGAAAGCCTATGGCCTGGATATTTACGATTGCCAGAAACTTCTGCTATATGCGTCTCCGTCGGCAGAACGCCAGGCTGGAGGACAGCTTAGAAGAGCTCCAGGAAGGCGGGGGCGTATGGGAGCCGGGAAAAAATTCCCCGGAGATTGAGCAGGCGGCGGAGCGCCAGGCTCTTCTTGCGGCCATGACATTTCTGACACCGGAGGAACGCCAGGCGATTTTTCTCCACGTTCTGGGCGGCATGAAGCATCGCGAGATAGCGGAGCAGACAGGCGTTCCCCTGTCTACAGTGCTGTCCAGGTACAGGAGGGGAATGGAAAAACTGAGGCAGAATCTGGAAGGATGAAGCGAAATGATTCCGCCCGGCGTCTGTGGCTATGGATGGGGCGGGAAGACGGAAATCAGGAGGGCATGAGAAGAACGTGAGAACGCGAGAAGAACGCGAGAATTTGAAAAAAGTTCTTGACGAACTTTTGGCTCTGTTGTATAATACATTTCGTCGTTGGAAAACAGCTGTATTCAGCCTGCGGCAGAAGATGTTGGGCTATCGCCAAATGGTAAGGCAACGGACTCTGACTCCGTCATTGTGAAGGTTCGAATCCTTCTAGCCCAGTGAATGAGACCCTGTAAGAGAGATCTTACGGGGTTTTTCTATGCCAGGAAATGGCTTAAATACTTAATGTCATTAACTTAACATGTAGCACATAAGAGGAAATGGCTTGGCAATGCATCACAGAACATTATGCGGATGAAT
>CANQBN010000261.1 GCA_947588855.1 uncultured Lachnospiraceae bacterium
CTCTTCCACTTCCTTCAAATGCTGCAGAAGCCGCACATCATTGGAGAACTTGTGGGCGCTCTGGGCAATGCCCGCCAACACATTTACCACCCGGGTATCGACTTTTCGGGAATAGGTCTGTCCGGATACCGGATAACAGGCTTCAAATCCCATTTTTTCTGCGATCATCTGATCAGCCTTGCGGCATTTCTCATGATCGCCGTCAAACAGCTCCAGGAAGCTGGCCTGGGTTCCAGTAGTCCCCTTAGAGCCCAGAAGTTTCATCCTGCTCAGCACATGGTCCAGATCTTCCAGGTCCAGACACAGGTCGTTCAGCCATAGAGTCGCCCGCTTTCCCACGGTAGTAGGCTGGGCCGGCTGAAAATGGGTAAACGCCAGGGTAGGCTGATTCTTATAAGCATCCGCAAATTTTGCCAGCTCCGCCATGACATTCAGCAGTTTCTTTCTCACCAGGCGGAGGGCCTCCGTCATGATGATAATGTCCGTGTTATCGCCCACATAGCAGGAGGTAGCGCCCAGATGAATAATCCCTTTGGCATTGGGGCACTGCTGGCCGTAGGCGTAGACGTGGGACATGACATCATGGCGCACCAGGCGCTCCCGCTCCTTCGCCACGTCATAATTGATATCCTCCGCGTGAGCCTTCAGCTCGTCGATCTGTTCCTGGGTAATGGGAAGTCCCAGCTCCTTCTCCGTCTCCGCCAGGGCAATCCACAGCTTCCGCCAGGTACGGAACTTCTTGTCCGGCGAGAAGATGTACTGCATCTCCCTGCTGGCGTAGCGCTCGGAAAGGGGACTTTGATATCTGTCGTTCATAATGTACCTCCATAAAATGTATGTTCGCAGTGCGCTGCTCAAAACCTTCGGTTTTTCGCTCGCGGGCTTCGCCCTATGAAAAAAGTCCGCTAAAAACCGACATTCATGCCCTACGGGTATGATGCGGTTTTCATCTGACTTTTTTCGCACTGCTCATGCCTAACGCACATAGTCGCCTCTGATATCCTCCGTGGGGGGAGCGATGGGGTAGTCGCCGCTGAAGCAGGCGGTACAGATGGGCAGGCCGCCTGCCATCTCGTAAAGCCGCTCCATCCGCAGATAAGACAGGGAATCGGCTCCCAGAAGCATGCAGATCTCATCGATCGTCTTATCGTGGGCGATCAGCTGCTCCTCCGAAGGAATATCCGTTCCGAAATAACAGGGATGGAGAAACGGCGGCGCGCTGACCATCACATGAACCTCCGCAGCTCCTGCCTCGCGAAGCATCCGCACGATCTGATGACTGGTGGTGCCCCGAACGATGGAATCGTCGATCATAATGACCCGTTTCCCTTCCACCGCCTCCTTCAGCACGTTTAATTTCACCCGAACCGAGGAGACCCGGTTGCTCTGCTTGGGCTTGATAAAAGTCCGGCCCACGTAGGTATTTTTCACAAAAGCGGTTCCGTAAGGAATCCCGGATTCCAGGGCGTAGCCCAGAGCCGCCGCGTTGCCGGATTCCGGAACGCCCACCACCAGATCCGCGTCCACCGGCGAATCCTTTGCCAGACATCTTCCAGCCAGAATCCTGGAATGATAGACGCTGACGCCGTCAAACACCGTATCCGGTCTGGCGAAATAGATATATTCAAACACACACCGGGCCTGCTTCTCCGGATCGGCAAAACACATGCTGCGGTCCGAATGAAGTCCATCCCTGGTGATGGTGACCACCTCGCCCGGCTCTACATCCCGGATAAACTCAGCGCCGATGGTAGCCAGAGCGCAGGTCTCCGACGTCAGGATATAGGCATTGTCCTTTTTCCCGATACAGAGCGGTTTAAACCCGAAAGGATCTCTGGCTCCAATCAGCTTTCTGGGGCTCATAATCACCAGAGAATAAGCGCCGGACAGGCGCTTCATGGCCCGCACCACCGCCTCCTGCACATTTCTGGAACCAATCCTCTCCCGGGCAATATAATAGGCAATCAGTTCGGAATCGATGGTGGTCTGAAAAATAGCCCCAGTGTAGGCCAGTTCCCGGCGAAGCTCCGGCGCGTTGACCAGGTTGCCGTTGTGGGCCAGGGCCAGCGTGCCCTTAATGTAGTTCAGCACCAGCGGCTGGGCGTTCTCCCGGCTGCTGCTTCCCGCCGTGGAATAGCGCACATGGCCTACGCCCAGATCGCCGTGAAGACTCTCCAGGGTCTCCGGCGTAAACACCTCGTTGCACAGGCCCATCCCTTTATATGCATTCACACTGCCCTTGGGGCCGCAGGTATCGCTGACCGCGATGCCGCAGCTTTCCTGCCCCCTGTGCTGAAGGGCAAATAAACCATAATAGATGGTGGAGGCTACCTCTCCACCATCTAAATCGTACATACCGAATACTCCGCATTCCTCATGGAGTTTTCCGTCAATATCCGGTTCCATGTAACTTATGATACTCATACACCGACCTCCCGGTCCCGACTGTCCGCATTACTGGATTCCCAGACGACGGAACACCTCCTGATACGCGTCCTCTACATTGCCCAGGTCGCGGCGGAAACGGTCCTTGTCCAGTTTCTCTCTGGTCTCCATATCCCACAGCCTGCAGGTATCCGGAGACACCTCGTCCGCCAGAATGATCGCTCCGTGATAGCGGCCGAACTCAATCTTGAAGTCGATGAGTTCGATTCCCAGGCCGGCAAAATATTTCCGCATGATCTCATTGACCCGGAAGGCGTACCGGGTAATGTCGTCGATCTCCTCCCGGGTGGCCAGCCCCAGGGCCAGGGCATAATAGTCATTGATAAAAGGATCGTGGAGATCATCGTTCTTATAGCTGAATTCCAACGTGGGCTGAAGCAGCTTGATACCCTCCTCCATACCCAGCTTCTTGGCAAAGCTTCCGGCGGAGAAATTGCGGATGATCACCTCAAGGGGAACAATCTCCACCTTCTTTACCACGGTCTCGCGGTCATTCAGTTCTTCCACGAAATGGGTGGGGATCCCCTCCGCCTCAAACAGCTTGAAAACGTGGTTGGTCATGCGGTTATTGATCGCGCCCTTGCCCACGATGGTTCCCTTCTTCTGGCCGTCAAACGCGGTCGCGTCGTCCTTGTAGGACACGATCAGCATATCCGGGTCTTCCGTTGTGTAGACCTTCTTGGCCTTTCCCTCATACAGCAGTTCTTTTTTCTCCATGTGTATCCACCTGTCCTTTGTTAAGTATCATACCCGCTCCGCGGGCATCGCCATAGATGAAAGCTGATTGCTCCGCGCCGACGCGTTCCCGCAATCAGGGCTTTATTATAATATATCCGATTCATAATGGCAACCTATTTTTCGAAGAAACCAGACGCTTTTCCTCACTCCTGGCGCTTTTCCTCCCGCACACGGATATCCTCCTGGCGGTAAAATTCGATGGCCCCGTCCCTGAGCCGCAGCCGGATGCCGAAAACCTTTTCCAGAATTCCGCCGCCGCTTTCCTCGGTCTGACGGTCCGCCGAAGTCTCCGGGGAACCGGTTTCCGACCTGTCCGAACCCGTTGGCCCTGACGGGGCATCCGGGACCTGGCTTATCCATTCCTGCCTGGTGTTTTCCACGAAAAAAAGTCCCGGACCGCCGCGGCTTATGAGCGCCGCCGCCTCCAGA
>CANQBN010000262.1 GCA_947588855.1 uncultured Lachnospiraceae bacterium
TAATTGGAGTTGGTCAGACCAACCATCATCTCGTCGGTAGGCGTCAGGTTCTCCACCGTCTTCCAGCCCTTGGACCAGTCATCTCTGGTAGTATACTCTGCCGCTCCGTCAATGAGCTTGTTGAGATCTGCGTTCTGCAGGGCGTTCTCCACGTTGACAGAATAAGTCTCAACATCATCGGCCGCCAGATTCCACACAACCGCGTTATCCGGGTTGATTACCTCGTCAGTATTAACCGTAATCAGTCCGTCAGCGCTTCCAGTCTTCTTGGCCAGGACGTTATTCAAAGCCTCATGAGCGCCGTTGCCGATGGCGAAATAGTAATCGCCGGCTTCCAGAACCCAGGCGCCCTGCGTTCCGTCCGCCTTGGTCACTGTCTCGTCATAGCTTGCAAACAGAGCCGGATCAATATCCACAGTCACAGTCTCGCTGGAACCGGGAGCAATCTCACCGGTCTTGGTAAATCCGGCCAGCTGAATGGCGGATTTCTCCAGGCCGCCCTTTGTGTAGGGAACCTGTACAAACAGCTCTACAGCGGATTTGCCGGCTACGCTGCCAGTATTTTTCACTGTCACAGTGGCGGTTCCGATCTCTCCCACCTTCACGTCGATGGAATCCAGCGTCTGCTCAAAGGTGGTGTAGGAGGAACCGTAACCAAAGGGATAAGATACCTCGTTGGCATAGCTCCAGGCTCCGCCATCGGAAGAACCTGCCGCATCAGAAGCGTTGCCCTGTTTCAGGATCTCATCCTCATAACGGGTTTCATAGTATTTGTAGCCCTGATAAATGCCTTCTGTCTCCACCACATACCAGTCGGCCTTGTTGTCGACAGTCAGAAGATTGCCGGTGCCGTTCTGGGAATTGTTGGTGTACATATGAAGGCCGAAGTTCATCATGGCCGGCGCGGAAGCGGAATTGACCGCGTAGGTATCAACCAGGTGTCCGGAAGGATTGGCGTTTCCTGCCAGGATATCTGCCACTCCGTAGAATCCGTAAAGTCCCGGCTCGCCTACCCACAGGATGGCGTCAATGCTGGAATCCTGCTTCAGTTCTTCCAGTTCCATGGGGTTGTTAGCGTTGATCAGCACAATTACCTTGGTGCTGTGGGCTTTGGCCAGTTCCAGCATATCTTTCTCATACTGGCTCAGCGCCAGGGGACGTTCAAAGGAATCGCCCTCGGTGCCGTTAAACATGGTAGGCTCATAGTCGGCGGCCTCAGAACTGTCTCTGGTGATAACCACCACGGCTGCCGTGTCATCTGCAGAGGCCAGAAGCGCATCCGTATACATGGACGCTGGAATCTCGCCTACCATATAGACGGCCGGCTGTTCCCAGGTAGCCTCAAAGGAGGGAACCAGGCCGGCGCCGGGGAAGAAGGTTGTCCTTGTATAGGCAAAGGCTTCATCGCTGGCATACAGCCCGATCATATCCTGATTCAGCTGGAAGCCTCTGGAGCCCAGAGCGCCCATAATATCCGCATTCTCCTGTCCATCAGCGGCTGCCGCCGTGGAACCGATCATACCGCCTCTTGCCGGGAACAGGGAGTTATGGCCCCAGATGGTCACAGGCTCAGAGGATGGATTCATGGGAAGCGCCTTGTTCTCATTTTTCAAAAGCACGGTGCCTTCCGCACTGATCTGGGTCGCCAGATCAATCTTAGCGGCAATCAAATCAGACAGGCCGCTGAATTCCGATTTATAATAATACGTATCCTGAGTGGTATCTCCAGTCTCTACCAGCCTCATACTGGATGTGCCAAGCCTGGCATTGATGAATGCAGACTGGGCGCTGGCGTAAGATGTTGCCACCAGGGTAATCGCGCAGAGAGAGGCCGTGATTCCGGCCAGGCCGCGCATAAGTCCTTTTTCATTATGAAACCTCCTGCTATTTATATTTTCTTAAATACAGAAATAATTTCCGAAATACAACTGAAAAGCAAGTGATGCAGCCGCAATGCCATCGGCTCAGGCCAGGTCAAAGGAAATGAAATCAAAGGTTCCCTTGCCTTCAATGCTGAAATACAATGCCTCTTTCTCTCCCAGGCCTTCCGGAAGCTTCCCGGCGAATTTGTGAGCGGTCTTGCAGGTTTTGACCGGAATGCGGCAGATTACGTCGCCTTTCTCTTCCTTCCGTACCAGAACCGCACACTCTCCGTAGCCCTGTAGTTCTACCCGGATCTTGGTCGTTTCGCGCAGGTCAAAATACTTGAATCCTACGGTACAGTCGGTGCAGAAATTGGACACATACTGATCCGGCCCTTCCTCACGGTCCCCGCCCTTCTGGGTCAGGAACGGATTCATGCCCTTGCGGTACTTGACCATGGACATAAACTGGGTTCCGTTCTTGCCGTAGACGTTGCAGGCTATGTAAGTGGGATAATGGCCTTTTCCGGCCAGGGGTTTCCCATTCAGGCCGCAGGAAGTCATTTCCGCCTGATAGAATTTTCCATCCTCAAAGCGGATCTGCTCTGCGCAGGCCTGCCGGGACGACTGTTTCCGGTTGGAATGCCTGTGATAAAAGATATAATATTTTCCATCAATCTCAATCAGGCTTCCGTGGGTGTTGCCGGTACACATACGGGCATGCTTCACGTCCGGTACGCCGGGCAGGCCGATGTCGCCGCAGCTTACCAGAATGCCGCCGTATGTAAACCCTTCTGTAGGTTTGTCACTGACCGCATAACAAAGGTTGTGACTGTTTAAAGAACTGTAGATAAAATAATATTTCCCGTTAAATTTACGCATGGAGCTGGCTTCGCCGAAGGGCTGCTCCTCATAGGGCGTCCCCTTGGCTTCCTCGCCCGTAAGCACGCCGATATAGTGGAGATCGTCCCCGGAAATAACCGTAAGCATGTCCTTCGTGTCAATTTCAAACCACATGGGTCCATGCTCTGTGGGCTTGGATCCATCCAGCAGAATCGGATTCCCGCCAAAAGCAAATCCTGTGTACAGATAAAGCCGCCCGTCCTCGTCCATCAGACATCCCGGATCGAACTGGAAGGGTTCATTCCGCTTGCCGATAGGAGTTCCGTCCTGATATTTTACGTATCCGTAAAACTCATACTTTCCTGCGGGCTCGTCGCATACCGCCACAGAAATCATCTTGGTGCCGCCCATGAAATAATACAGATAGTACCGCCCGTCCGGACCTACCACCATATCCGGAGCCGCAAGACCGTTGGTCACACGGACTCTCGGAGCGGCCGGATCCTGTTCCCGCTTGAAAATACAGCCGTGGTATTTCCAGTTGCCTAAATCATTCACGGGGGCAGACCAGCAGACATAGTCGCCGAGGCAGAAATTGATCCCGTTGAACAGATCGTGAGAACCGTATACATAGACTCTCCCGTCTACGACATGGGGCTCCGCGTCCGGCACATATTCCCAGCTGGGAAGATAGGGATTAAACGCCTGCTTTGCCTTCATAGATTTCCCTCCTTTTGCATAAAAATGAATCTTAAAAATCAGTGCAAGTTTATCATGTTGCCACATTCATGTCAATTATGTTGACGGGAAATGTGTGTTTTCTGACGGGAAATGATAAACTGCCCATACACAGTATGGACAGTTTATACAATTCTT
>CANQBN010000263.1 GCA_947588855.1 uncultured Lachnospiraceae bacterium
AGTTTTGCCGGTGCGCTGGCCGCGTCGGCACTGATCATCTATTTCAGTTTTCTGGTCTATGACAATTACCGGGATGAACTGATCCACACGGAGCAGGAGGAGCTTCTGACCATGGCGGAGACCGTAGGCAAGAGCCTGGCCAACTATGTGGAGCAGGAGATCGAGCAGCTGAATCTCTATTTCTCATCACTGGAGGCCGTCTCGGCGCAGACATCAGGTTCGCCGACAGAGAGAGTATGGTCTCAGGAGACGAAGCCGTCCCATGGGCTGACCGGTCCCGACAGTCCGGTCTTTCAGTCTGCTGCCGAAGCCCTGCTGGCGGAGAAGAACGGCCTCTACGACGCGGTGGCCTGCTATGATGGGGAGGGAAACCTGATTTTCCAGAACGGCGAGGTGGATTTTGATATTCATGAAGTTCCCGATGAGGAGGGAGCCGTCATATGTGGCAAAAAGATCTGCAACGAGGGCTGGTATCAGATGTTCCTTTCCCGGAAGTGCTGTATTGGGGGGGTTCCCTGCACGGTGATCTACGCGGTGAATCTGAACGTGCTTTACGCCCTGACGGTGCAGCCGGTGAAGATCGGCGAGGGCGGCTATTCCGTTGTGAAGGACCGTGATCTGGCCATCATCATGCACCATGCCAGCAGCCAGATCGGAATGGACGCTATCTATGACCGTGCGGAACGGTATCCCCAGCTGGATCTGTCGGACTTGTTCCGGTGGATCGAGCTTCAGAAAACCCAGGATGAGGGATATGACGTCATCGATTCCTACCTCTGGGATGATCCCAGCCCCACTCCGGCCTATCAGCGCCGCATCGTGGCCTACACCACCATTCATCTTCCGGGGGAGGACTGGATCGTCAATTCCACCCTGCCGTTTGAAGAACTGAATGGCCCTCTGTACCGGATGATCCTGCGTTTGATCGCCATGAGCAGCCTTTCCCTTCTGCCCATCGCCTTTTTCGTGTATGTGACCACCCGGAGCCGTCTGCGTTCTGAGAACCAGAAAAAAGAGATTGAGTATCTGAAGGAAATCAACGAGGGGATGGAGCTTTTGCGCCACAAGGAGGAGGAGATCCAGCATTATCAGCGGGTTCAGTCCATTGGTCAGATGAGCAGCCACATCGCCCATGAATTCAATAATTATCTGACGCCGGTTATGGTCTATGGGGAGATTCTGGAAGGGGATGAATCCCTGAGCGAGGAAAATCATGAGCTGATCAGCGGAATTCTGAACTCTGCCGGCCAGGCGGCCGGCCTGTCCCGGAAGCTTCTGGATTTCAGCCGTCAGGATTCGGCGGCGGCCCTGACGACCCTGTGCTTTACAAAAGAGGTTTTGGAGGCTCTGGATATTATCCGGCGGCTTGTACCGGAGCATATCACGTTCCGGACGGAGATTGCAGAGGAGTCTTTGTATATCCGGGGACGGAGCCAGATGGCGGAGCATCTGCTGATGAACCTGTGCAACAATGCTTTTCACGCCATGGAGAAGGAGGGCGGCGTTCTGACTGTCGCCCTGAAGAGGGTTGCAGGCGGAGTGGCCGGAGAGTCAGCGACGGAGGCGAATCCGCCCAAAGGGGACTGGGTACTGCTTTCTGTGGCTGATACCGGCTGCGGCATCAGCAAAGACGCCATGGACAAGATTTTCGAGCCCTTTTATACCACCAAGGGCAGCGGCAAGGGGACCGGCCTGGGCCTTTCCGTGGTCCGGAATATGGTGACGGCCGCCGGCGGCGAGATCCGGATTGACAGTCAGGAGGGCAGCGGCACCGCCTTCTATCTGTATTTTCCCAGAGTGGAAGAGCAGGAGGCTTTGGAAATCCAGCCCGTGATCCGCCAGACGGACCGGGTGGTGGTGGTGGACGACGATCCGGACGTGCTGAAATCTCTGGGAACATTTTTAAAGAGCCGCCATCTGAAAACCGAGTGTTACGACCATCCGGCCGCGGTGCTCTCCAAGCTGCAGAACAAGAAGGACTACTGTGACGTGCTGATCACGGACTATGCCATGCCTTCCATGAACGGTCTGGAGGTGGCGGAGATCGTCCGGAAGCTGAATCCGGATATCCGCCTGATTCTCATCAGCGGCATGGAGGATCTGCGCTTCGACTGGTATTTGAAAAATCAGTTTATCGACGCGTTTATCCTGAAAAGCGAGATCACGGAGAAGCTAAGCGGGATGCTTTCTTAAAATTTTATGCTGCTTTTTATTGGTTTTGACATATAGTAATTACAGAGAAATCAAGGATTTCGTCCGGGCTGGCCATAAGGCCCGGGTCCATCACTGGCGGGGAAGTTCCCCGCCTTTTTTCAATACATTTATTTAATGATTATTGCGGCGGATGATCGCAGCGCAAAACTATTGACAAAACCCAATGATCGCAGTGGAAATGAAAAAATATGGATTTTTTTGGAATTGTATGATAAAATGGAAACTCCGGTGGTTTCGGAAACAGGCTCCGGACCGGCGGAAAATTGTATAAAGGGAAGAAAAAAACACATAAATACAATAAGACATTTGGTGTGAAATGAGAGGAGATTGATATATGATACTGAATGATTATGTGCAGGCCCATCTGGGAAAGGATATCGGCGGCTGCAGCGACGAGGAACTGTACGCGGTCCTGCTGTCCATGACTCAGGAGGCGGCCGCGGGCAAGGTGAGTCATGCGGGAAAGAAGAAGCTGTACTACATTTCCGCCGAGTTCCTGATGGGTAAGCTTCTGTCCAACAACCTGATCAATCTGGGCATGTATGAGGAAGTGAAGAAGGAACTGGCCGGTTACGGGCGGGAGCTGTCGAAGATCGAGGAGCTGGAGCCGGAGCCCTCCCTGGGCAACGGCGGCCTGGGCCGTCTGGCAGCCTGTTTCCTGGATTCCATCGCTACTCTGGGGCTGAACGGCGACGGCATCGGCCTGAATTACCATCTGGGCCTGTTTAAGCAGGTGTTTGAACATCATCTGCAGAAAGAAGAGCCCAACCCCTGGATTGAGAAATGCACCTGGCTGACCAAAAGGGAAGTCAGCTATCCGATAAAATTTGGTAACCTGACAGTAAATTCCTGCTTATATGACATAGCGGTTACAGGTTACAAGAACCGGACCAACCAGCTGCATCTGTTTGACTTGGACAGCGTGGACGAGGGCATCGTCACCGACGGCATTTCCTTTGATAAAGAGGACATTGAGAAGAACCTGACCCTGTTTTTGTATCCGGACGACAGCGACGAGAAGGGACAGCTGCTGCGGATCTTCCAGCAGTATTTCATGGTAAGCAACGGCGCCCAGTACATTCTGGACGAGTGTACCGCCAGAGGCTGCAATCTCCACGACCTGGACAAATTCGCGGTGATTCAGATCAACGACACCCACCCAACCATGGTAATTCCGGAGCTGATCCGCCTTCTGATGGGACGGGGAATCGATATAGACGAGGCCATTGAGATCGTCTCAAGAACCTGCGCCTATACCAACCACACCATTCTGGCGGAGGCCCTGGAGAAATGGCCCATCCGCTATCTGAAGAAGGTAG
>CANQBN010000264.1 GCA_947588855.1 uncultured Lachnospiraceae bacterium
CAGCAGGATGTGCTCTCTCGTCTGAGCCATAACACCATCGGTAGCGGCAACAACCAGGATGGCGCCGTCCATCTGAGCAGCACCAGTGATCATGTTCTTAACATAGTCAGCATGTCCTGGGCAGTCAACGTGAGCGTAGTGTCTCTTATCAGTCTCGTACTCAACGTGAGCAGTAGAAATAGTGATTCCACGCTCTCTCTCTTCCGGAGCCTTATCAATCTTATCAAACTCTACAAACTCACCAGTACCCTTTCTCTCATGAAGAGTCTTGGTAATAGCAGCAGTCAGAGTGGTTTTACCATGGTCTACGTGACCGATGGTACCGATGTTACAATGCGGTTTTGTTCTCTCAAATTTTGCTTTTGCCATTTTAAATGGTCCTCCTTAATCCCCCTTACGGGTTTTCATAATGTGGCATCACAGATGCCAGAATTTACATTTTTCTAAGCTATTGCTTATTATATGATATTTATCTGCGTTTTTCAAGCGCTTTATCAATTATTTCATGCCTTTTCTTTCAGTAAGAACCTTCTCCTGAACAGACTTGGGAACCGGCTCATACTTCTCAAAGAACATGGAATAATTACCGCGGCCCTGAGTCTTGGAACGCAGGTCAGTGGAATATCCGAACATCTCTGCCAACGGGACATAGGCTTTCACCATCTTGCCGCCGCCGATGTCCTCCATACCTTCAATACGGCCTCTGCGGGAGTTGATATCTCCAATTACGTCTCCCATATACTCCTCAGGCATGGTGACTTCCACCTTCATAATCGGCTCCATCAGCACGCAGCCGGCCTTCTGCATAGCGTCTTTAAAGGCCAGGGAACCGGCAATGTGGAAAGCCATCTCACTGGAGTCCACCTCATGGTAGGATCCGTCAAATACCGTAGCATGGATGCCCAGCACCGGGAACCCGCCCAGAATACCGGCCTTGGCTGCTTCCTCGATGCCTTCGCCTACCGCCGGGATATACTCTTTGGGGATCGCTCCGCCTACTACTTCCGAATCAAACTTGAAGGTCTCCTCACCGTTGGCGTCCATAGGCTCAAAACGAACCTTGCAATGTCCGTACTGTCCGCGGCCGCCGGACTGTCTGGCGTACTTGCTGTCCACCTCAACAGCCTTGGTGAAAGTTTCCTTATAAGCAACCTGAGGAGCGCCCACATTGGCTTCTACATGGAACTCACGCAGAAGACGATCTACGATAATCTCCAGGTGAAGCTCACCCATACCGGAGATAATAGTCTGGCCGGTCTCCTTGTTGGTCGAAGTCCGGAACGTCGGATCTTCTTCCGCCAGCTTGGCCAGAGCCTCGCCCATCTTGCCCTGACCTGCTTTGGTCTTAGGCTCGATTGCAATATCAATAACAGGCTCCGGAAATTCCATAGACTCCAGGATTACAGGATGCTGCTCATCACAGATCGTATCCCCGGTAGTCGTCAGCTTAAAACCAACAGCTGCGGCAATATCTCCGGAATATACTTTGTCAAGTTCCTGCCTCTTATTAGCATGCATCTGAAGGATACGGCCAACACGTTCTTTTTTGCCCTTTGTGGCATTCAGCACATAAGAGCCGGAATTCATAGTTCCGGAATACACGCGGAAGAACGCCAGTTTTCCAACAAACGGATCGGTCATGATCTTAAATGCCAAAGCGGAGAAGGGCTCCTCGTCAGACGAATGTCTCTCGATCTCGTTACCGTCCATATCAACGCCCTTGATGGCAGGAATGTCTGTCGGAGCCGGCATGAATTCCACAACTGCATCCAACATCTTCTGGACACCCTTGTTCCTGTAGGCAGAGCCACAACAAACCGGGACGGCTGCGCATTCACAGGTAGCCTTCCTCAGAACCGCCTTCATGTCTTCCACAGAAGGCTCCTCACCCTCCAGATACTGCATCATCAGGTCATCATCCAGCTCGCAGATCTTCTCCACCAGTTCAGTGTGATAAAGCTCCGCGTCATCCTTCATGTCCTCGGGAATCTCACAAATGGTAATATCTTCGCCCTTTTCATCATTATAAATGTAGGCGTCCATCTCAAACAGATCAATGATTCCCTTAAATTCGTCTTCCTTGCCAATGGGCAGCTGAAGACAGATTGCGTTCTTGCCCAGTCTGGTGCGGATCTGCTCTACTGCCTTATAAAAGTCCGCGCCCATGATATCCATCTTATTGATGAATGCCATACGGGGTACATTGTAGGTATCAGCCTGACGCCATACATTCTCAGACTGAGGCTCTACACCGCCCTTGGCACAAAATACGCCTACAGCGCCGTCCAGTACGCGCAGGGAACGCTCAACCTCTACCGTAAAATCCACGTGTCCGGGAGTATCAATAATATTAATCCGATGCTCCAGGGCTCCCGGCTTTACCTTTCCATGGTCTTCCAGAGTCCAATGGCATGTAGTAGCGGCTGATGTGATGGTGATTCCTCTCTCCTGCTCCTGCTCCATCCAGTCCATGGTAGCGGTACCTTCGTGAGTATCACCGATTTTATAGTTAACTCCAGTGTAATACAGAATACGTTCGGTCAATGTGGTCTTACCCGCATCGATATGGGCCATAATTCCGATATTCCTGGTCCGCTCTAACGGATATTCTCTTCCAGCCAATTATGATTCCTCCTAAACTAGAACCGATAGTGAGCAAATGCCTTGTTTGCCTCTGCCATCTTGTGCATATCTTCTTTTCTCTTCACAGAAGCGCCGGTATTGTTCGCTGCATCCATAATCTCGTTGGCCAGTCTTTCCTCCTGAGTTTTCTCGCCTCTCTTGCGGGAGAACATAGTCAACCAACGGAGCGCCAGTGCCTGACGTCTCTCCGGTTTAACCTCCAGCGGAACCTGATAGGTTGCGCCACCGACACGTTTTGCCTTAACTTCCAGCACAGGCATAATATTATTCATCGCTTCTTCGAATACCTCAAGCGCATCCTTACCGGTCTTCTCTGCGACACGGTCAAATGCATGGTACACGATCTTCTGGGCAATTCCCTTTTTTCCATCCAGCATAATGTTGTTGATCAGTTTGGTCACAACCTTGCTATTGTAAATCGGGTCCGCCAATACATCTCTTTTCTGAGTATGTCCCTTACGTGGCACGTTACTTCCCTCCTTAACTATCTCGTTAATTCATCGGTACTCACATATCTCCGCATGCGCCGCTCCGTCAATCAGAACAATCCGCATACAGTGGCATAAAATGTGTCCATGCCCGGTTTGTATCTATCTCCCTGCAACCCACAGGATCAATATCACGAATCCGGCATAACTTACATTCTATTACGTTTTGTGGTACTCTCTCTGCCAAGTTTCTGTCTCCCGCCGTATTGTATCAGACCGGACACAAAACTCCCGCTGTGTTTACACAGCGTATCTGTTCTGCAGACGTTTACTTCTTCACTTTAGGTCTCTTAGCACCGTATTTGGAGCGGGCCTGCTTACGGTTAGCCACTCCTGCGGTATCCAGAGTTCCTCTGATGATGTGGTAT
>CANQBN010000265.1 GCA_947588855.1 uncultured Lachnospiraceae bacterium
TGATCAAGAACACCTCCTGCCTTTACATCATCGGAGGCGCGGACCTGATTTCCCTGACCTACAGCTTTGTCACCGGTGAAAATACCGGCGGGGCCTACGCTCCGGCATACATTGTCAGCGGGCTGCTCTTCTTCGTGATCTGCTTCCCTCTGACCAAGTTCGCCAGCACCTGGGAAGCTTACTTAAAGAAAATGGATCAGCGTATCCAGTTCGCCCAGCACACGACGATCGAGGAAGGAGTTGCCGCAAATGAGTAATCTGGAAGCCAGTTTCTCCATGTTCAAGAACGTGAACCTGCTGATTTATATTGGAAAGGGCGTGCTGTTCACCTTAATCATCGCGGTTATCGCGGTTCTCCTCGGCATTGTCATAGGCTCAGTCCTGGCAATCCTCAGAAACTACTGTAACCATGGCCCTTACCGGATCCTCCGATGGTTCGCCACCATATATATTGAAATTTTCCGCAATACGCCTCTTCTTCTGTGGATTTTCATCTGCGTGGTCTTCTGTCCCAGCCCGGCCATGTTTAACCGGAAAATCTTCGGGCTGACCTCGGTGGAGGCAAAGCTTCTGTGGAAAGCCGCCGTGGCCCTGATCCTGTTCACCTCCTCCGTTACCGCCGAAATCATCCGGGGCGGACTGAACTCGGTGGCCCACGGGCAGTTTGAGGCGGCCCACTCCCAGGGCTTTAACATTGTGCAGACTTTTACATTGATTATCCTGCCCCAGGCCTTCCGCAACGTGGTGCCTACCCTGCTCAGCCAGGTAATCACCACCATCAAGGATTCGTCCTACCTGGCAAATGTGGCCGTCATCGAGCTGATGGCCCGGGTGAAGCAGGTGCTGTCCGCCGCCAGCCAGTACAACGGAACCGGCGCCATCCACACCACGGACGTTTTCGTACTTTTCGGGTTCGCGGCGTTGATTTATTTTATCATCAACTTCTCTTTAAGCCTTGTAGTCCGGAATATCCAGGCCAGAAGGAAACGGCGGCCGAGAATCGCAGCCGAATGACGGAAAAATAACGGAAAGCTGCCGTCAGGCGGCATCAATCACAGACAGGAAGGAATCGCGCTATGGAAAAGACCATTATCACCATCTCCAGACAATTCGGCGGCATGGGACGTCCCATCGCCCGCCGTCTCTCTGAAATGCTGGAAATTGAATATCTGGACAGGGATATCGTGGAAGCCACCTCCAAACGAATGGGACTGCCGGTATCCATCATCAGTGAGGAAGAAGAAAACAGCCGCGCTAAACTGTTTAAGGGCGCCTATCCCCTGGGTGTTGGGATTCCCAGCATCAAGGATGAGATTTTTGAAGTGCAGAAACAGATTATTCTGGATTTTGCCGCCAAGGGCTCCTGCATCATCGTGGGAAGATGCGCCGACTATATCCTGAAAGACGAACCAGGACTTCTCAGCGTCTACATCTACGCCTCTTTTGAGAAACGGATGCAGAACTGTATCGAAGTCCTGGGTATGGATGAAAAGACCGCCCGGCGCATGATCCGGGAAGTGGACGCCGCCAGAGAAAACTACCACCGGCTCTACATTCCCGGTTACACCTCTCCCTTCCATCACAGGGATCTGTGCCTGGACAGCGGCTCCTTCGGCGTGGAAGGCTGCGCTGCTCTCCTGGCGGAGATTGTAACTAACCGGGGAAAGTATGGGAGATAAACCTCCCGTCTTTTCTCATTCTTCTCTTATATATTCCGGTCTGTCCGTTTTTACAACACATTTTGGGCTGATTTTGTCCGTTTTTCCAACATTAATTCTGATGTTTTTGTCCGTTTTTCCAAAATAGTTGCGCTCATCATGAAAATTCCGTCCCACATCCATGAATCGCATCCATGCATGCGGGGCGGAATCTGTACATTAGGGTAAATATGAAAAATAACCAAAAAGGAGTATTTACTCTTTCACGCCGCCGAGAGCAACACCTTCAATGATGAACTTGGACAGGCACAGATAGATGATAATGATTGGCACAATGGCGATGGTAATCATCATATAAATCTTGCCCATGTCGAAATTCATGTAGTCCGCGCCACGGAGGGTTGCGATCATGATCGGCAGAGTCTGTTTGTTCTTGGAGGTAATCACCAAGGCAGGAATGAAGTAGTTATTCCAGGAACCCACGAAGGTGAAAATGGCCTGAACCGCGATGGCCGGCTTCATAATGGGAAGCACAATACGGTTAAACGTGGCAAACTCGCCGGAACCGTCGATCCTGGCAGCTTCCACCAGATCCTTGGGCAGGGAAGACTGCATGTAGCTGTGCATGAAGTAGAAGGTAGCCGGCGATGCGATGGACGGCAGAATCAAAGGAATCAGGGAGTCGTCCAGGTGCATGGAGGTAATCAGCCGCAGGAAGCCAAGAGCCGTCACCTGGGTGGGCATGACCAGGATAGCCATGATAAAGGTGAACGCTAGTTTCTTCAGCCGAAAATCATAGGCGTAAATGCCGTAGGCCGTCAATGCTGAGAAATAGGTCACAATGGCCGCGCAGCAGCCGGACACGATCAGGCTGTTCATAATGCCTTTGGTGATGGGGATGGCCGGGTCGTTCAGAACATTGTTTAAATTTGTCATCAGGCTGGATCCGGGCAGTGCGGAAAAGCCAAGCTGCAGCTGGGCGTGGGACCTGGTGGCGTTGATGATCAGGATATAGAAAAAGAACAGGCACAAAAACGACAGGAAAATAAGCACCGCATGGGCAATAATCAAATTTACCTTTACACTTTTATGTTGCTTCATCAGGCTCTGCCCCCTTTCTTTGCTTCTCTCTTCGCTTTCTTCGCGGCAGCTTTGGAGCCGTCGGGATCGTCGTCCATATTCATTTTAAACACCAGATAACAGAGAACTGCGCTGATAATGAACAGATACATGCTCAGGGCGCCTGCCATGCCATAGTTCTTGGCCTGAAGGTGCTTGTTCAGGAACATGATCAGGGTCATAGTCGTACGGTCCGGAGCGCCCTGGCCGTTGGTCAGGATCTGAGGCACATCGAACATCTGCAGGCCGCCAATGAGAGATGTGATCAGGGTGTAAGTCAGAAGTGGCCGGATCTGCGGCAGCGTGATCTTGAAAAACTTCTGGGACTGGGTGCAGCCGTCCAGCTCCGCCGCCTCAAAGACGGAGGGGTTGATGCCCATGATGGCCGCCATCAGCATGATGGTGGAATTTCCGAACCACATCAGGAAGTTCATCAGAGCTACCAGGCTGCGGGCCCCAATGGTGGATTCCATAAACCGGATAGCCTCTCCCACCACGCCCATGCTGATCAGAATGTTGTTGACCGGACCGGTATTGGAAAACAGGGCGAAGAACAACATGGCAAAGGCAGACGCCATGATCAGGTTGGGCAGATAAATCACTACCTTGAAGAACTGTTTTCCCCGTATCTTAAACCGCTCGTCTGTAAACCAGGCGGCCAGCAAAAGAGCGACGCAGATCTGGGGTACAAAGCCAAGAATCCACATGACAAAAGTA
>CANQBN010000266.1 GCA_947588855.1 uncultured Lachnospiraceae bacterium
ATTTCAAGTGGAGGTTGGAGAAAGACTAATTTCTACTTGGCCCCCTTAGAAGTGGAAGTTAACTTTTCACTTCACTGGAAGAACATTTACATAAAAAAATGATAAGAATGCTTGTTTTTCTGGATAAACAGGCGTATAATTGTTGCCGTACATTTCAAAAGGAAGTGAATGGCATGTTTATCCTGATTTTTGCAGTGTGGCTGATTTTGAACGGTAAAGTGACGATGGAGATTTGTCTCTTCGGACTGGGCATATCGGCGGCACTGTTTTTCTTTATGTGCAGGTTTATGGATTACAGTGTGAAGAAGGAACTGCTTCTGTTTCGGATGGTTCCGCTGTTTATCCGTTATTTCTGGGTTCTGGTTCAGGAGATCGTCAAGGCCAATGTGGAGGTGCTGAAGATCATCGTGTCTCCCGTGATGGAGCCGGAGCCGGCGCTGGTCTATTTTGACACGGATTTCCGCAGGGATCTGTCCCGGGCCATGTTGGCGGATTCCATTACTCTGACGCCGGGCACTATCACTGTGTCGGTGGAAGGGGACCGGTTCTGCGTCCACTGCCTGGACCGGAAGCTGGCGGAAGGCCTGAATCAGTCGGTGTTTGTGAAGCTTTTAGAAGAGATGGAAGCGGAGGAGGAGCGGTTCAATGGTTGAGACAGCTTATCATGTGCTTCTTCTGGGAGCCATGCTGATTCTTGGCGTGCTGATCATTCTGGGGATTATACGGTCTGTGCTGGGACCGGGAATCTCGGATCGGATCATAGCGGTCAACATGATTGGCACTATTATTATTATGCTGATTGCCATTCTTTCCCTGTACCTGGATGAGAATTATCTGGTGGATGTGTGTCTGATCTACGCCATGATCAGTTTCCTGGGCGTGGTGGTGCTGTGCAAGGTCTATACCGGTGTCTATCTTCAGAAGCGGAACCGGAAGGCCAATCTGACAGCCATCGAGGACAATCTGGAGCAGCAGCCCCAGGTGCGGGAGAGCGGAGTTGTGGAGGCTGATGCGGAGAAAACTGCGGCAGCAAATCGCATGCAGCCTGCGGCGGCGAAGGAGGGAGTATAATGGTTTGGGAATGGATTCGTTTTATTGTCGCGGCAGTATTTCTGGTGACCGGCCTGGTCTTCGAGGTGCTGGCTGTGTTCGGCGTCAATCGTTTTAAAAAAGCCCTGAACCGGATTCACGCGGCGGCCATGGGCGATACCCTGGCAATCCTTTTTGTGTTTCTGGGACTGATCGTCATGCGGGGATTCTCTCTGGATTCCCTGAAGCTGTTTCTGGTGATCCTGTTCTTCTGGCTGGCGTCGCCGGTGTCCGGTCACATGATCGGGCGGCTGGAGGTTCTGACCAACCGGCATCTGGGAGAACTTTTGATTATCCGCGAGGATAAGGAGAAGGAGGCAGAGGATGAAACTGTTTGAGATCATTCTTTTGGTATCCCTGATCGTCTGCGCCGTATGCGTGGCGGTGGTCCGGGATCTTCTGGCGTCCATCGTTATTTTTATGTCCTACAGCCTGATTATGTGCGTCATCTGGGTATTTCTGCAGTCCCCGGATCTGGCCATTACCGAGGCGGCCGTAGGCGCCGGGGTCACCAGTATTCTTTTCTTTGTGACCCTGAGGAAAATCCGGGCCATTCATGAGGAGGATCAGGATGAGCAGAGTCAGGGATAATTATGAAAACAGCCGGGCCCGCAAGCTGAAGAGCTGGTATGACGGGGATGTGGATCTGCTCCAGGAGATCACGGAGATCAAGGCTCCGCCTGTGGAACAGGAGCAGGTCTCCGAGGCCTGGAGGATACAGCAGAGCGAGGAACAGTCTGCGCAGACTTTGATATGGCCCCAGGGTATGTCCGATGAGACTGTCTGGGAAGGCCGGCAGAAACCGACGGAAGAGCAGATTTATCGAAATCTTGAGGCCGGCGGTCTTTGGTCCTTTGAGAAATTGTACCGGGTCATGGCCGTGATCCTGTGCGCCGCCATTATCGCGGTGCTTCTGTGGACGGTGACAGCTCTGCCCATGTTCGGTGAAGCGGGAAATCCCGCCAACAATGAGGTGCCCCAGAGGTATATTGAGAGCGGCGTCCAGGAAACGGGAGCCGTCAATTTCGTCACCGGCATGATCCTGGATTATCGTGCCTTTGATACCTTCGGCGAGTCCTGTGTGCTTTTTATCGCCTCCTGCTGTGTGCTGGTGCTTCTGCGGGTGGACATTGCGGTTAAAGGGCGGAACGGTGAGAAACTGGGGGAGGACGATACGGTCTTTGAGCCCAGAAATGATGTGGTCCTTCAGACGGCGGCTAAGATTCTGGTTCCCATGATCCTGGTGTTCGGAATTTATATTGTGCTCAACGGCCACCTGTCGCCGGGCGGAGGCTTCTCCGGCGGCGCCGTGCTGGGATCCGGATTGATCCTGTATCTGAACGCCTTTGGATTTAAGAAGACCCACCGGTTTTTCACGGAGAAGGTATACCGGCGTATGACCCTCTGTGCCCTGACCTTTTACTGTCTGGCCAAGAGCTATTCCTTCTTTACCGGGGCCAACCATCTGGAGAGCGGGATTCCTCTGGGGACGCCGGGGGCAATCTTAAGCAGCGGCCTGATTCTGCCGCTGAATATCTGTGTGGGCCTGGTTGTGGCCTGCACCATGTACGCGTTCTTCACTCTGTTCCGGAAAGGAGGCATGTGATATGTTTGCTCATCTGATGCTGAATATCGAGGAGACCGTATCCATGATCCTGTTTGGAATCGGGTTTACCACGCTTCTTCTGCATCCCAATCTGATCAAGAAGATCATTGGGATGAATATTATGGATACGGCGGTCTATCTGTTCCTGGCGGCCAAGGGTTATATCGCCGGCCGGATGGTGCCCATTATGAGCGACGGCATTCAGGATGCTTCCGCTTACATCAATCCGGTGCCCAGCGGCCTGGTGCTGACCGGCATCGTGGTCAGCGTAAGCACCACGGCTCTCATGCTGGCACTGACCATCCGCCTGTATGAGCGGTACGGTTCCCTGAATCTGGACCGTATCCTGATTCTGGTTAAGGAGGAAGGCAAGACATGAGTTTTGTGCAGAATTTTCCTTTCTTTTCCATTATCATCGCCATGTTTTCCGGCATCGTCTCGGCGGTGATATCCGGGAAAAAGGCCAGAAACTTAAGTATTTTCGCCATCGGCGTGACCACCTGCATGTCAGCGGCGGTTCTAGCCTACACCTGGAAGACCGGAGAGAGCTACACCTACATGATGGGACATTTTCCGGCGCCCTGGGGCAATGAGATCCGTGCCGGCGTGCTGGAGGGCCTGACGGCGCTGATGTTCGGCGTGGTCATGCTGCTGTCTGTCATGGGCGGCCTGGACCACACGGAAAAGGACGTGGAAGGCAGCAAGCTGAATCTGTTCTACATCATGATCGATCTGATGCTCAGTTCCCTGCTGGCCCTGGTCTACACCAACGACCTGTTCACGGCTTACGTGTTTGTG
>CANQBN010000267.1 GCA_947588855.1 uncultured Lachnospiraceae bacterium
GCAATGCCAAGTCCTGCGCCCATGCACAGGCAGGTATCCACCATGTCAAGAGGCATGGCGTTTCCCAGGGTGTAACAGCCGATATCCCCGCAGAAAATCGTCTTTTTCCCCTTCATGGCGGTTTTTACCGCGTAGAAGGACGCCCGGTGAGGACACCCAGCGCAGAGCACCGGAGGACGCACCGGAAGGACCGGCTGCGAGGACGCCTGAGAAGACGGCTGGGAGAACGATTGGGAAGATGACTGGGAAGACGGCTGAGAGGATGATTGGGCCAAGGACCAGGAAATATCTTTCTGTCCCGCCGCATCGCCGAGAAAATCAGCGATATTCTGATTCACGCTGTCCCGGCTGTTCTCCCCTGCGTTCTTCACGTGATGGGTCAGTTTCCCGTATATTTTTACCGGAAGATGATGCTTCCCGCACAGATAAGTCAGTTCCCGCTCGATGACCGGATCCAGTTCTTCCAGGCATAAAACCTCGTCCAGGCCGTCTAAGAATTCCAGTGCCAGCTTTTCCGGGAAAGGATAGGGCGTGGCAACCTTAAAAAGCCTTGCGGACTTTGGACTGTCCTTCAGCGCTTCCATGGCGTAAGTAAAACTGATCCCTCCGGCGGCTATCCCTTTCTTTTCTGTACCACCAGATGGATGGGCATCAGATGCATCATCCCTGCCTGCAGCTGTCCCAAAGCCGGACGCATCGCCTCCTCTGCCGGACGGATAGATACAGTTCCTCTCATAGGAAGAAAAATCTTCGGAAAGCGTCTCGTTCCTCGCTTCGATCTTCTCATGGTTTCTGAGAGACAGGCGGGGGAAAATCACCCACCGGCCGGAATCTTTGACAAAGCCTTCCGGTTTATTGACCCGGTATTCTTCCGGGTCCTTCACCGTCACAGAGGCATACCCGTGGCAGACTCTTGTGGTGGACCGAAGAAAAACAGGCGTGCCGTATTTTTCCGAATAGTCAAAGGCCTCCTGTACCATCTCGTAGGCTTCCTGAGCGGAACTTGGATCGAAACAGGGTACCTTGGAGAATGCGGCAAAATGTCTCGTATCCTGCTCGGTCTGAGAAGAAATGGGCCCCGGGTCGTCCGCCACCAGCACCACCATACCGCCCTTGACACCGATATATTCCAGGCTCATAAGCGGATCTGAGGCCACGTTCAGGCCAACCTGCTTCATCGTCACCATAGCGCGGGCTCCGGAGTAGGCGGCCCCTGCTGCCACTTCCATAGCGGCTTTCTCATTGACCGACCATTCTACGTAAGTTCCGGGAACACGCCGTTTCGCTACCGTCTCCAGGACTTCGCTGGAAGGGGTTCCGGGGTATCCTGCCGCGAGATTAACTCCGGCGGCAATGGCTCCCAGCGCGATCGCTTCATTTCCCATTAAAAATTCCTTGTGCATAGCGTTACCTCTTTTTTCATTTATAAAACCGCATCGAGATTTTACGGCAATCTCACTGCAGCTTCATTTTCATACTCACTGTACTACGACATACTTATTGTATTACGGCTCCAAAACAATCGTCAGCTTTTTCCTAAGAATTCATGACCGCACTTGCGGCAGCGGATACTGACCTTCCCTTTTCCTCTGGGGATCCGCAGCTTCTGACCGCAGTTGGGGCATTTGAAAATCTTGTATTTCTGGGCTTCCTGAGCGCGGAATTTCCATTTTCGAAAGGTCTCCGTCACCAGGAACTGGTAATGAAGATACCTCTGATTCTCCTGAAACCGCCGGTTGATATTCCTGGAAAACATCCGCAGGTAGAACAAAATCAAACAGATCAGTTCCAGCACAAACAATACATTGGTCCGCAAAAACAGATTGATCACGATCAGAACCAGCGTCAGCATCGCCAGGAAACGGTTCAGTTCATCGCTTCCGTAACGCCCCACCATAAAGCGGGCAAATTTCTCCCTCAAATTTTTCAAATTAACCTCGCCTCCATTGTCTCCATCAGTTTCCTGCCGTACTGTGTATCACGCCGCTTTCATCCACCGTCGCGCCCGATGAAATGCTGGTCAGATAAGCGTATTTCTGCTTCTTTACTGCCTCATCCGTAATCAGCGTAGTCCGGCAGCCCTTCTGCAGACAGGGAACGAAGCGCAGCTCCTGCACGCCTTCCCGCGTGATATCCGCCTCCACCAGACAGGTGTCCTGGGTCTTGCTGTTGAACCAGAAGTTGCCCAGACTGTAGAAAATAGGAACGCCATTGTAATACTCCACGCCCTGGAGACAGTGGGTATGGTCGCCGATCACAAGATCCGCGCCGGCATCGATATACTGACGCCCCAGGCTCTGCTGGTCGGATTCAAACCGGCTGGCGCCCTCCGTTCCCCAGTGAACGTAGACCACCACAAAATCACTTGTGGCCTCGGCCTGGCGGATCACATCCAGAAAAACTGCCGGGTCATAAGTCCGGAGCACTCCCGCGGAAGTCTCCGTGGCCGCCTTGGTAAACACGTAGGATCTCTCCACCTGAGTGGCGCTCACATAAGAAATGATCATGTCGTTGGCCTTGAAATAGACAATCCCCTTAGCCTCCTCCAGATTCCTTCCGGCCCCCACATAGGGCACGCCATAGGCATCCAGCGTGTTCAGCGTGTCGATCAGGGCCGTCTCACCGTAATCATAGACATGATTGTTGGCAACCGATACGATATCTACAGACAGCTTCCCCAGATTGGCCGCTGTCGCCGGCTTCGCCCGAAATGTATATGTCTTGCCGGACAGGGGCTTGCCGCCGTTGCTGTATGTAAACTCATTGTTAATCATCATAATATCCGCCCGGTCCATCCGCTCAATCACTTCCGGAGCGATACAGCGGGTAATGTCATCGCCTGCACTGTGATAATACTCCATATTGGCGTAACCTTCCGCAAAACTTATATCTCCCGCAAAGGATAAGGTTACATGGTCAGGAGAAGCCGTCTGTTTTTCATGCACCGGCACAGCGGTTTCCGCGGTCTTCGCGCCCTCCGCACTCTCCCCTGCGCCGGTTTCCCATTTTTCCGCTGCTGTCCCCAAACCACCCATCCTGTTCTGCGCGGTCACTGTCGTCAGCGCTGCCGCCGCCAGCATAACTGCAATCGTTCCAGTCAAAAGGACCCTCAATCGCTTTTTCATGACTATCTCCCCCAAGCTGTATCCTAATCTATTCCATTATAATAAACAATGAAACGATAGTCAATGCAGAGAATGCTCCTCCTTCTTCCCATGCTGACACAGCACAGCCGGCAGCGCCCTCTGGGACACTGCCGGCTTTCTCTTTGACTTATTCTCACTATCTAAGGGTAAAGGTCGCGCATTCCGTATGGCTGGCTTCGGAAGAAGGAG
>CANQBN010000268.1 GCA_947588855.1 uncultured Lachnospiraceae bacterium
CTTCACGCCCAGATTGATCAGCACCTGGGCCAACGGCTCCACCAGATATTCGTCGTACACGCCCAGAAGCTGCATCTTCGGGCTTCCCGGATTGGTCAAAGGCCCAAGGATATTGAATACGGTGCGGAATCCCAGTTCCTTGCGGATGGGGCCTACGTACTTCATGGAGGTGTGGTATTTCTGGGCAAAGAAGAAGCACATGCCGACTTCATTTAACAGTTCCACGCAGCGGGCCGGGCTCTGCTGGATATTGACACCCAACGCCTCCAGACAGTCCGCCGTGCCGCACTTGGAGGAGGCCGCCCGGTTACCGTGCTTGGCCACCTTCATGCCGCCTGCCGCGGCCACCAATGCCGATGTGGTAGAAATATTGAAGCTGTGGGCGTTGTCGCCGCCGGTTCCCACAATCTCGAACAGATCCATATCTGTCTCCACCCTGGTTGCGTGATCCCGCATGGCCGCGGCGCAGCCTGCAATCTCGTTGGTAGTCTCCGCCCTGGCGCTCTTGGTGGACAATGCCGCCAGGAAAGCCGCGTTCTGGGTAGCTGTGGTCTCGCCGCTCATAATCTCATTCATCACGGCGTAGGCCTCATCATAAGTCAAATCCTGCTTGTTTACAATCTCAACAATTGCTTCTTTAATCATAATCTCTGTTCTCCTTTTTCTATTGTGATGCCGCCGTTCCGGCGGCTCATAACCGTTCGCACCGTTCTGTCAGGCTTTCTTTCACATATCCCTCAGCCGCCGTTAGCTCCGGTCGGTCAGCCGGATAAAATTTTCAAGCATCCGCTTTCCGTCCGGCGTCATGATGGATTCCGGGTGGAACTGAACACCAAAGATGGGATACTCTTTATGCTGTACCGCCATCACCTCGCCGCCGGTGGCATCCCCGCCGCAATCCGACTTCGTCTGACCGCCGGTCGCTGCGTCATGATGCTCCGGCACCGTCACTGCCGTCACCTTCAGGCAGTCCGGCATAGTCGCCGGATCCGCTGCCAGAGAATGATACCGGGCCACCAGGGCCGTCTCCGGACAGCCGGCAAACAGCGGACAATCCTTTCCGAACCGCACCCGGGACTGTTTGCCGTGCATCAGCTCCCTAGCGTAAGTAATGGTGGCTCCAAAGGCCGCGCAAATAGCTTGATGGCCCAGGCAGACCCCCAGAATCGGAATCTCCTGCCCCAGCTCTTTTACCGCCTGGCAGATGATTCCGGCGTCCTCCGGACGCCCCGGTCCCGGCGACAGAATGATTTGGTCCGGTTTCAGGGCACGAATCTCCTCCAACGTCATCTCGTCATTTCGGATTACCTTGATATCCGGCTCGATCTCCCCTACCAGCTGATACAGGTTGTAAGAAAAGCTGTCGTAATTGTCAATCAACAGAATCATAAGTCCTCCTCCCCTGCCATCTCAAGGGCTCTGACTACTGCCTTCGCCTTATTGATGCACTCCTCAAACTCCTTCTCCGGAACGGAATCCGCCACAATCCCGGCGCCGCTCCGCACAAAGACCTTACCGTTTTTCTTGTAGGCAATGCGGATGGCGATGCAGGTGTCCATATTGCCGGTAAAATCGATATAGCCGATAGCGCCTCCGTAGATGCCGCGCTTATTGTTCTCCAGCTCTCCGATCAGCTGACAGGCCCGGATCTTGGGAGCGCCGGACAGGGTTCCCGCCGGCAGCACGGCGCTGACCGCATCCAGAGCATCGTACCGCTCCTGAATCTCGCCTCTCACCGTGGAGCCGATGTGCATCACATGGGAATACCGCTCGATAGAGTGAAATTTCTCCACTTGAACCGTCCCGAACTTACTGATCTTTCCCAGATCGTTGCGTCCCAGGTCCACCAGCATGTTGTGCTCCGCCAGCTCCTTCGCATCGGCCAGCAGTTCCCGCTCCAGGGCCAGGTCCTCTTCCTCCGTCTTTCCTCTTGGTCTGGTTCCCGCCAGGGGGAAGGTGTGGAGCACTCCGTCCTCCAGCTTTACCAGGGTCTCCGGCGAAGCTCCGGCCACCTCCACGTCCGTTCCCGAGAAATAAAACATATAAGGCGACGGATTCAAGGTCCGCAGGATCCGGTAAGTGTTCAGCAGGCTTCCCTCAAAGGGAGCGCTCAGCCGGTTGGACAGGACGATCTGGAAAATGTCTCCCTCCCGAATGTAGTGCTTTGCCTTCTCCACCATCCGGCAGTACTCCTCTTTCTCAAAGAGGGGCTTTACCTCTCCCAGGAGACGGCCTCCCGGCTCCTCCTTCTTCGCTCCGCTCCGCAGAAGCTCCGCCATCTGCTTCAGCTCCATCACCGCCTTGTTGTAACCGATTTCCGGATCAGACAGGGCAATATTTACCATCAGAATGATCTTCTGCCGGAAATTGTCGAAGGCAATCACCTTGTCAAACAACATCAGATCCACATCCCGGAAGGCCTCCTCATCCTCCACGCGGGTCCGAACCGCCGGCTCGCTGTAACCCAGATAATCGTAGGAGAAATATCCCACCAGACCGCCGGTAAAGGACGGCAGGTTGTCGAATCTGGGGCTCTTGTAATCCGCCAGGATCTGCCTCAGATAATCGGCAGGATTGTCCGTCTGAAAACGGATATTTCCGGCCTTCATCTCACCGTTCATGCAGGTAATCTCCAGCTTGGGGTCATAGCCCAGAAATGTGTACCGGCCCCATTTCTCCTTCTCCTCCACCGACTCCAGCATATAGCAGTGCGTGGACACATTTTTCAGAATCTTCAGCGCCTCGATGGGCGTACACAGATCCGACAGAAGCTCACAGCTGACCGGAAGCACCTTGTACTCCCCGGCCGCCGCAATGGCCTGAACCTGTTCTAAGGTTGGCGAAATCTTCATGGCATTTCCTCCTGAATCAACTAATATGTCGCGGGCATTGTTCCGCACTCACCTCGTAAACGCTCCGCGTTTCCTCGGTCGCGGGCATTGTTCCAATACCCGCGGCTCCGGAGGTCATCGGACATTTGCTCCTGCAAGCAGGGCAAATGTCCGATGACCTCCGGAGCTGTGAGTGCTGTAACAATTTGCCTGCGCGCAAAAAGTCCCTGACAGAACGGTCTAAGTTCTGTCAGGGACGAATAAACTTTATCCGCGGTGCCACCCTGAATTCACGGCTGCGGGCCGTGCTCTTAGCGGGATACCCTCATATCCCCGGCAACTGACGTATGCCCTACGTTGCAGAATACTCTGCGCGGCTCCGCGCATTTGACTGCACCCTCAGCGGTCCATTTGACGACTTGTTTCTCACCTGACTCTCAGCAGCGCAGGCTCTCTGTAAAGGCATCATCGCCGTTATCTCCGCCTCAACGGTTTA
>CANQBN010000269.1 GCA_947588855.1 uncultured Lachnospiraceae bacterium
ATATATCCGATACGCAGGACAAAATCCTCTCCCTGTGCGATCCTTTTTGTTTCTTTGCACAGCCGGTCAAAATCCGCTATCAGCAGAAGGCTTTGCCGGTAGAAATGCTCTCCGGCAGGTGTCAGGGAGAGACGCCGGTTTTCTCGTTTCAGAAGCGTTACGCCCAGCTCCCGTTCCAGGGCTTGAACTTGCTGAGAGATCGCGGACTGCGATATGTAACATTGTTCCGCCGCCTCGCTGAAGCTTCCGGCCCGAACAACGGCTTGAAAGTATTCAATTTGTTTCAGCATGACCCTTGTCTCCCTCTGACTGATCTTTACGCCTTAAATCGAAAGGCTTTTTCTGCATCTGCGGGGATCATCCATGAGTGCCCAAAACGCTTTAACCCTTTGATTCTGCCGCTTTCGCGCAGCTTCTGAACCCGTCGTTCGGAAATCTGCCATTTTTCCGCAGCTTCTTTTACAGAAATCGCACTGAGCATGATAAGCCGTCTCTCCCATTCATCATTGTCATTATATACGGTTAAACGAACTTTTTCAAGATTATTGCGGTGAAGGAAATCGGAAGAATGTGTGAGCAGCAAAAGTCCTCACCGATTCAAGCCGAACCGGAGAGGACTTCTTGATATTTGTAAGCGTGAGTTGTTGGGGTTGTATCCTTAACTGAAATAAACATCTGATGTTCACCCTGGCTATTGCCCTCCGTCACACTATGGGACATCAGGCAGACGATAAAGAAACCATTGTCATCATGATGGCCGCTTTCTGCGGGACCCTGACGTCCACAGTCTATTTGTACGATCCCGCATACGTCTCTTCCTGGAAACTGCCTGTCAGACTATCTCTCCGGATACCGGAAGGATTTAAAACTGATACAAATTCAGTCCAATTTCTTCGCTGAATTTTCTTCCTGCCTCGCCGCCTATGACGCGGATCACAATCTCCGCCGTGGCGCTTACCACAGCCCGGTTCAGATGACCGCCCACGACATTTCCTTTCCTGTCACCTGCGCTCATATGAACATGGAGATAAGGCTGTCCGTCCTTCCTGGTAAGAGTCCCCACAAGGGAGGTGATCTCATAAAGCCCTGTAAAATCGTTGGAATTATATTTCTTCTCCGCCGTGTCAAACAAGCCAGTGGTGAACTCCTTTATGGCTCCCAGGCCGCTGATCTCCGCCAGCGCGATCTGCTCCGTCTCCGCCACTGAAAGCAATGCCTCACAGATTTCCTCATCCGGGTCTGCTCTCAGTATGATTGTATCGTGAAAACGCCGGTATTCCATATAATCTCTCCTTTCACAGTGCAGGCAGGCCGTCTTCCGGTCCTGTCGGATTCTGTTCAGTTATTCTTCTCCATATATTCCATCATAGCTTTCGCGGCCTTCTTGGCCTCAGCCACCGCGTGTACCACAGTTTTGGAACCATGCACCACATCTCCGGCAGCAAAGACTCCCGGAATCGTCGTCATACAATTCTCATCTACGACAAGAAGCCCCTTATCTATTCCTTTCAGTCCGTGTGTAGTATTGATCAGCTTGTCCTTCGGCCCCTGACTGATGCAGATAATGGTAGAATCAGCATGAACCAGTTCCCGATCCTCCTCATAGCTGATAATCTTGCCGTTCTCGTCCAGAACAGACTTCTTAAACACCGGTCCCTCCGGAGTAATCGACTCAATCTCCCTGGCATACATGAACTCCGCACCATCCAGCATGGCATAGGACACCTCATGGGAGCTGGCAGTTACCCTCTTTCCTCTGGCAAACAGCATTACTCTTTTAGCTCCGTGGCGGAAGGCCGTCCGGGCCACATCCATAGCCACATTGCCCAGGCTCTCGCCCCGGACTCCTACGGTCTTAGGCCGCCATACACCGGTTCCCACGAACACGCTGGCATAGCCGTCCCGGATCAGGTCATCGATTTTCAAAGCGCCGCCGATGGTGGTGTTGGGGCGGATCACGATACCAATCTCCTGCATTTTCTTCTTATACCGGGTCAGAACGCTCTTGGGAAGCCGGAATTCAGGAATTCCGTACTGCATCGCTCCGCCGATTTTGTCTCTGGACTCAAAGACCGTCACATCATACCCCTGCTCTCCCAGCACAATCGCCACTGTCATGCCCGCAGGACCGCTTCCGATCACCGCCACCCGCTTATTTTTCTTCACAATCGGCGGACACGTCATACGGTCCAGATACGCGTCGGAAATATAGCTTTCAATGCTGGAAAAATGAACCGGCGTTCCCTTCCTTCCCAGCATGCAGTTTCCCGCGCACTGCATCTCATGATTGCATACCGTGGCGCAGATTACCGACATGGGATTGTTGGCAAACAGCTCCCGTCCTGCCTCCATCATCCGATTCTCCTTAAACAGCTGAATGATGTGAGGAATCGGCGTCGATACCGGGCATCCCTGTTGGCACATGGGTTTTTGCAGTTTAAACAACGGTTCGCTTCGTCTATAATATGTAATGCCATAAATAACCTACCTCTTTTCTACATTTGGAAACGTCTGCGTTGCGTAAAACATTTTCGGACGTCCCATAAAACCAATCTTTCTGTGCTTCTCTGACGCCCCTGAAGCACAAGACACTACAACGGCACTGTGATCAGGGGCATCAGCGTAAAAACTGCCGTTTATTCAATCAATCCTGCTTTTCGCATCTCCGTTCTGATTTTTTCCAGAACCGGACCTTCCGGCGTAGGCAGATTGGGGGTATAGGGTTTACCCACATTCCGTCCCCGAAGATTGGCCATGTCTTTTGTCGCCACCGGGAAGCTGGCAGGATCCATGGACAGGCGCACCGGATTCAGCTTAAACTGAGCCTCCAGGGCCCCCTGAAAATCTCCGGCCACATATTTATTGTAGATGTCGGTGATCAGCTCCGGCATAAAGTTGGCCGCCGTGCAGACGCCGCCTACAGCGCCATGACACAAAGACGCGAAGAGAAGCGTATCCTTTCCGCCGAACACCTTGAAATCCACGTCTCTTGTCCTGCGGATAAACTCAGCGATCTGAGTCATATCGCCGCTGGTGTCCTTCATACCCACGATATTCTCCACCTCATGGGCCAGCTTCTCTACCAGAGCGCCGGACATAGTATAGCCTACGCGGCCCGGATTGTTATAGAGAAGCATGGGCGTCTCCGGAACCGCGTCTGCAATGGTCTTAAAATGCAGGAACAATTCTGCCTCTGTGGGTTTTAAAAACATTGGCTGAAGCACGGAGATACCTGCAGCGCCGCTGGCTACCGCCATCTTTGCCAGACGGACACATTTCTTCGTGCTGATGGCGCCGATTCCGAAATATAC
>CANQBN010000270.1 GCA_947588855.1 uncultured Lachnospiraceae bacterium
ACCGGAGGACCGGGACAATCTGGTAAGAGTGTGTGAAATGATCTATGACGAGGAGTAATCGGAGATTATGAAAAAGGTTCATTATGCCTGGTTGATCTGCGCGGGAGCGACTCTGCTGATGTTCTGTACCAGCGGCCTTGGCTCCACGGCGTTTGGCGTCTATCTGCCCTACCTGGTCAGTCAGAAGGGACTGGCCAACGCGCAGATCTCCCAGATTGTTTTCATCCGCAGCCTGTTTGGCGTCATCGGCATGCTTTTTGTAAATGATCTGATCCGGAGGTTTGATATCCGCCGGGTGGTCGCGGCGAGCGTTCTGGTCACCGCCTTTGCCTTTGCGGTGTTTTCCATGGCCGAGAGCTTTCCGGGGTATTGCGTGGCGGCGGCTCTTGCCGGTACCTCCTATGGGATCGGCGGCATGGTTCCGGCCTCCATCCTTATTTCCCGTTGGTTCAACGAGCACCGGGGGCTGGCCCTTGGAATTGTCATGGCGTCCACCGGCGTTTCCACTTTTATTGCGTCACCGATTATTACGCTGCTGGTGGAGAACTTGTCACTGGAGTCCGCCTTTTTGATGGAAGGAGCGTTTGTCGTAGTTTGCGGCGTTGTCATATGGATTCTGGTGCGAAGCGAGCCGGAATGCCTCCATATACAGCCCCTGGGGACCGAAAAAGTGAGTGCGTCCGAGACCTACGCTCACCATACGGCAGACCGGTCGCTGCTTCTGGTCATGATGTTCGGATGGCTGCTTCTGGGAGCCGCTGTGAACAACCTGCACAGCCATTTATCCGTCCTCTATCAGTCGGTGGGTTTTACAAGCGCCCAGATTTCCGCGGTGGTGTCCGTTTTCGGTATCAGCCTTGCCATAGGAAAATGCTGCTGCGGGCAGCTGACAGACAAGATCGGCGTCTTCTGGGCCTGCACCGTTCTCTTTATCTCTTCTGCCGTGGGCGTGGCCATCTGCTGTCTGGCCAGAAATACAGGTTACGCCGTTGCCTGCGCGGGAGTGGTGATGGTTGGTTTTGGCGTGGCGGTAGGGTCTGTGGCGACCTCGACCTATGCGGTGGAATCGGCGACGGCAGAGGACTATCCGCGGATTGTTTCCCGTTTTCAGACCGTGCAGACCCTGGGAGGCCTGGTATTCGCCACCGTTCCCGGATATTTGGCGGACCGGACGGGAGATTATATTTTTTCCTATGTGCTGATGCTGCTGTTGGTGGTTGTGAGCGCGTTGATTCTTCAGGGCGGCTACCTGGTCATTCGTAAAAAGGACAGACAGGTGGCAGTCGGGACAAAGGCGGCGTGATGCTGGGGCAGAGCGGGGATCTGCCTGAGAAGCGGAGGCCTGCCAGATATGGATAGTCTGGCGGAAAACGTGATATGGAGCATGAAGGAGATAAAAAATGAGGAAACGCATGATTGCAGCTGTATTGATACCGGTGCTGGCCCTTGGGCTTGCGGCCTGCGGCCAGAACAAAACCATGGCCCAGGCCGCGTCCGGAGAATGCGCGTCCGCCCAGGCGGGTCAATTCAATTTCGAGACTCACACCGTCCTGCTGAACAGCGGATATGAGATGCCCATTATGGGTCTTGGCACCTACAGTCTTTCCGATGAGGAATGCTATAACTCCGTAACCGCTCTGCTGAAAGCGGGCGGGCGTCTCATTGACACGGCGTATATGTACGGAAATGAAGCCGCCGTGGGCCGGGCGGTCCGGGACAGTGGCATACCCCGGGAAGAGATTTTTGTGATCACCAAGCTGTATCCGGGGGAACAGTATGCCAATCCCGAGAAAGCGATTCAGGACGCATTGGATAAGCTGGACATCGGCTATATCGATATGCTGCTTCTTCATCACCCGGGAGCCAACGATGTGAAGGCTTATAAGGCAATGGAAAAGGCAGTGGGAGAGGGCAAGATTCATTCTCTGGGTCTGTCTAACTGGTATGTGAAAGAACTTGGAGAGTTCCTTCCCCAGGTTACCATTGCTCCGGCTCTGGTTCAGAATGAGATCCATCCCTACTATCAGGAAAACGATGTGATTCCCTATATTCAGAATCTAGGGATTGTCGTACAGGGCTGGTATCCTTTCGGCGGCCGTGGCCATACCTCGGAGTTACTGGGTGATACTGTCATCTCGGAGATTGCGGCTGCCCACGGGGTGACCTCCGCTCAGGTGATCCTGCGATGGAATCTGCAGAAGGGCGTCGTTGTGATCCCCGGTTCCAGCAACCCGGACCATATCAAAGAAAATCTTGATCTGTTCGGCTTTGCGCTGACTGATGATGAGATGAACCGGATCAACGCCCTGAACCGAAATGAAAAGCATGACTGGTACTAATTGGATTCAGCCTGTCTGGTGGTGGTCGCAAATTTCGCGACTGCCACCAGGCAGGCTGTCAATGTGCCGATCAAACGCTTTGCTGCAATGATTTTAGCCACAGAAACGACAGTTGTTCAGCGCTTCATGCAATTCATAATAACAGTTATCATCATTTCCATCTCTTCCGGTCGGGATTCCGCGATCATAATGGTCAAGGCTACCAGAGTATGGTCATCAATTATTTTCTCTCCGCCTGAAAACAATGCGTCATTTTTATCCAGAAAATACAAAAACATGGTCGCAGCGATACGTTTATTTCCGTCATAAAAGCTGTGATTTTTCGTTATGAAATAAAGAAGATGCGCAGCCTTTTCCTCCAGGGTGGGATACATATCCTGACCGCCAAACGACTGATAGACATTGCCAATGCTTCCCTTAAAGGAGTCGTCTTTTTCTTTTCCAAAGAGTTCGGATTCATTGCCAAACCGCATACTGTCGATTACTTTTCGGCTTTCTTCATAAGTGAGAACATAGGTGGCCTGTGTTCCTTCCGGGCGGGCCATATTCTGATGGTCATAGGAATCCAGGAGATTTAGCGCCTCACTGTATTTCTCAATAACGGAAAGGACTTGCCGGCTGTCCAAGTTGTTTTCTGTGCGTTTCATGATCCGTATCACCTCACCGAGCTGATCGATACGGTTATTGTTCAGCGCATATCCCTTGATTATGTATTCTTTCAAAACAGAATTTGCCCATCTTCTGAATGCGATGCCTCGCTGGGATTTCACTCGATAGCCGACGGAGATAATAACATCGAGGTTATAGTATTCTGTCATATGTGTCTGCGACTTCCCATCCAATGCGCCATGCTTGGTGGTAGTCGCAAATTTTGCGACTACCACTTGGTTTACGGGCTTTAGCCTGTTGAATATGTCGGAGTTTTTCGCGATCCGAAAAACGGAGACATATGAAACAGACAACCAC
>CANQBN010000271.1 GCA_947588855.1 uncultured Lachnospiraceae bacterium
GTTCCCTGCCTGTTACTGCCGCATCTTCCTGCGCGCCCGCGGAAAGAACCGCCTCCACATTGGTGCCGGACGCCGGCTGCTCGTCAGACCAGGAACCTTCCTGGGTAAAAGGCATCAGAGAAGCCTCATATCCCAATTCTTTCATATAATTCAAAATGTATTCGGCTGCAGCCGTCTCTCCGTCGGAACCGCTCGGCCTGGGCTGGTCTGTCAGTTCCTCCAGAATCGCGGCAATATTGGACTCGTCCGCTTCCAAAGGGTCCGTCTGCAAACTGGAATTCTCCGCCGGAGCCTCTCCGTTCTCATCCGTCACAGAATCATCCGCGGCATCCTGCCCCCGACCAGACTCCGAATCCGACGCTGCCTCCTGTCCCTGAACCGACTCCGCCTCGCCGGCGCCTTTCTGCCTTCCGCAGCCGCACGTCACCACAAAAGCCGCCGCAAGAACCGCCGCCATCAATACATACCGTTTCCCCATGCAATCTCTACTCCACCTGGTCGATAACTTTCTCCGCCGCCAGGGACCTCTCAATAATATAGCGGAACTCCGGCGCCGCATGCATATATTCCACAGGCTGAAACTTTCGTCCGTCCAGAAACGCATTGGACAGCTGGTATGCATAATACTCGCCGTCCATGTGTTCCTCTGCCAGCAATTCTCCCTGAAAACGCATGTCCTCCGTGTTCCGCTCTTTTCCAATCGCCATATCGTTCAGCGTCTGCAGCATAATGGCAAAATGCTCATCATCCCAAGCCGACATATACATGCACTTACAAAGTCCTTTTGTAAAAAAAGGATAACCGGAATAACAATCCATAAGTTCTTTAAATCTGGTTCGATGGGCTGAGTTTTCAAACAGATCTGCCTCATCCAGCGCTTCCAGATATTTCTCCGTTGTACTCATACTCTTCCCCTCCTGAAACAAAAGAAACCAAAACAGCCATTATTTTATCATTATACGATACATTTTATCATCTGTCATTTATTTTCTCAGAAAATTTCCGGTTACTCTCCTGCTTATTTCTCCATAAACCGCTTAATTCCCCGAAATGTCTCGTCGCTGATAATATGCTCCATGCGGCAGGCATCCTCCTCGGCAACCTCCGGCGTCACGCCGGCCACCCTCTGAAGAAACGCTGTTAAAGTCCTGTGGCGTTCATAGATGGCCCCGGCTTTTTCCATACCCTTCTCCGTAAGCTCCAGCTCTCCTGTAGGCTCCATGGTAAGATAACCGTCCTCCCTTAAAATACCCACCGCCCGGCTGACGCTTGGCTTGCTGAAATTCAGTTTTCTGGCAATATCAATGGAGCGAACCGCCCCCTGCTTCTCCTTCAGGATCAAGATCGTCTCCAGATAATTTTCACCGGACTCATACATTCTCATTCACCCCCGTCATTCCGCGTCCGCACCGCTGCTTCCGCGCAAAGCTTCCCTGTACAGTGTATAGTTTCCTTTTATCCATTGCATCCACCCATCTGTCCGTCTCACTCGTCAATCTCACGAATCACATCCATGATCGTTCCATCCCGGCTTTCCACCAGAGCCACTGCCCGATCCTTAAAGGGAATCTCCTCCGGCCTCCCGGTGATGGCGTAGGCCATATCCCGCAGTTCCTCTATAGTCCGGAAAGGCAGCTTGGAATCTTTGTACACCTCCAGAAGATCCTTCCGTCTGGGATTGATGGCGATACCGTAATCGGTGATGACCACATCAACACACTCCCCCGGCGTCACAGCCGTCACCACCCGGTCGCAGATGGTGGGAATCCGTCCGCGGATCAGAGGTGCAATGATAATGGCGCATTTGGCTCCCGCCGCCGTGTCCGGATGGCCGCCCGGCGCTCCCCGGACAATGCCATCGGAACCGGTCACCACATTGACGTTGAAATCCACATCTACTTCCAGTGCCCCCAAAAGCACAAAATCCAGCTTATTGACATAGGCGCCCTTGTTCATGGGATTGGCATACTCGGAAGTGGATATCTCAAAATGATTGGGATTCGTTCTCAAAGATTCAATAGCTCCCAGGTCGAAGGCCTGGGCGTCAACGATCTTACGGACCAGGCCCTCGTCCAGCAGATCGCACATGGGCTTGGTGATACCGCCGATGGCAAATCCCATCTTAATCCCCCGCTCCTGCAAAATGGGTTTCAGCATGGAATTCACCGCAAGCGTGGCCCCTGCGGCTCCTGTCTGGAAAGAAAATCCATCTTTGAAATAAGGAGACTCCGCCATCAGCTGGGTACAGTAACGGGCCATCATCAGTTCTCTCACGTCTTTCGTCATACGGACTACATTGCTGACAATCTTATTGGGGTTGCCGATCTGCTCCACCACACATACATAGTCCACATCCACCTGGGAAATGCTGGCGGGACAATTAGGATAAGGAACCAGGCAGTCTGTGATAACCACCACATGATCCGCATACTTAGCGTCTACCATAGAATAGGACAGAACGCCGCAGTCGCTTTTGCCTCCCAGCGCCCTGGCGTTGCCATATTCATCGCAGGTGGGTGCGCCGATAAACGCGATATCGATATGAACGTCTCCTTCCTCGATGGCGCGGACCCTGCCGCCGTGAGAACGAATGATAGCCGGCCGCTTCAGTTTTCCCCTGGAGATAGCCTCTCCAATCCTCCCTCTCACTCCGGAAGACTGAATCTCTGTCACAATTCCCTGCTCGATGTATTCCGCCACCGGGTCATGGGCCGCACCCAACGAACTGGCGCAGATGGTGATGTCCCGAAGCCCCATATCAGCCGCTTCCTTCATAACCATATTAACAATATAATCTCCATCCCGAAAATGATGATGGAAGCTGAAGACCATACCGTCTCTGGCCCCGCATTTCTCCAACGCTTCCCGAATGGAGGATACCATCTTTCCTTCCTGAGGATCCACAACTCCTCTCACCATAGGCGTTGCCTTTTTATAACTGACCCCGTTCCGATAGCAGGATCCCTGAAAGCCCTCTTTGCCATAGGCCTTCAGAATTTCATCCGGAATCTCTCTGCCGATCTTGTTCAACATCACGCGCACCTCCTGCCCCTGATTCTTATTTAAATTATAGCGCAGATAAAGGACAAGTACAAATGTTTTTAACCGAAAAATTCAACAGCCGATCCATCGTTTTCCGCCGAGTCGCCGCCACCCGTAAAACGGGTGGCTCGGACGCGGGCTATAAGCCCGCACTACTCGGCCAGCGTCTAAAGGCGC
>CANQBN010000272.1 GCA_947588855.1 uncultured Lachnospiraceae bacterium
AACGTAGAGGGAGTCGAGACTTTCATTACTATTTGTGCCGCCAACTGAAAGGCGGCGGAATGGAGATTGTTATGAAAAAAGGAAAACCATTGTATCAGATCGAACGCTGCATATTAGAAACTGGAGAAAAATTTGAGGACGGTTCACACATCTTATATGTAAACGGCGCATATCGCGACGAATCGCCAATCGGAAAGTTAATGCACGACTTTTCCTGCACCGATCCATCGGATATGTTCTACGATATTCTGGCAAACAGAGTCCGCTATTTTAAAGAAAGTAAGGAGGGAATCGCAGTCATGTGCAAGGCTATGGAAGATATGAGAAATCAGACACTCAAAGAGGGAATGACGGAAGTCGCTCTTCGTATGTTGAAAGCAGAGAAGTATGCGCTTGATGAAATAGCTGCTATTTCCGGTCTATCTCTTGATGAGGTAAAAAAACTCAAAGCAGGTGTAACAGCATAAAACCCATTACAAAGGGGCCGTTCATTCTGAAACAGCCCCTTGTTACTTCGTTCGTATGTAGTTTATCATACATGAAAACCTTAGTCCAGCACTTTTTTAAATTAGTGGTCTGTACCGCTGCGCAATCTCCTCCGCCACCTTCATGCCGTCCATAGCAGCAGAGGTGATGCCGCCGGCGTAGCCTGCTCCCTCCCCGCATGGGAACAGACCCTTGATCTCACTTTCAAAGCCCTCGTCTCTCATGATCCGCACCGGCGAGGATGTCCGGCTCTCCACTCCTGCCAGGATACTGTCATAGCGGGAAAAGCCGCGGATCTTCTGTTCAAAAGCTTCCACACCCTCCACTATGGATTCCGAGATAAATGCCGGGAGTGTCTCCCGCAGATTGGCAAATTTCGTGGTTCCCTTAAATTCCGGTCCTACCTCTCCCCAGTCCCCACTGGACCGGTTCGCGCAAAAATCCCCGTACAGCTGAACCGGGATCTTTCCTCCCCCATAGGTAAAGGCCAGTTTTTCCAGTCTCCTCTGAAACTCCACGCCGGCCAGGGGAGAATTCTTTCCTGCCGGCGGAAAATCCTTCTTCTCCGGCGCAAAATCCCCCTTAGCCGGTGGGAAATCTTCTTTTGCGGCAATCATATCTTCCCTGAAATCCGTCGGCGTCACCGTCACGATCAGGGCGCTGTTGGCGTTCTGTCCGGCCCGGTCATGATTGCTCATGCCGTTGACCGCCAGATATCCTTTCTCGGAGGAGGCGTTGACCACGTAACCTCCGGGGCACATGCAGAAGGAGTAGATGCCTCTTCCGCCTGCCGTCTGGTGAGTCAGCTTATAATCGGCCGGGCCCAGTATGGGGCTCTCAGAAAATCCATACTGAGATTCATTGATCATCTTCTGGGGATGCTGAATCCGCAGGCCCACCGCAAAGGATTTGGGCTGCATGGGCACGCCCTTTTCAAGCAGCATGGAGAAGGTATCCCTGGCGCTGTGACCAATGGCAAGCACCACCTGGCCGGTCTTAAGAACATACTGCACCTGCCGCCCTGAATCTGCCTTGTCATCTGCCCTGTCACCCATTCCGGCATCCATCCTGCAATTCGTCCCGGCATCCACCTTGTAATCTGTCCGGTCATCAGACGTGTAATCCACCCCAGTCAGTCCGACCTCCGCCGTTTCGGCGCTGCAGGCGACGCGCACTCCTGCGACCGCACCATTTTCAATGAGAAGTTCCGTCACTTTGGCTCCAAATACGACTTTCCCTCCCATCTCAATAATGTGATTTCGCATATTCTTCACCACATTTCCCAGCACATCCGTGCCGATGTGGGGTTTATTGACATAAAGAACAGACGGGTCGGCGCCGTGCTCCGCCAGAATACGCAGCACCTCCTGGCTCCGCCCCATCGGGTCCTTCACCATAGTATTCAGCTTGCCGTCGGAGAACGTTCCCGCTCCGCCTTCCCCGAACTGAACATTGGAACGGACATCCAGCTCTCCGCCCAGCCAGAACTGCTCCACCTTCCGTCTGCGGCTGTCCACATCCTCGCCCTGTTCCAGAATCACCGGGCAGTACCCCGCTTTTGCCAGCATGTAACCGCAGAAGAGACCTGCAGGACCGCTCCCCACGATAACAGGAGGATATCCACAGGGCTTCCGCTCCGATTGCGGTTTCGCCCGCTCTTCTGGTGTTCTCCCTGTCTTCTGTCCCTGCCCTGAGTCTGATTTCCGTTCTGATTTTCCTTTCGTTCCCGGAAAATGATATTCCTTTTCCTCCGCTATGGTTACCTGGGAACTCTTCGCTCTTTTTACTGCCTGACGTTCTCCGAACACCTCCACATCCACCGTATAGATATACTGAATCTGAGGCTTTTTCCTGGCGTCAACGGACTGCTTCACAATCCGCCAGGACAGAATCCTGTCCTCCGGCAGGCGAAGAAGCTTCGCCGCCTTTGCGATCAGCTCCTGCTCTGTGTGCGTTATAGGAAGTTTTAACTGCGTGATCCGTATCATATGCTACCTGCCTGTCTTTTCTGTATCGTTCGAAATCTCCCGCTCGCAGCTGCTTTTCCGGCCACGACTGTCCTTCCGCCCGAGGCTGCTTTCCCGGCCACAGCCTCCTTCCCACCTGCGGCTGCCTTCCCGGCCACGGCCCCGCTGGACCAGGCCCACTGGAGATTGTATCCGCCGCAGATTCCGTCCACATCCAGAATCTCCCCTGCAAAATAAAGTCCCCTGACCAGCCGGGATTCCATAGTCGCCGGATCCACCTCCGCCGAATCCACCCCGCCGCAGCAGACCTGGGCCTGCTCAAAGGAATTGACCGCGGTTACATAAGTCTCAAAAGCTTTTATCTGCTTAATCAGGACTCTCCATTTTTCATCAGGAATTTCTTCCGTCTTCGCATTTGCATCGATCTGCGCCCGTTTCAGAAGAACCAGACACAGCTTTTTGTTGAGCAGTCCCGTCATAAACTGCTCGCAGGTCTGACCGAGGGCCCTGCCACGACCTTCTATGCCACAACCTTCTGTGTCATGACCTTCTCCATGACCCTTTGTGCCACAACCTTCTTCCGGTATCTCCGACTCATGGCCGGCTGTTTTCGCATATCCCACGATACCGGCTGCGCCTGCTCGTCCGAGACGGTCTGTCAGCAGACGCTCCGTTTCCTCCCACGTCAGCTGAGGCAGAAAATCGATGACCGCCCTCACCTGTCTATGATTATGTAATGCCCTGG
>CANQBN010000273.1 GCA_947588855.1 uncultured Lachnospiraceae bacterium
GGTGACAAAGGTCAGCATCTCATAGAACAGATACATGGTCACCAGATTGCCGGCCAGGGCCACGCCCAGGGTAACGCCGAAGGTCATGGTGTAGAAAGCAAAAAACATAGGCCTTCTGCTCTCGTGCTTCATATATTCAAAGGAATACAGGGTTGCCAGCGGCCACAGAAACGACACCAGGCCCGCAAACACACTGCCCATCAGATCCAGTTTAAACATTACCGTCAGCTGGCCGTACAGCCGAAACAGCACCAGATTGCCGCTGCGGCCGCCGGTGGAAACGATCAGCGCCGCCACCAGCAGGCTGTTGACCACCACCAGGCACTCCGTCACAATCTCCATCATCCGCTCATGGTGTCCGTTTTTAATGGGACTGTTAAATATCAAAAGCAGGAATCCGAAGAGGATGGGAAGCAATACTACCGCCGTCATCAATGAATCATACATGATTCTTCCTCCGTCAAGCCTAAATGTAACCGAACTTTGCGCCGCCTGCAGCGGCAGACAGACAAATTCTCACACGCCGCCGCTCATTTGACCGCTATAAGACCATCTCCGCGATGCTCCGGGCAAACGCGATCAGCGGCCCCGGGAAGCATCCGAGAAGCAGGGACGCGATCCCCAGGATCCCGATGGGAACCAGCATGGTCGGTTCCGGCTCTTTTCCTTCCAGTCCTCTCTCCTTAATCTCCTGCCCGTCAAAATCCTGTCCGGGGAAATATCCCTGAATCATAATGGGAAGCAGATAACCGGCCGTAAGGAGGGCGCTGATCAGCAGGATCACCGGCCCCACAAAGCCTAAGACTCCGGTTCCGGAAGCCAGGGACCCGGTGGCCAGATACCATTTGCTGACAAAGCCGCTGGCCGGAGGAATTCCGATCAGGGCCAGGGCCGCCAGTGTGTAGAATGCCAGGGCCTTGGGCATGATTCTGCCCAGCCCCCGCAGCTGCTCGATCCTAGTCCAACCGGTCCTTACGATCACGGCGCCGGCGAACAAAAACAGCGCATCCTTGATCACGGAATGGAATACCACATGGCAAAGGGCCCCCACGAAAGCCGTGGGCTCCAGAAGGCTCAGTCCAAACAGCACGTAAGAAACCTGGCTGACCGTGGAGTAGGCAAACCGTTTCTTCATCACCTTTTCCCGGTAAGCCAGCATGGAGCCCATAAACACCGTGAGAAGGGCAAGAACCATCCAGGCGTACTGAACCCAGGTTCCGCGGATCATAGCCGGTCCCACGATAAAATAAATCACACGGATAATAGCAATGACGCCGGCCTTGGTGATGACGCCGGACAGCACCGCACTGGCCGGAGCCGGAGCCACCGGATGGGCCGTAGGCAGCCAGCCGTGAAGGGGGAACATGCCGGCCTTGGTACCGAAACCCACGATCATGGCGAAGACAGCGAACAGCATAAGTCCTTCCTTCCCGGCAGCCATGTCCGGAGTTACCACTCCCCCTGCCGTAAACTGCAGATTTCCGCAAACATTGGCCAGGAAGAAGATTCCGAACAGCGCCAGGAAAGCGCCTGCCACCGAATAAAACAGATATTTCAGGCCCGCATGGATGGCCTCCTTCGTCAGCTCATGGAGAACCAGCGGCAGGGAAGTCAAGGTCATCATCTCGTAGAACACGTACATGGTGATCAGATCCGCCGAGAAATCAAGCCCTTCCAGAACGCCTACCACAATCAGGTAGAATCCATAAAACCGCTGCTCATCATGCTCATGCTTCATATAAGAAGTGGAATGGATTCCTGCCAGCAGCCACATCACCGATGTGAGAACCGCAAACAGGCTGCCCACCCGGTCGATTTTCAGTCCCAGGGTTATGGTATCCGTCAATTTCCAGAGCGTGACGCTTCCGCCGCCCATCACGGCCAGAATCACCAGCACCGCTTCCGCCGCCAGCACCGCCGTAAAGCAGCCGGTCAGGACACCTCGATTTTCCTTCAGATTTTTTAAGGCAAGAACCAGAACGCCTGCCAGAATCGGCACAAACACCGCCAAAAGCATTAACATACGTTCTCCCTCCTAACTAAACATGATAAGCCCCTGACCGATGGCGCGCACGATGGGCTGTGAGAACAGGCCCAGCACCAGGTTCAGCAGGATAAAACAGACGACGGCCAGACGAAGATTCCAGGAATCCTTGTGAACCTCGTCCACTTTTCTTTTCTCCGGCCGGTACAGGCTGATGACCAGCCGCAGGAAATACACAGCGTTCAGCGTAGTGCTGATGGCCAGAGCGATCAGCGTGGGAAGCAGCTTCCCTGTATTTTCAAATGCCGAGGTGGCAAACAACAGCTTGGAGATAAATCCGGACAACATGGGGAAGCCCACCATGGACATGGCCCCCACCGTAAAACCGATGGCCGCCAGAGGGTTCCGGTAGCCGGCTCCGCGGAGGCTCAGATAGTCCCGCTCTCCGCCGGAGGCCTCGTAGAGTCCCACGGCGCTGATGAACAGCAGGGCCTTGGTGGCTCCGTGGGAGAAAATATGGAAGATGGCCGCCGTGGTTCCCGCCTGGGTGCCCAGGCCGATTCCCATGTAAATATATCCGATCTGGGCCACGGAAGAATAGGCGATCATCCGTCCCGTATCCTTCTCCTGAATGGCGTGAATGGAACCCATCATCATTCCGGCGATGCCAAACCAGTACAGCACGTCCAGGGTGTAGCTTTCCATCAGATGTTCCGGGGACATGACCCGGTACAGGATCTTGATCAGCAGGAAAATGTATCCCTTGGACACCAGGCCGGACAGCACCGCGCTGGCCGCGGGCGTGGCGTAAGCGTAGGTATCCGGTATCCAGTAATGGAAAGGATAGAGGCCGCTTTTGATGGCAAGGCCTACGCTGATCACCGCCAGGATCACCAGCATGGGAATCACATAGGCGTCCGTCGCCGCAAGCTGGGCTACTGCCTCCTTGGCGGGAATCATCAGCAGCTGGCCGGTCACGTCATAGAGAAGGCTTAAACCGATCAGGAACAGGCCGGAGCCCAGAGAGCTCATGACCATATACCGGATGGCCGCGGACAGGCTTCTGCCCCACTGACGGATCATGATCAGGCCGCAGCCGGCGATGGTATTGATCTCCACAAACACGTAGGCCGTGAACAGGTCGTTGGTATACACCAGCGCCAGCAGCGAGCTCAGGAGCAGATCCACCAGAATGTAATACAGATTGTGCTTG
>CANQBN010000274.1 GCA_947588855.1 uncultured Lachnospiraceae bacterium
CATTCCAATAGGATTGACAACGCGGCTATGCGGATTCTGGTCTCACCGGAGACTTTTGACGTGCTGGTAACCTCAAACCTGTTTGGAGATATTATTTCCGATGAGGGTACACAGATGACGGGAACCCCTTATCTGTATGCCTCGGCAGAGCTGAACCCGGAAAACCATGGAATCTATACGCCCAATCAGCTTCATCATCCCGATGAATCCATCATCGGGAAACGGGAGGTCAATCCTATTGGAATGATTATGGCGGCAGCGCTTATGCTTCGGTATACCTTCGGACTTGAGAGGGAAGCATCCGCAATAGAGACAGCGGTTGAGAAAACGCTGGCGGAAGGATTTGCCACCCGGGACATCTGGGCGGAAGGAAAGCACCTTCTTTCTACCGGACAAATGGGAGACAAAATAGTTGAGTTCCTGAGATGATTCGGCAAAACACGCCAGTGGAGCGATTTGTCAGGCTGCATAATAAAAGAAGATGGCGACTGTGCAATGACAGCAGCCATCTTCTTTTCGTTCTTTACGTCAGTATGCGAGCAGAGCGCCAGTGACGCTCTGCTCGTATTTGTAGGTGGTGCGGATATTTTATCCGCTGTAGTATCCGTTTAGTACCGTCCCAAATCGCCGGAGGGCCGTCCGTCTGACGCCGCAGGCTCGCCGAAGGTATAGTCCTTGCCAGGCAGAATCGCGTTGAGGGCGATGCCCGCGATGGCGGCGATAGCCAGAGCGGTCAGAGTGATGGAAGCGCCGCCAATTGTGAAGGTGATGCCGCCGGTGAAGCCCAGGCCGCAGACCATGATAATGGCGGCAATGATCAGGTTCCGTGAGTTGGTGAAGTCCACCTGATTTTCAACCACATTGCGCACGCCGATGGCAGAGATCATGCCGTAGAGGATGAAGCTGACGCCGCCGATGATGGCAGTGGGAATGGAATTGACGATGGCGGCGAAAGCCGGGCTGAAGGACAGCACGATGGCATAGACAGCCGCCAGGCGGATAACCTTGGGATCATAGACCCGGCTCAGAACCAGAACGCCGGTATTTTCGCCGTAGGTGGTGTTGGCCGGACCGCCGAAGAGGCCGGACAGGGAAGTGGCGATACCGTCGCCGATCAGGGTCCGGTGAAGGCCGGGATCGTCAATGAAATTTTCACCTACGGTGGCGGAGATGGCGGACATGTCGCCGATATGCTCCATCATGGCAGCGATGGCAATGGGAGCCATGACAAGAATTGATGTCAGATCAAATTTGGCAATCATAAAAGGCTGAATTCCCACAATCCGGGACTGGGCCACAGTGGAAAAATCAATGAGCGGCGCTCCGGCGGCATTGGTGGCACCCATGGCGTTGGCTGCCAGGGCCACGATATAGGAACCCACCACGCCCAGCAGAATGGGAATGATCTTGACCATGCCCTTGCCCCAGATGTTGGCGACCACGATGATGGCGATGGCAACCAGGGCCAGCCACCAGCAGGTCTGGGCGTTGTTCACGGCGGAGGGGGCCAGATTCAGGCCGATAAGGATAATGATAGGACCGGTGACCACAGGGGGCAGGAAACGCATGACCTTGTGGACGCCTACAGCCTTGATGATAGCAGCCAGAACCACATACAGCAGACCGGCGATTACCACGCCTCCCAGAGCGTAGGCCAGTTTGTCCTGAGCGGCCATGCCTGCGTAGATGCCCTGATCCAGATTGGCTACCGCTTCAAAGCCTCCCAGAAAAGCGAAGGAAGAACCCAGAAAAGCGGGAACCTTCATCTTGGTGCAGACGTGGAAAAACAGAGTGCCGATGCCTGCGAAAAGCAGGGTGGTCTGTATGCTCAGGGGCAGTCCGTACGACTGGACCAGAATAGGCACCAAAACGGTAGCGCCGAACATGGCGAACATGTGCTGGAGCCCCAGGATCAGCATTTTTGGCGTACCCAGGGTTCTGGCATCACGGATAGGTTCTTGATTGTTCATATGATTTCCTCCTTGTCTTTGCGGTAGTGTGGAATACTGCGTATTTTTACATAAAAGCAGCAGTTTTTGCGTACGTCCCTGTACGGTTGGGTTACTGCGCGTAACCGTAGACTTCAAAAACTGCTACCCATAGTGTATCATGGATTCGGAATATGGACAACTGTTTTTGAAAATTTTATTGCAGACGTCTTGGACCAACGTCTCGGAACGTGGCAGTTTTTCATCTGCCCAGCCGCATGCGGAATGCAGGTTGCAGGTGATAAAGCTGAGGAGTATAATGTATTTATACGGAATTGGCAGGCGAAAATATAGCAAGGAAATCTGTATTACGTCAGTATGCGAGCAGAGCGCCAGTGACGCTCTGCTCATATTACGTCAGTATGCAAACAAAGCGCCAGTGACGCTTTGTTTGTATTGGAGACAGTACTTGATATTACCGTATTTGGAAGTCGGAGGTGGAACATGGAGATGGAGAGATCGGTCAGGCTGGTGCTGATGGGGAATCTGCTTTTGATTGTCTGCAGCTTGTTTTATCTTTTGTGGTGGATACTGGCTTTTAAGCCGGTGGGAGCGGTAAAAGGGATGAAATCCGGCTGGCTGCTGCTTCCGGCCCTGATTTTCGGAGTGGCAGGAGTATTCTGGATCGTTCAGGGCATTCAGGGGGCACAGATGCAGCAGAGCCTGTTATCTCTGGGAAAAATAATGCTGTTTGCGGCAGTCGCGTACCTTCTTCTGGCAGCCGGCACGTGGGCGCTGTTAAAAAGGCCCGTGACGACGGAACTGCTTCTGATTGTCGCCTGGACGGCCCTGACCCTGGCGGAGATTCATATGCTGTGGGGAACCGGGATCTTCCAGCCGTCTGCTGCGCAGGCATTTGCGGCGGTGACCCTGGTCTTTGGGCTGGTCAGTATGATCGCTTATATTCGATACTATCATCTGGACGCGGTCACAGGCTACATTGACGGCATGATTCCGCTGATTCTGGCGGCAGTGATGATGGCGGCTCTGGATCTGTGTTCCGTGGTCAGGGTGTAGAACGAAATCTCGCGTTTTATGGGTCAGAACGCCCTTTGTAACGCTTGCATCACTTTTTGATCTTTAGATTCTTCACTCCCAGCCGCACACCGCCCGGCCGGACACCGCGTCCTGCCACAGCCGCAGCCCCGGGGTCTCCGCAACCCGGATCATCCCGGCGAGCGCCGG
>CANQBN010000275.1 GCA_947588855.1 uncultured Lachnospiraceae bacterium
CAGCAGGTAAAGCCGGACCTGGCTATCGTTTTTGAAGGTTCTCCCGCAGATGATTTCTATTTCCGGACCGGAGTGGCCCAGAGCTGCTTAAAGAGCGGTACTCAGATCCGCCATATGGACAACAGCTACGTGGCCAATCCTGTTTTCATCGAGTATGCCCATGAGCTTGGAAAGAAATACGGCATTCCGTATCAGGACGCGGTGCGCCGGGGCGGCAGCACCAACGCCGGCAAGATTAGCCTGACCCATCAGGCGGTTCCAGTGCTGGTTCTGGGCATCCCCTGCCGTTATGTCCACACCCATTATAACTACTGTGCCGGCGCGGATATCGAAGCAACCATCCGCATGGCGACCGAGGTGATCCGGGGCCTGGACGAAGAGCGGATCCAGCATATTCTGAGACAGGATATCCTGACCTAATCCTATCCTCCCACGAGATAATGCTCTTCCGGTTAAATGAGTTTGAATTGTTCTGAAGTAATACAAAAAACGCGTCACTGGCGCGTTTTTTGCATACTGACGTAATAAAAAGGCAGCCGCGACCGGCTTTGTACCGATTCGGGGCTGTCTTCTGCATTTCTGGCTTTCAGCTGCTCTTCTACAGATCGTCCTCCAGGGCGCTGCTCTTGGCGTAGGCTGTGCTGCGGGCCTCGAAGAAATCCGTCTTGATCATATTGGCGTTAGAATACTGAGACACCCACCGCATGCTGTCCGGCTCCTGCTCATGACCTTCATAAATAGGATCCAGACCGATGTTGGTGCAACGGAGATTGCCCAGATATTGAATATAATCTGTAATCATTTCCTTGTTCAATCCCTGAACATCGTCACCGATGACATAATGGCCCCAGCGGATCTCCTGCTCGCAGCCTTCTTTAATCATACCACGATACACGGCCTTCTTCTCCTCGGTGAACAGCTCCGGCTCCTCCTTCTGAAGTTCCAGAAGAATGTTGCGGAACAGCCACAGATGGGTATTCTCATCCCGGTTGATGTAGCGGATCTCCTGGACAGAGCCGGGCATCAGGTTGTTGCGTCCCAGATTATAGAAAAACATGAATCCGCTGTAGAAATACACGCCCTCCAGAATATAGTTGGCCACCAGAGTCTTCGTGAACACATCCAGCTCTTTGTCCTTCTGGAAATCATTGTACAGATCGCCGATGAACTTATTCCGGGCAAGCAGATGTTCATCATCCTTCCACTGATAGAGCACGTCGTTGCGCTCCTGGGGCTCGCAGATGGTATCCAGCATATAGCTGTAGCTCTGACTATGGATGGCCTCCTGAAAAGTCTGGATGGCCAGGCACAGATTCACCTCATTAGCTGTGACATACTCGCCGATATTTGGCAGATTAGCCGTCTGGATGCTGTCCAGAAAGATTAGAAAAGAAAGCACCTTGTCATAGGCTCTCCGCTCCGGCCCCGGCAGTCTCCGGTAATCCTTGATATCCACGCTCATGTTGATCTCTTCCGGAATCCAGAAATTGTTCATAGCCTGGCGGTACCAGTCGCTGACCCAGGAGTATTTCATATTATTAAAATCATTCAGATTGGTGGTATTGCCGCCCACCATGCGGCGCAGACGGACGTCTGTGTCTCCGTCCGGGTTAAATAATGGTTTCTTCAGCATTTCTTCCATGTCGCGTATTCCTCCTTATTTTATGACGCGCAGGCCTCGCACTCCTCCACCTCCAGGCTCTTGGAGCGGATGTAGTAAATGGTCTTGACGCCCTGTTCCCAGGCCAGGATGTACAGATTCAGCACCTGGCTCAAGGTATATTCGTTGGTAATATACAGGTTCATGCTCTGGGCCTGGTCGATATGCCTCTGACGGATGCCGCAGGCCCGCACAGACCAGGTCTGATCAATCAGATGGGCGTTCTTGTAATACCAGAAGGTATCCATGGACAGCTCCGGCGCCACTCTGGGCATCAGGCCGTTCTTTTTCTCCTCCAGAAAATACCGGTTCATGATCGGATCCAGGCCGGCGGTAGTCCCGGCGATGATGCTGGTGCTGCTGGTCGGCGCCACCGCCAGCAGATAAGCGTTTCTCAGGCCGTTCTTCGCCACCTTGGCCCGCAGGGCGTCCCACCGCTCATCGTTCAGGTTTCGCTTGTCAAAATAGGCCCCCGTCTGCCAGTCGCTTCCCTCGAAATACTGGTATCTCCCCTTCTCGATGGCGTTGTCGCAGCTGGCCTCGATGGCCGCGTAGTGAATATCCGCGAACACCTTCTCGGCAAATGCCAGATGCTCCTCGCTCTCCCATTTGATATGGTGCTTAGCCAGCATATGGTGATAGCCGCTGACTCCCAGACCGATGGGCCGGTATTTTTCGTTGTTTAGCTTGGCGTAAGGCACCGGGAAATAATTCAGATCGATCACGTTGTCCAGGGCCCGGACCACACTGCGGGTTACCTCGGTGATCTCCTCCCGGTTCTCCACATCGATGTTGCCCAAGGACAGGCTGGCCAGGTTACAGACCACGAACTCGCCAGGTTTCGTCACAGTGACTACCACCGTCTCCCCATCCACGGTCTCGATCCGCTGATCCACGGAAGAGATTGCGCTCATGTTCTGGGCAATCTCCGTACACAGATTGCTGCAGTAAATAATACCCTTGTGTCCGTTGGGATTCATGCGATTCACATGGTCTCGGTTGAAGGTAAAGGGCGTCCCGGTCTCCACAGCGCTCTTCAGAATCAGCCGGATGATCTCCTTGATGGGGATCACACGCTTGGTAATGCGCATGTCGTTGACACAGTCCAGATAGCGCTTCTTCCACTCGTCGCCGTAGTAGTTCTCCAGAGCGTAACCCTTAATGGTTAGAATCTCATGGGGGCACATGAGATACCAGTCGCCGCCTCGGTTGTCCCTGGCCTGCTCCCAGAAATAATCGGGATAGCACACAGCCGGGAACACGTCATGGGCCTTCATCCGGTCATCGCCGTTGTTGGTGCGCAGGTTCAGAAACTCCGGCAGGTCACGGTGCCACACGTCCAAATAAACAGCCACCGCCCCCTGACGCATGCCCAGCTGATCCACGGCCACCGCCGTGTCGTTGGCCAGACGGATCCAGCGGATGACGCCGCCGGCCGCTCCCTCAAAGCCCCGGATGGCGCTTCCGTTAGCCCGGACTTTGCAAAAATACAGTC
>CANQBN010000276.1 GCA_947588855.1 uncultured Lachnospiraceae bacterium
ATCCTTTCCTGCAACACTAACGGCAACTTTTTTGCCGGAGTCTTTAGAAGTGGAAGTTAACTTTTCACTTCACGAAAGTTTTGAAATTGACAGCCACGAGCCGCCCGCGGTATAATGACACTGGCAAACAGACTGCAGACGCACCATGAACCCGGAGGATATGAAAAACTATGGCATTTGACGGAATTGTGATCGCCAATTTGGTAAGAGATTTAAAAGAACGTCTGGAAGGGGCCAAGATTGTCAAGATCGCCCAGCCGGAGAAGGATGAGCTTCTATTCACCATCAAAAATTACAGGGAAACATACCGGCTTTTAATGTCAGCCAGCGCCAGCCTGCCCCTGATCTATGTTACGGAAACCAACAAGCCGGGACCTTTGACCGCCCCTAATTTCTGCATGCTTCTGAGAAAGCATATCGGCAGCGGCCGTATTGTATCGGTATCTCAGCCGGGACTGGAACGGATCATTGAGTTTGAGATCGAACATCTGGACGAAATGGGGGACCTGTGCCGGAAGCGGCTGATCGTAGAATTGATGGGCAAACACAGCAATATCATCTTCTGTCGGGACGACGGCATGATTCTGGACAGCATCAAGCATGTGTCCGCCCAGATCAGCTCCGTCCGCGAGGTTCTGCCCGGCCGGGAATATTTCATTCCCAGAACCGTAGAAAAACTGAATCCTCTCGATGTGACGGAGACAGAATTCACGGCGCGGATGACCCGGACCCCCGCTCCCCTTCAGAAGGCACTCTACATGAATTTCACCGGCATCAGTCCCATCGTAGGCACGGAACTCTGCCATCTGGCCTCCATGGACGGCGATCTGTCTGCCAATGAGCGGTCGGAGGCGGAACTGACCCACCTGTACCATACCTTCGCTCTTCTCATGGACGACGTGCGGGAGGGACATTTCACTCCCAATATCGTCTACAGAAACGGAGAACCGGTGGAATTCGCGTCCATACCGCTGACGTGTTACGGATGCCGGTATGACGATGGCGGCTCCGGCGAAAACGGATATTATGCCCGGGTTTTCGATTCCGTCAGTCTTCTTCTGGAAACCTACTATGCTTCCCGGGACGCCGTCACCCGGATTCGCCAGAAATCCGTGGATCTGCGCAAGATTGTCCAGACGGCCCTGGAGCGGAATTACAAGAAATATGATCTGCAGCTGAAGCAGCTGAAAGACACGGAAAAGCGGGATAAATACAAGATTTACGGAGAGCTTCTCAACACCTACGGCTATGAACTGACCGGCGGCGAGAAGGAACTGCGCTGCCTTAATTACTACACTAACGAGGATATCCGGATCCCTCTGGACCCCCAGCTGACCGCCCGCGAAAACTCACAGAAATTTTTTGACAAATACAATAAGCTGAAACGGACCTTTGAGGCCATGACACAGCAGACCGGGGAGACAAAGAAAGAGATCGATCACCTGGAATCCATCGCCACCTCTCTGGAAATCGCCTTAAAGGAGGACGATCTGGTTCAGATCAAAGAAGAACTGATGGAGTACGGCTACATCAAACGCCGCCATGCCGGCGATAAGAAACCGAAGATCACCAGCAGACCCTTCCACTACCTCTCCTCCGACGGTTTCCACATCTATGTGGGCAAGAACAATTACCAGAACGAAGAACTGACCTTCAAATTCGCCTCCGGAAATGACTGGTGGTTCCACGCCAAGGGAATCCCCGGCTCCCACGTCATCGTGAAATCCGAGGGCAGAGAACTCCCTGACCGGGTCTTTGAGGAGGCCGGCGCTCTGGCCGCCTACTATTCCAAGGGCCGGAACAATGATAAGGTGGAAATCGATTATATCCAGAAAAAGCATATCCGCAAGGTAGCCGGAGCCGCCCCCGGATTCGTTATCTATCACACCAACTACTCCCTGGTGGCGGAGCCCAGGGCGGAGCTGAGGGAAATTCTGTAAAATGGAATCTCGCCTGCGGGATTCATTGTCTGCGGCGGGCCGCGTCAACGACATCTTCAGTCCAATGACATCTTCAGCCCCGCCGCAGCGCGATCCTGCCCGGATCGTTTCCTGGTCTCCGGCCGGAAAGATACTGCACCTGTATACTCTATTATATCCACATTATCCTGTCTCTTCTGATTTCCTCAAATACTCCTTCACCTTCCACACAAGATACAGAGGGACGCTGTACGTCAGCGTTTCTTCTACCAGATTCTCCCCCGCGTTTTTCATTGAAAAACGAAATCCTATGTTCGGACTGTATTTCTTACAATACTGCCGGTAGCTTTTTGCCTGGGTATGCAGCTCGGCTTTCGCCTCCGCGGGAATGATCTGACCGTCATATTCAAACAGAAAATCCACCTCCGCCAAGTTCCCGGACCGCCAGAAATGAGGGGTGATCCCCAGAGCCGTAAGCTCCGTCAGCACAAAATTTTCCGTAAATGCTCCCTTATAATTCCGATAATCAGCAGAATCCTCAAGAATCGTCCGGTAAGAGACCCCGGACTTTCGCCTCAGCAATCCCACATCAGCCATATAAAGCTTAAAATAGGCAGCATTCGCGCAGTAAGACAACGGCGGCTCAGGCGCGGAGACCATTTCCAGCCGATAGACAAGCCCGGAGTCCGCCAGCCACTCCAGCGCATCCTCCAGCTCGGCCGACCGCTTACCGGCTTTCACATGGGAGAACACAAACTTATTGTTCTCCTTCGCCAGCTGAACCGGAATGGAATCCCAGATCCAGCCAAGCTTAGGAACATCTCCTCTGGGAGCATATTTCGCGAAATCACTGGCATAATCCAGAAGAAGCTGATCCTGCAGCCGCTCCACCTGCTCAAAATTGTGATTTTCCACCCATTTGGCCACGATTTCAGGCATTCCGCCTACCACATAATAATACCGCAGTTCCTTCTCCAGAGCCGCCGTATAAAACTCCGGCAGTTCCCTCCGGATATCATATTTTTCAAGTCCCCGCAGCAGCTCCGCTCCGCCATCGGCCCTCACAAACTCCACAAACGTCATGGGGTACATCCGCAGGCGGTCTACCTTTCCCACCGGAAATGAGATTGCGCCCCGTTTAAGCGAAACCCCCAGCAGCGAACCCGCGCAGATGATATGCAGCTTCCGCAGATTCTCGCAAAAATATTTC
>CANQBN010000277.1 GCA_947588855.1 uncultured Lachnospiraceae bacterium
CAATATATAAAAATAAATTTGACATAAAAAAATAAGCCTGATAAGGCTTTCTAGAGATTAGGGGTGTCAAAAACCCGCGCCAGCTGGGAGGCGAGCTAATCACCATCGGTTCCGACGCGCATACGCCTGATTATCTGGGATATGAGTTTAATCTGGCTGCGAAACTTTTGAAAGAATGCGGCTTCCGCTTCTACACCGTATACCATAACCGCCAGCCAGAATTTCTCCCCCTGTGATTTCTGCCGGATGCTTCGCCGCTGAAATCAATTTCTTTTAAAGCCCGCAAAAAAGCAATTTCACTAAATTCTTATTGCAAAAAAATCGGTTATCGCTTATAATATTCTTGTTGGAGATGTAGCTCAGCTGGGAGAGCATCTGCTTGACGTGTAGAGGGTCGCAGGTTCGAGTCCTGTCGTCTCCACTTAAAAAAACAGCGGGAATCCTTGATTTTACTGGATTCTCGCTGTTTTTTACACCCATATACCAGGGGTTAAATCCCCAATTTTAAATATCCAGGTGTACGCATTTTGGGGCCGTCCACTCCATCTGCAAACCACAGTTCTCCCGGACAGCATTCCTCTATGGAGAAGCCGGGTATATGGTTGGCAAAAAAGGAAGAAAGCCCACATTTTCTACCAGCCGGATTATGTCCTCCCAAGACCGCACCTGAAACAATCCCTTGCCCATCGTATCACCTTTATGCTTTCAATTCCCAGCCGTGGTCGCCGTGATAAATCATCAGCCGGGTCATTCCTCCGTCAATGCAGATATTCTCCCCGGTGATGAACCCGGCCCTATCAGAGCAGAGAAACAGCACCATATTTGCAATATCAAGCGGATTACCCACCCGATGAACCGGCTGCTGAACGGCATCCGGCCCTTCATGATTTTTGAAAGACGTATCGATCCATCCGGGAGAAATGGAATTCACCCGCACTTTACCGGCAAGGCTGACGGCAAGAGCGTGCGTGAGGGCGGCTATCCCGCCTTTGGCTGCCGTATAGCTCTCTGTCTGGGGCTGGCTCATGCGGTCACGGGACGATGAAATATTGATGATCGAACCGCCTTCATTGAAATACGGTACGAATAACTTTGAAAGATAAAAAGGCGCGGTTACGCCCACCGACAGCGCGTATTGAAACTCCTCGTAAGTACATTCATCAATTCCGCGCATAAGAGGCAGGGCAGTATCGCCGCATCACTTGGCGTCTTTCATTTCCTCCCAGCGTTTCTTGAAGAGAAACGCCACATCTTTCGGCTGACGCTGGCGGGTAAAGATGCCCTTCTTGTTGCCGTCTACCCGCATGGTTCCCTCCGCAGCCTGGAAATCCGCAAAGTTCCAGGCCATTTCTCCCTGGATAAAATCATAGGAATCAAACACCTGAAAATTCAATTCCATGTATTCCATCTGATATTCCTGGGTCCACATGACGCTGGGCAGCTTGTGTACGCTTCCCAGAGTATCCGTACCAAACTCCGTGAAGACAAACGGCTTGTTCAGATTCAGGGCCGCCCACTGATCCATCTCCTCATGGAACTGCTGGATTGCCTCGTCAATCTCCGGGCCTCCGCAGATATACCAGCCGTAATAACGGTTCAGGCAGATAAAATCGCACAGGGGATAGCACTTGCAGGTATCCGGGCCGCTGCTCTTCTCCAGGGCTCCCGTCAGAGGCCGCTTCTGGGGATCAAGCGCCCGGGCTGCCGCAAATACCTCTGAGAAATAATCATAAGCAAACGTGCTGGTTGTCTCCGGCTCATTGAACAGGCTCCACGCAATGACGGAAGGATGGTTCTTGTCTCTCTGGATCATCTCTTCAACCTGAAGGATATGGTTGGCCTTCAGCTGGGGAACTGTGTCCGTCTCAAAGAAATAGGTATACTTGCTGCCGCTTCCGGCTGCCGCAAAATTCCAGAGGGAGCGCATCATACCTACGCCGGGCACCTCGTCGATAATCAGGAAACCCTCCTCGTCGGCCAGCTGATACCATTCCTCGGCATAGGGATAGTGGCTGGTGCGGAAGCAGTTGGCGCCGATCCATTTCATACACTCAAAATCTCTCTTGGCTACCGCCCAGCTGAAGCCACGGCCGATAATATCCGCGTCCTCATGCTTGCCGAAGCCCCGAAGGTATACCGGCTTCCCGTTCACTAAAATCCTGGGACCGGAAATCTCTACGGTGCGGATTCCGATTTTGGCGCTGTACTGGTCGATAAGCTTTTCTCCGTCGTGGATAGAAATCACCAGCCGGTACAGATAGGCGTTGCGCACCTGCCAGAGATGGGCATTAGCAACCGCAAGGGTTCCAGTTTTGCCCTGTCCTTCCGCCGCCACATTGCCTTCCGCATCCAGAAGCCTTACGGAAACCGGATGATCGCCGCTGGTCGTTACACTGTAATGCACCAGGGCATCTTGTCCCTGAAGCTCGTAAGCCGTATCAAAATCTGTCACCGCCTCCTGGGGGATATGTACCAGATATACACTGCGCTGAATACCGGAATAATTAAAGAAATCAAAATACGGCTTTCCCAGCTTGCGCCCGTCAGAAAGAACTTTCACCGAACCGCAGGGCAAAGACTTCTCACTCAGTTCATTATTGGCCTTAACCACAAGGACATTTTCCTGTCCCTTTTTCACTGCCGCTGTCACCGGAACTACCACCGGAAGGAAACCGCCCTCATGGCTGCACAGTTCCTGGCCGTTGCAGTACACAGTCGCCCTGTGGGTAATGCTGCCGAACCGGACATACATGCTGCCGTTCCAGTCCGCCGGCACATAGAAACTGGTCTGATACCAGAAATCACCGCAGTAATCACGTTCTTTGTGCGAAGTGAAAAAATCGGAAAAGCTGGCGGGAACCGGCATAGAAATAGACGCCGGCAAACCATTCTCCCACCCCTCGGCCTGGCCGCAGGATGCGGGATCAAACTGGAACCGCCACATTCCATCCAGAAGCATGGAAGTACGAACAGAATTTGTTACAGGATAGAGTTGAGATTGTGCAAGCATTGCCTGTCCTCCTTTAGCCATAAATAACTTCTCGGAATCTTCAGCCCTGATTCTATAAGGCTTTCGGACCCCTATCTCAAAAAAATCACCCACTT
>CANQBN010000278.1 GCA_947588855.1 uncultured Lachnospiraceae bacterium
CCACGCCCTTGGAACCGTCGATGACCATGACCGCGCTGTCCGCCGCCATCAGGGTTCTGTAAGTATCCTCCGAGAAGTCCTGGTGTCCCGGCGTGTCCAGTATATTGATGCAGTATCCGTCATATTCAAACTGCATGACCGAGGAGGTGACGGAAATTCCTCTCTCCTTCTCAATTTCCATCCAGTCGGACACCGCATGCTTGGCGGCCTTCCGGCCCTTTACCGTGCCGGCCAGGTTGATGGCTCCGCCGTACAGCAGAAATTTCTCCGTCAGCGTGGTCTTGCCCGCGTCCGGGTGGGATATGATTGCAAATGTTCTTCGTTTCTTTATCTCTTCCGCAGTTGTTGCCAAAACGATTCCTCCGATTTCTAATACTGACTGTTCCTGAAACTGACTGTGGGAAAACCTGTATTCCCCTGTTGATCCGGACAGGGATGCAGGAAACTGGGCATTATGCCCTATGGCATTGTAGTATGAATCCGCCGTTCCGTCAAGGGATTTCCTCCCGGCAGAATCGGCAGGATATGCCGGATTTCACTTTTTTCCGCTCTCTATCCAGGACCGACAGGATATGCCGAATCTCACTATTTTCTGCCCTCTATCCATGTGTGCGCCAGCTCCACCCAGTTCTGTACCGACGGAACCAGAAGATCCGGCCGCCAGGACCCGGAAGTCTCATCATCGGCAAGGGACAGGCCATGAGGTCCCTTCGGATAAATATGAAGTTCCAGGCTCACGCCGCATCTGCGGAGGGCCGACGCCAGAAGCAGGCTGTTCTCCACAGGCACGGAAGCGTCCTCATAGGTGTGCCACAAAAAGACCGGCGGAGTCTCCGGCGTAACCTGGAGTTCCAGAGACACCTGCTGCCGGCTCCATTTCTGCCCCCAGCTGTCCTCAAGACATGCCCCGGCCTGCTCTTCCTCCTTCGTCCTGCCCAGAAGATAATCGAAAGAACCCTGGTGGGCGAATTCCCCGGCGGTGATGACCGGATAGGCCAGGATCAGACCGTCAGGACGCACCTGCTGGGCCATCCTTCCGATTCTCTCAAATACGAACTGCTGACTCCAGAATACGCCCAGACTGCAGACCAGATGGCCTCCCGCTGAAAATCCGCAGACATAAATCTGCTCCGGGTCCGCGTTCCACCGGCCGGCGTTCTCCCGCGCCATGGCTACCGCCTCGGCAAGTTCCAGAAGAGATGTGGGAAAACGGCTGGGCGCCACACTATAATTCATCAGGCCGCAGTGATATCCCATGGCCAAAAGCTTCATAACCACCGGCTCCGCCTCCCGGTCGGAGCGGTAGGCATAACCGCCTCCGGGACAGACAATGACCAGAGGCCTCTTCCTCTCCGGGGCCACGCTGATAGAATCCAACAGATACCAGTCCACTGACGCCGGACCAGTCACCTGACCTTCCACTGTAATTTCTCTTTTCTCGTAACGCATATGTTCTTCTCCTTCTCTTTTCAGCCGGATGATTCATCGGACAGCCGCAATCCACTCATCCCTGCCGCATCCGCAGGCAGTCACAGGGAAAACAGCTTTGTGAGAAGCCGATCCGCCACATCATCCTTACTCATTTTTTCCAGGGCGGTTTCTTCCTTTCCGGTGATCAGTGTCACCACATTGGTGTCGGTACCGAACCCGGCTCCTTCCACCTTCAGGCTGTTGGCCGCTATCATATCCAGATTCTTCTTCTGAAGCTTCTCCCTGGAATTGGCAAGCAGATTCTCCGTCTCCATGGAAAAGCCGCAGAGAAGCTGACCTTTTCTCTTGTGCTGGCCCAGATAGCCCAGAATGTCATCGGTCCGTCCCAGCTCGATGAACATCTCGCCGTCTTTCTTTTTCATCTTCTCGTCAGCCGCGGAAACCGGCCGGTAATCCGCCACCGCCGCCGCCTTGATGACGGCGTCCTGAGCCGGGGCGGCAGCCGTCACTGCCTCGAACATCTCCCTGGCGCTGACAACCTCCACAAGCTTCACAAAACGGGGCTTCTCTGTTTCCGTCGGACCGGTGACCAGAGTCACCTCCGCGCCTCTCCGGACCGCCACTCTGGCAATAGCATAACCCATCTTGCCCGTGGAGTGGTTGGTCAGATAACGGACCGGATCCAGTTTCTCCTGAGTGGGCCCGGCGGTCACCAGAATCTTCTTTCCCGCCAGGTCTTTGGGATACGCGATTTCCTGGAGAATATAGTCCAGAAGCACCTCCGGTTCCGGCATCTTTCCGGCTCCCACATCGCCGCAGGCCAGATAACCTACAGCCGGGTCAATCACATGCATACCATAGGATACACAGGTTTTAAGGTTGTCCTGGGTAACGGGATTCTCATACATCTGGGTATTCATGGCCGGTACGATGTATTTGGGACAGCGGCAGGCCAGAAACGTGGTGGTCAGCATGTCGTCCGCCAGACCGTGAGCCGCCTTGGCAATTACATTGGCGGTAGCCGGAGCCAGCATGAAAATATCCGCCTTCTTGGCAATGGCCACATGTTCCACGCTGAACTGAAAATTCCGGTCAAAGGTATCCACCAGACACTTGTTGCCGGTCAGGCTCTCAAAGGTCAGCGGCGTGAAAAACTGCGTTCCGTTTCGGGTCATGATCACCTGGACATCGGCGTGAAGCTTTTTCAGAGCGCTGGCAAGACCGGCAATCTTGTAGGCGGCAATGCTGCCGCTGACGCCCAGCACCACGGTTTTTCCGGTTAGCATGGAAAATCCTCCTTCTGCAAAAGGGTACTTTTATTTTACATAAAAATATGATAGTATTATACCATCTCGACTTACGTCTCGATGGGAACACTCGTCAAGCATTGATTGACGCAAGCGTCATCAATGTTTTCCTCGTTATTATACCACAAAATATCAGGTCTGAAAAGGACAACCATGGGGGATTCACTATGATCTTAGCAATCGATATGGGAAACACCAATATTGTCATCGGAGGAATCGACGACAAAAAAACCTACTTCGTGGAGCGGGTTACCACCAATCACAACAAGACCGATCTGGAATATGCCGTCAATATCAAAAGCATCCTGGAGCTGTATGATATTTCTCTCAGCCAGATCGAAGGGGCGATCCTCTCCTCCGTGGTGC
>CANQBN010000279.1 GCA_947588855.1 uncultured Lachnospiraceae bacterium
ATGGTTACACTTGCAGGATGCGGCGGCGGAAATGATTCCGGCAGCGCCGGCGGTTCCGCCGAGACCACTGCCGCGGCGGCAGACAGCGGCGCAGCTGAGGCTACCACCGCTCCCATTCCGGAGACATCTGCCGCAACCATCGAGGCCGGCACATCTGTATCCCAGGATACGGATATCGTAGCCGCCATTAACGTAGACTTCACTACCATGGATCCCATGGATACCAGCGACACTCTGTCCGGCGGTATTCAGAGACTGATTATGGATGGTCTGTTCGGATTTGACGACAATATGGGTATCATCCCCATGCTGGCTACCGATTATGAGGCCAATGATGATGCTACGGAATTTACAATCCATCTGAGAGAAGGTATCTCTTTCACCGATGGAACTCCCTGGAACGCGGAAGCTGCCAAGGCGAACCTTGATCGCTGGGGCGACAAGGAGTTGGGTCTGAAGAGAACCACTTTGCTCTGTAACGTGCTGGAGAGCACTGAGATTGTTGATGATTACACTGTAAAAGTTACTCTGGTAGAGCCTTTCGGCGCTTTCATTCCTACTCTGGCCCATCCGGCCTGCGTGTGCATGAGCCCGGCTGTTATCGCTCAAGGCAACGAAGCCTGCGCAAGTGCCCCTGTAGGCACCGGCCAGTACACCTTCGTAGAATGGGTTGCAGGCGAGCATGCTACCATCGCTCTGAACAAGGATTGGTGGGGCTATGATCCGGAGATCTGCGGCGGCACCGCTCTGGTAGATCCCGATGCCGGCTTTAAGACCGTTACTTTCCGTCCCGTACCTGAGAGCGCCACTCGTGTAGCCATGCTACAGTCCGGCGACGCTCAGCTGATCTGGCCGGTACCCACCGAGAGCCTGGCTCTGCTTCGCTCCGATTCTTCCGTAGTAGTAGGTCAGGAAGATGGTATCGTGGTTCGTTATCTGATGATGAACAACCAGAAGGCCCCCTTCAACGATGTGAGAGTCCGTCAGGCCATCAACTACGCTATCGACAAGGATGCTTACTGTGCAGTTGTTAAGGATGGCGTAGCTGTTCCCGGTACCTCCATTATCGGACCGTCCGTACAGTACTACAAAGCCAATGATCCTTATCCTTATGACATTGAGAAGGCAAAATCTCTTCTGGCCGAGGCTGGTTATCCCGATGGCTTCACCACCAGCCTGATTTGCGCTTCCACCACTGCCAACATCCGCCAGGCTGAATTCCTTCAGCAGCAGCTGGCTCAGGTAGGAATCACCATGGAAATCAACGCTCTTGAGAGTGCTGTTGTAAATGACACCGTAGAGAACTGTGATGTTCCCGGTTCCGAAGCTGAAGTTGATATGTACATCATCGGATGGTCTCCTTCCACCGGCGATGCTGACTGGGGTATCCGTCCGCTGCTGGCACAGGAATCCGAGCCGCCTATGAGCTACAATATCTGCTACTATGAGAACGATGAATTCGACGAGCTGCTGATGTCTGCTCTGTCTACCGCTGACGACGCCAAGAGAGCGGATGCCTATGCCAAGGCACAGGATATTGTCTGGGAGGACTGCCCGCTGATTTGTCTGGCAACGGATGCCAACACCTGGGCTAACACCAGCAAGATGGTAGACGTAAAGGTATTCCCGGATAACTGCATCAACCTGAGAAACGGCAAGATGACTGAGTAATCCTTTGGGACAATTTAAGATGTAAGAATGGAGGCCTCCTGCGGGAGCTTTGCGGGAGGCCTCTAATTTACAAAATGAATCATTTGGCAACGGAGCTGCAGCAGGTTTTGTTGCCATGCTTTTTATTTACACAGGCGAAACATCCTGCTGTTTCGCCTCGTTATAAAGCAGGACAGGATATTCGGTGGAAAGGAGTTGCGCGTATGCTGAAATACATTATCAAACGAATTATCGGAGTAATTCCCACCTTGATCATCATCGTAACCTTCGTGTTTTTCTTTGTCCGTATGATCCCCGGCGATCCGGCCCGCCTGGTGGCTGGACCCCAGGCCACTCTGGAAGACGTTGAAGTCGTCAGAGAACAGCTGGGACTTAATAAGCCGGTTCATGAACAATACATAACCTACGTGACAGGTCTTTTGAAGGGTGATCTGGGAACCTCCCTCAGAACCAAACGTCCCGTGACGGTAGAGATTTCCAACCGTTACGCCAACACAGCCAAATTAACTCTGCTGGCACTTACATGGAGTACCATCGCCGGCATTCTGCTGGGAGTGTGGTCCGGCAAAAACCGAAGTAAATGGCAGGACTACACCGGCATGACCGTTGCTGTCTCAGGCATATCCCTGCCCTCCTTCTGGGTGGGCTTTATGCTGATTATGATCTTTTCTGTTCGTTTGCGGTGGTTCCCCACCACGGGCGCAGATTCCCTGAAAAGCCTTGTACTTCCTTCGATTGCGCTGGGCAGCAGTATTGCGGCCATTATCGCCCGCTTTACCCGCTCTTCCATTATAGAGGTGCTGAAGGACGACTACATCCGTACCGCCCGGGCCAAGGGTCTGAAGGAGAAAGTTGTCGTCTGGCGCCACGCATTCCGCAACGCCATGATCTCCGTCGTGACTGTCGTCGGCCTCCAGTTCGGTTTTCTTCTGGGCGGCTCCGTGGTCACCGAGCAGGTGTTTGCTTTCCCGGGACTTGGAAACCTGCTGATTGAATCCGTTAACTACCGTGATTATCCGGCAATCCAGTCCCTGATCCTGATCTTCTCACTGCACTTCGTCGTAATCAACCTGATCGTGGATGTGCTCTATGCCGTCCTCAATCCGGAAATTCAGTTAAGCTAGGAAGGAGGAAAGCAGAATGGCAAAGAAAAAAGTTTTAACAGAAAAAACTGACATCAGCACGCCATTTTCCGAGTTTGTCCGGAAATTCAAGAAGCAGAAGACCGCTATCATAGCTTTGATCTTCATTCTCTTCCTGGTGCTTTTGTCCTTCATCAGCTACTCTATCGTTCCCTATGGGATCAACGAGTATGATTACAGTTCCATCATGCAGGCCCCCAGCGCCGCACATATCTTCGGCACTGACGAATTCGGCCGGGATCTGTTCTCCCGCATTCT
>CANQBN010000280.1 GCA_947588855.1 uncultured Lachnospiraceae bacterium
GCAGCGCCGCTGGCTACCGCCATCTTTGCCAGACGGACACATTTCTTCGTGCTGATGGCGCCGATTCCGAAATATACCGGAACCCGGTCCGCCGCCTGATCCACCATGATCTTCAGGCCGCGCTCCATCTCGTCTTCTTCAACCATATAGAATTCGCCGTTGCTTCCGAAAGCCAGGATACCCAGCACGCCTCCGTTGATCACATAATCTACCTGATCTCTCAGCTTCGCCTCATCGATCCGTTCATTCTCATCAATGGGCGTAAGAATCGGAACTATAACGCCTTTCATAAAATCTGTATTCATATCGATCTCCTTGCTATTGGCATAGTTTATACGCGGCGCAGCGCATCGCCAGGGAAAGATTCTCACGCTGCGCCGCGGTCAATGTCCCGGTTCGAACATGATTTATCGAACCAGGCAGGGCTTTTTGTTATCAAACTTCCATCCGGGAATCAGATACTGCATGCCAATGGCGTCGTCTCTGGCGCCCAGGCAGTTGTCCAGGTACAGCTTGTTGGCTTTCATCACCTGCTCACGGTCCACCTCGATGCCCAGGCCGCCCTTCTTGGGAAGATCAATACAGCCCCCTACAATCTGCATAGGCTCTTTGGTCAGGCGCTCGCGGCCTTCCTGCCAGATCCAGTGGGTATCGATGCCGTTCATCTTACCGGGGATCGCGGCGGCACACTGCACGACCATAGCCAGAGAAATGTCAAAATGGTTGTTGGAATGACAGCCCCACATCAGGCCGAAGTCATTGCACAGCTGGCCCACGCGGACAGAACCTTCCATGGTCCAGAAGTGGGGATCCGCCAGCGGAATATCCACACTCTGCAGGGCGATGGTGTGACACATCTGCCGCCAGTCGGTATTGATCATGTTGGTGGCGGTGGGCATCATGGTCGCCTTCCTAAACTCAGCCATAACCTCTCTTCCGGAGAAACCGTCCTCAGCGCCGCAGGGATCTTCGCAGTAGGCCAGCACCTTCTTCAGATCAGGCGCCACTTCCAGAGCTTCCTTCAGGCTCCAGCAGCCGTTGGGATCCAGATCCACCCGGGCGTTGGGGAAGGCTTCCTTAATCGCGGTAACAGCCTTCACTTCTTCCTTCGGCGGAAGCACGCCGCCCTTCAGCTTGAAATCTTCAAACCCGTATTTTTCGTGGGTCGCCTTGGCCAGAGCTACAATGGCTTCCGGAGTCAGGGCTTCCTCATGGCGGAGACGATACCAGTCGCAGTCGCTGTCCGGCTCTTCCTCGTAAGGCAGATCAGTCTTTTTACGGTCGCCTACATAGAACAGATAGCTGAGGAAGCGAACTCTCTCTCTCTGAATACCGTCGCCCATCAGAGCCGCCGCAGGCACGTTCAGGAACTTGCCCAGAAGGTCCAGCAGAGGAGCTTCAATAGCCGTCACTACATGAACGCCGGTACGCAGGTCAAACGTCTGCAGGCCGCGGACGTCGTCTTTGATGTTCTCATTCAGCCAGGCGCGAACTTTGTTCAGGGTCTGCTTGTAATCCGCGATGCTGGTTCCCAGAACCAGATCCTTTACATCCTCAAGGGCTTTAGTGATTTTCTGGCCGCCGGGCACCTCTCCGACGCCCTCCACGCCGTTAGAATCCGTAAGGATCACGATATTCCTGGTAAAATACGGAGCATGGGCTCCCGACAGGTTCAACTCCATACAGTCATGTCCGGCTACCGGATATACTTCCATCTTTGTAATTGTAGGAATCATTTTTTACCTCCCGCGTTTTTCGGTTTCACTTTTTCTCAACAGATACGTTTGAAATCTTCTCGTAATATTTCACGATCGCGCTGTGGTCACAGGCCGCGCAGTCGTCGTTCTTCAGGGCCTGCATAATCTCCATAACCTGAGCGGTCAGCGGAAGGGAAGTATCCGTCGCATGGGCAGCGCTCAGAGCGTTATTCAAATCCTTGATATGCAGCTCAATACGGAAACCGGGCTTAAAATTGTGGGCCATCATCATGGGAGCCTTGGCATCCAGCACAGTGGAACCTGCCAGGCCGCCACGGATTGCCTGATAAACCAGCTCCGGATCCGCGCCGTTCTTCACAGCAAGCGTCATAGCTTCGGATACAGCAGCAATATTCAAAGCCACGATCACCTGATTGGCCAGCTTGGCCACATTGCCTGCCCCCAGATCGCCTACGTATACGACAGATGCGGCCATTTTGCAAAGCAAATCATAATATTTGTCGAAATTCTCTTTTTTGCCTCCCACCATAACGGACAGGGTTCCATCGATAGCCTTAGGTTCGCCGCCGCTGACCGGAGCGTCCAGCATTTCAATGCCCTTCTTTGCCAGTTCGGCGCCGATGGCCTTGGACTGTACCGGGTCGATGGAACTCATGTCAATAACGATGGTCCCTTCCTCCGCCGTCTCGGCGACGCCTCCCTCACCCAGGCATACGGATCTTACATGGGGAGAGTTGGGAAGCATAGTGATGATCACCTGACACTGTTTGGCAATCTCCGCCCCATTGGCCGCCGACGCGGCGCCCAGTGCTGTCAGTTCATCGACTGCCGCCTGGTTCCTGTCACAAACTACCAGTTCATATCCGGCCTTCACCAGATTCTTACTCATGGGTTTTCCCATAATACCCAGTCCAATAAATCCTACTTTCACTGTTATAACCCTCCTGACGATTTTAAGATTTGCGGTGTATTATTGTGTTGCAAGCGCGCTTGATTGTTACTGTCCATATTGTATAAAAGCTGGAACCAAAAAACTATTGACCGAATGGCGTGCTTATTTTTTGTCATTTCAACAATCTTTCATTATGCGCATCATATTACTTCAAACACATTTCATATCTCTATATTTTGCAATATTGTCTTCGATTACCAGGTATTTTTTCAACCGAATATCTTTAAATTATAAGCATAATGAAACCGGCAGCGCACATCTCACTCTCTCACTGATCTTATTCTCTCTGATTCAGCTCTGATTTCGCGCAATTTAACAGGGCTTTCATATAACCGGTGCAGTAAGCCCAGGAGGAATTATCGCCGCCTACGCTCTCGCCCCAGACCGGCACATGG
>CANQBN010000281.1 GCA_947588855.1 uncultured Lachnospiraceae bacterium
TGGGCAGGCAAAAGCGGGGACGAGAAGCTGTGTATTCTGCCGAAGATGGCCAACCGCCACGGAATCATAGCGGGAGCCACCGGTACTGGCAAGACCATTACCCTGAAGGTTCTGGCGGAATCCTTCAGCGACGGAGGAGTACCGGTATTTCTGGCCGATGTGAAAGGCGATCTGGCCGGTATGTGCCGTCCCGGCGTGGATTCGGAGGATATGCAGAAGCGGATCGAGAGGTTTGGGTTGGCGGAAGCTGGTTTTAGTTATCACGCGTACCCTACCTGTTTCTGGGATATTTACGGTGAGAAGGGGTTGCCCCTGCGGACCACCGTCACGGAGATGGGGCCCACTTTGTTGGCCCGCCTTATGGATCTGACGGATGCCCAGACGGACATTCTGTCCATTGTGTTTAAGATTGCCGATGATGAGGGCCTGCTTCTGATCGATACCAAAGATCTTCGGTCCATGCTGAATTATGTATCGGAGAATAATAAGGAGTACAGCGCGGAGTACGGCAACATGCCGAAGCAGAGCATCAACAGTATTCTGAGAAATCTGGTGGCTCTGGAGGAGCAGGGAGGTGATCAGTTTTTCGGAGAGCCGGCTCTGGATATCCGGGACTGGTTCCGGACGGACTACAATGGGAAGGGAATTATCAATATACTGGACAGCGAGAGCCTGATCAACAATCCCATGATGTATTCCACCTTCATGCTATGGATGCTTTCGGAGCTGTTTGAGACCCTGCCGGAGGTGGGGGACGCCGAGCGGCCCAAGATGGTATTTTTCTTCGACGAGGCCCATCTGCTGTTCAATGACGCGCCGAAGGCGCTTCTCCAGAAGATCGAGCAGGTGGTGAAACTGGTCCGCTCCAAAGGCGTAGGCGTGTATTTCATCACCCAGAGCCCCAGGGATATCCCCGACGGCGTCCTGGGCCAGCTGGGCAATAAGATTCAGCACGCCATTCACGCGTATACGCCTTCCGACCAGAAGGCGGTAAAGGCGGCGGCCGATTCCTTCCGCATCAATCCGGAATTTGACACGAAAGAAATGCTGACCCAGCTTGGGACCGGCGAGGCTCTGGTTTCCTTCCTTCAGGAGGACGGTTCGCCTTCCGTGGTTCAGGCGGCAAAGATTCTGCCGCCCCAGAGCCAGATGGGACCCATCGCCGATGGAGACCGGCAGTCGGAGATTCAGAACAACAATCTGTTTGTAAAATACGGAACCTATGTGGACCGGGATTCCGCTTACGAGTTCTTCCAGAGGAAGATGAAGCAGGAGGAGCAGGCCGCGGAAGAGGCCAGACAGAAGGCAGAGCAGGAGAAGGCCGAGGCAGAGCGCCAGAAGCAGGAAGCAAAAGAGGCGGAGCGGAAAGCCAGAGAGGAAGCCAGGGCAGCGGAGAAAGCGGCCCGGGAGGCGGAGAAGGAAGCGGAGCGGAAAGCCAAGGAAGAGGCGAAAGAGCAGGCAGCCATTGAGCGGGCCCGCAAAAACGCCGTGTCCAGCGTAGCAAAATCCGCAGCCGGAACCATTGGCCGTGAGTTCGGCAATGAGATTGGCAAGAAAATGGGAGGAAGCTTCGGCAAGAAGCTGGGCGGCAATCTGGGCGCCAGCATTGGCCGGGGGATTCTGGGGACTTTGTTCGGAAGATAATCCTGTTGGAAAGAGAAAAGCGGGCCAGGGCGTCTGTGAGGCGCACTGGCCTTCGGCTCTGCTATTTCGTCTGGGATTCCCTGGATTTTGGTGAAATGTTTCCCACCAGGGAGATCAGGCTCTGGAAGTTGGCGGAGGAGGACATTTCGTCCCTGGCTTTGGCGGTGTAATGCTCCAGAATCGGCAGAAGGAGCATGGCAGTGATTCCCGTGGTAAATCCGCCGTTGTAGAGGACCAGGCCGCCGTGGACGGCGCTGGTGGTGCTGCAGAGGGCGGCGCACATGGCCCCGGCGAGAACTCCTGCCCGGACGCCGTAGCGGCCCGCAATGGGGCAGAGCCCGGTGGCGAAGGCAGCGCTGTTGATGAAGCCCTGGGAAGCCAGAGTCCAGTGAATATCCCGGCCGTCGATTTTGCACAGGAGCATGACGGTGAAGAACAGAACCTGGTACCCCAGAAGAATGGGCCACACGTTTTTGGGATGCTGTCCCATGGCGGTGAAGGTCATGGCAGCCAGGATGACGCCGATGGTAGGTCCGGTGAAGCCGGCCCCCTCAAATAACAGGATATGGACATTCATGTATAAGAGGATCAAAAGTCCGTGGACGCCCATGTTGATCAGGCAGACGGGCATGGTGTATTTCTCGGCAAAGTCGCTGGCCAGGCCGGTGTCTTTGGTCAGCTCTCCGTAGCCCTTGAAGCTGCGGCCGTTGAGCACATAGCCGCAGATCAGACAGGTCAGAAAGACGATGATATAGAATACGGTGGCAAATTCTTCGTAGGACAGGCCGGACATGTGATAAGACAGATTAAAGCGGCTGATGCGCTCCGGCGGTTCCACGCCCATGGTGGAATACATGAGGCTGTACAGGAAAAATCCGAACAGGCCAAAAGCCAGACCGCCGTTGTACAGATTGTAGCCTTTGTGCCAGGTGCTGGAGCCGGGCAGAAGGGCGGGGACCAGAAAACCGATCATCAGGCTGAAAAGAAGAGCAAGAACCACGCCGATGGGCCGGACGTAGGGCTGGCCGTAGATGAAAGCGTCGTTATGGAGATATCGAAAGAGAAACTCGCTGATGAAGGGGCTGAAGGCGGTGGCAAACATGCAGATGTGCAGGTTTTTCTTAAAGCTCAGCTTTTTGAGGCGCAGGTAGAGGAAGGGCGCCAGAAAGCAGGGCCACATATTGAGAAAGTTCAGGCCGTAGAAGCAGTGGCCCACCACCAGGAAATATCCGGCCAGGGTGTTGGCCCGGGACTCTCCTTTCAGGAGGATCATGAAAAGGGCGCAGCTCAGACCGCAGGCTCCCGCGTTTAGAAAGGCGCTGGACAGCCCGCCCAGGGCGATGTAGTCGGTGATCAGGGGACAGGGGGCCGTCATAAGGTGCCGCCAGTCGATCAGCGTG
>CANQBN010000282.1 GCA_947588855.1 uncultured Lachnospiraceae bacterium
CAGGTGGAGCCATGTCCGAAGCTGAGGCTGCCGGCGCTATGACAGAAGCTGAGACAGCAGGCGTAGCCCAGGCAAAGGATCTGGTCGCCAAGTTTGAGGCGGCTATGGATGATGATTTCAACACGGCGGACGCGGTTTCCGCCATCTTTGAGCTGGTGAAGCTGAGCAATTCCACTGCGGATGAGAACAGCAGCAGAGCTTATGTGACATATCTGAAGGAGACTGTTGAGAAACTGTGCAACGTCATGGGGATTGTCACAGAGGTGAAGGCAGAGGCTTTGGATGAGGAGATCGAAGCTCTGATTCAGGCCCGCCAGCAGGCCCGCAAGGAGAAGAATTATGCTCTGGCAGATGAGATCCGGGGAAAGCTTTCCGATATGGGCATCATTCTGGAAGATACCAGGGAAGGCGTCAAATGGAAGAGGGCCTGATATGGAAAAGGACACGAACGTGAACGAAAACGTATGCGGCGCGTCGGAACAGGAAGATGCCGGCGGCGCTCCGGAACGGACTCAGGGCAGCAGGCAGATGGAGGGAAATGGCTCCTGGCAGTATTTTAAGGATACATTTCATCTCCATAAGATGGATGCGGCCGCTTATTCGCCCCTTGTTCTTGCCTATATCGGGGACGCGGTTTATGAGACCATAATCCGTACCCTTACGGTGGCTCACGGCAATATGCAGGTAAATAAAATGCACCGCCATGACGCAGGACTTTTGAAGGCGTCGGCTCAGGCGGAGATGATCGGGCTTTTAGAGCCGGAACTGACGAAGGAAGAGGAAGCTGTCTATAAGAGAGGCAGAAACGCCAAGTCTGCTACCAGCGCCAAGAACGCTACCATGATCGACTATCGGAGAGCTACTGGTTTTGAGGCTCTTCTGGGGTACCTGTATCTTCTGGAGCGGTTTGAGCGGATGACGGATCTGATCGCCATGGGCCTTGAACGAATCGGCGAGAAACGGTGATCCGGGCGGGCGTTGGCGGACAGATGGGTTCGCGGCGGGCAGGAGACTGGCAGCAGACAGGAGAGCCGCGGGATAACAGACAGGAGAGTTGCGGGATAAGATGAGTGAGAAGAATTTTGACAATATGATTTCAGAAACCGAGGAGACCGCCCGGCAGCTGCTGGAGGGAAGAAACGCTGTCCTTGAAGCTTTCCGTTCCGGCAAAACCATAGATAAGCTGTATGTGCTGGACGGCTGTAAGGATGGTCCGGTGCAGACCATCGTCCGCGAGGCGAAAAAGCATGACACGATTATCCGTTTCGTGGCGAGGGAACGTCTGGACCAGCTTTCCCAGACAGGCCGCCATCAGGGCGTGATCGCTCAGGCGGCCGCCTATGAGTATTCGACGGTGGAGGATATTCTGGAGAGAGCCAGGCAGAAGGGGGAACCGCCGTTTCTCATTCTGTTGGATGGAATTGAGGATCCTTACAACCTGGGGGCCATTATCCGGACTGCCAACCTGGCGGGCGCTCACGGAGTTATTATTCCGAAACGCCGGGCCGCAGGCCTGACCGCAGTGGTGGCAAGGACTTCCGCGGGGGCGCTGAACTATACGCCGGTGGCGAAGGTGACCAACCTGACGGCGGTTATTCAGCAGCTGAAGAAAGAGGGTATCTGGTTTGTCTGCGCTGATATGGGCGGAGAGCTGATGTACCGCCAGAATCTGACAGGTCCTATCGGTCTGGTGATTGGAAATGAAGGGGAGGGCGTCAGCAGGCTGGTTCGGGAAAACTGTGATATGACGGCCGCTATTCCCATGAACGGCGATATTGATTCCCTGAACGCTTCTGTAGCGGCGGGAGTCCTGGCCTATGAGATCGTGCGCCAGAGAATGCAGGTATAAGCATAATTTCTTCATGAGCACGAGATACTAAGGTATCATATCATGAAGAGAGGTCTGGCTATGGTCAATGACAAACGAAAAGTAGCGCTGGTGGGAGCCGGGATGGTAGGAATGAGCTACGCTTACTGTCTGGTGAACCAGAGCGTCTGCAATGAACTGGTATTAATTGATATTGATAAAAAAAGAGCCGAAGGCGAGGCTATGGATTTAAACCATGGCCTTGCCTTTGCTGCTGCTAACATGCGGATATTCGCTGGGGATTATGAGGACTGCCAGGACGCGGACATGGTAGTTATCTGCGCGGGGGCGGCCCAGAAGCCGGGAGAAACCCGGCTGGATCTTCTGAAACGGAATGCCGCCGTGTTTCGTTCCATTATCGAACCGGTGAGCGCTTCAGGCTTTAATGGGATTTTCCTGGTAGCCACTAATCCGGTAGATATTATGACAAGGATCACCTATGCCCTGTCCGGCTTTAATCCGCGCCGGGTTCTTGGCAGCGGCACGGCCCTGGATACAGCGCGGCTTCGGTATCTTCTGGGAGAGTATCTTAAGGTTGATCCGAAAAACATCCACGCCTATGTCATAGGGGAACATGGCGACAGCGAATTTGTGCCCTGGAGCCAGGCGCTTCTGGCGACAAAGCCTATTGTGGAGCTGTGTGACGAGCTGTGCGACGGGCAGGATGAGATATGTATGGACCGGCTCAACGATATTGCCGCTCAGGTTCAGGGAGCCGCGTATAAGATTATTGAAGCCAAGCGGGCGACCTATTATGGTATCGGCATGGCCATGACGAGAATTACAAGGGCGGTTTTAAATGATGAGAACAGTGTGCTGACCGTGTCCGCCATGCTGAGAGGCGAATACGGCCAGACTGATGTGTTTGCAGGCGTCCCGTGCATCATTAACCGGAACGGGATTCAGCGGGTTCTGGAGCTGTCTCTTAATGAGGAAGAAAAGGAGAAAATGAACGTCTCATGCCGGATTCTCAGAGACAGCTATGACCAGATCCGATAGAGTTTTTGAAGAAATTGCGCAATATTTACGAATTATTTACGAATTATTCATATTTTGTCTTGTGATTATGATAAAAAAGTGCTAAAATATAATCCCGTCTTTGACACTTTATGACATCAAAAAGCCCAGAAACTGTTGAAAAATCAATAGTTTCTGGGATTTGT
>CANQBN010000283.1 GCA_947588855.1 uncultured Lachnospiraceae bacterium
CCGGCAGCAGTGCGGCTGGAGCCGGCTGCAGTACAGCAGCCGATTTATCCCTGGCCGACAGCATTGCCAGGGGCTTGAAGGAGCGGGCCCAGGCGGCAGTGCGGGAGCTTCTGAACAGCCGGGATTCTTTGACCATTATCAACAGTGAGATGATACCGGCGCTGGACCGGGTAGGCAAAGGCTTTGAGAAGGGAACAATTTTTCTGCCCCAGCTTCTCATGAGCGCGGAGGCGGCCAAGGCGGCATTTGAGATTATAAAGGACCATATGACGGTCACCGGCGAGGCCAGGCAGAAGAAAGGCGAGATCATTCTGGCTACGGTTAAGGGGGACATCCACGATATCGGCAAGAACATTGTGAAGGTTCTTCTGGAGAATTACGACTTTGAGGTCATCGACCTGGGCAAGGACGTGCCGCCGGAGGTGATCGTGCAGACGGCAGGGGAGCGTCATGCGGAGCTGGTGGGCCTGAGCGCCCTGATGACCACTACGGTTCCCAGCATGGAGGCCACCATCCGGCTTCTGCGGAAGGAAACCCCCTGGGTGAAGGTGATGGTAGGAGGCGCCGTGCTGACGGAGGAATATGCACGGACTATCGACGCGGATCAGTACTGCAGAGATGCCATGGCGTCAGTCAATTATGCGGAGAAGGTGCTGGGAGGGAAGACAGATGCTTAAGCTGGTTCGTTTGGAAGAGAAATACCGCCCTCAGCTGGAAGAGATGATGGAAGAGTGGAAGTCATCGGGGGAGAACATCATTCCCCAGGCTATTGACAAAGTGGATTACAGGGATTTTGACAATTATCTGGAATCCCTGGAGATAAAGGAGGCTACGGATCAGCTGGTAACCGACACCACGCTGTTCTGCCTGGATACGGAGGAAAACCGTTTCGTGGGGGCCGTCAATATCCGTCATCAGCTGAACGATTACCTGCTTCAGGCAGGCGGCCACATTGGCGACGGCGTCCGCCCCTCAAAGCGGGGCAAAGGCATTGGGACGGAGATGGTGGCGTTGACCCTTGAGGAGTGCCGCAGGTTGGGAATCAGCCGGGTGCTGATGTGCTGCAGCCGGGACAATATTCCTTCGGCCAGAACCATTCAGAAAAACGGCGGCGTCCTGGAAAATGAGGTGGAGGAGAACGGCAGGATCATACAGCGGTACTGGATCGACCTTATGACCCGGTCGGAAAAGGCAAGACAGTTCTTCGAGGAGGGCTATAACTGTTCCCAGTCGGTGGTTCTGGCTTTTGAGGATCTGTTTGACATGGACCGGGATACGCTGCTTAGGCTGGCTTCGCCCTTTGGCGGCGGTCTGGGGCGGCTCCGGCAGACTTGCGGCTGCGTCAGCGGCATGGCCATGGCAGCCGGCGTCCTCTATGGGTATTCTGACCCGAAAGCCAGGGATAAGAAGGCGGATCTTTACGCATTGATTCAGCAGCTGGCGGCGGAATTTGAGAAGGAGAACGGAAGCATCAACTGCCGGCAGCTGTTAAGCAGCCTGATGGGAGTACCGCCGGAGCAGGTGGATGCGGCGCCCCAGCCGGAGGCCCGGACCCCTGAATATTACAAGAAGAGGCCCTGCGCCGCTCTGGCTGCCTCAGCGGCAGGAATACTGGAGCGGAAACTAGAAATGAACAACGGATAATATTGGATTGCCTAGCAATCAACGGATAGGATTGGGCCGCGCGGCAATCAACGGAGTGTATGCGGCTGCTTCATTTCAGAAGAAAGAGGTAGGATCATGAGACAATACATTGTAGACGCTTTTACCGATAAAGTATTCAGCGGCAATCCCGCCGCTGTATGCGTCATGGACAGCTGGCCCGAAGAGCGGTGGATGATGCAGGTTGCCGGGGAAAACAATCTGTCGGAAACGGCGTTCATTGTAAAAGAGGATTCCGGCTACCACCTTCGCTGGTTCACTCCCGGCACAGAGGTGGAACTGTGTGGTCACGCCACGCTGGCGTCCGCTTTTGTCATATTGAATTTTTATGACAGAAGTTCGGATCAGGTGGAGTTTGATACCATGAGCGGCAGGCTTACGGTTACGCGCAGAAAGAATCTGTATGAGATGGATTTTCCGACCTACGAACTAAAGGAAATTCCGGTTACGGACGACATGGAGGCGGCTTTTGGCGTGCGTCCGGTGAAGGCGGTTCTGGGACTTGATCTGGTCTGCGTCTTTGAAAATGAGGGGACTGTCCGCAATATGGTTCCTGATCAGAAGCTTCTGACAAACATAGAAGGGCGGATACAGAATGCAACGGCGCGGGGAACCGAGGTGGACTGCGTATCGCGCAGTTTCTGCCCGAAGCTGTCCATACCGGAAGATCCGGTCTGCGGCTCTGCCCATTGCCAGATTGCGGATTACTGGTCCGGCGTGCTGGGCAAACGGAATATCACGGCTTATCAGGCTTCAAAGCGGGGCGGTACGCTTTACTGCCGCCTGCTGGGCGGCGGAAGAATAGCGATCAGCGGGGAAGCGGCGCTGTTTGCCGTCTCCGACATCCAGTGAAGATCGGCTGCCGCAATTGGAAAATTAAATATAACGTATGGATTTTTTAAGGAAAATCCGCAGAAATCCTCTCTTTATCTGTGGTAGAATGACGGTATGGAACAGATGTGAGCGTGTTTTGCCGCGCTATTGTGCAGGAGAAGCCGCTGCGCCGAAAGCATACCGGGTGCAGTGCCGGGTTCCCTGAATTACGTTAGTATACATAACTTCTCGGAATCTCAATGAATGAGATTCCAACCGAAAATTGACAACTGAATATCGTGCAGGGAAAGAAATTTACGAGAAATGGACATAAACATTGGACATAGCGGGTACTTTGCCTTGAAAAAATTTATAGGATCGCTTAAAATATCATTATTAGGCGGTCAATCCTAATAATGTTTTTTGAAATGCCTCAGCAGAGGGCAT
>CANQBN010000284.1 GCA_947588855.1 uncultured Lachnospiraceae bacterium
CCGGCTGTTCGCTAAACTTTACCGGGGCAGGACTTTCACCTGCCTATATTTCAAGCGCCGAACTGGCGCACCCTCCGTCTGAATTATTTCTGGTTCTTTGCACGCCCCATACTGAAGCATAGACAGCACTTTCAGATAATCTGTCCGAATCTGTTCCTCTCTCTCCGGCCGCATACAGGCTTCTGAGATTGCCCCGATCATGGCGGTAAGAGCCAGTTTGAAGATCAGGAGGCCATTCTCCGGTGACGGATCCCGAAAGCCGGAAAGGTTCACCTTCTCAAACATTCCTTCCTTAATCTCTTCCTCGCACGCTTCCGGCGCGGGCAACAGCTCCTGCAGCATATCCGGATACATGATCAGATTCTTATGCAGATTGAGCAGGTTATTATTCTTACAAAACTCCAGAGCCACATCAAACAGTTCTTTCATCATAACAAAAAAATCTCCGCCCGACTGTTCAAGACTCACCTCACAGGCCTGGGACCAACGCTTCTTGGTGTCTCTTAACAGGAACGACAAAAGTTCCCGTTTGTCTTCAAAATAGGTGTAAAAGCTTCCTCTGGAGATTCCCGCATCCTTAATGATCTTATTGATGGATACCTTCTCAAAGGGCTGATGCAGGAATTCATCCATGGACGCCTCCCATATGGCCTGCCGTTTCTCCTCTGGCAGCCGCATGAAACGCTCGCTGGGCATGCAACACGCCTCCCCTACTGTAATCTCGCTTCCCTCAAAAGAAAAAGTGACAAGTTGTCATTCATTATAATGACAGCTTGTCACCTTGTCAATATGGTTATAAAAAATTTATATTTTATTGAGAAAATATTAACTATTTCTCCTGGATATTCCTGGAGACCGTAATCTCCTGATTATCAATATGCTCACGCATGGCTTCCTTGGCCTCTGCCACGTGACGGGCCTTGATCGCTTTCAGGATCTTCTCATGCTCGATCATGATGATCTGGCGTTTATCTTCTTCCTTAATATATTCCAGTCGATAGCGGTACATCTGCTCCCTGAGATTATTGAGGATCTGCACCAAACGGGCATTGCCGGTTCCGTTGAAGATCACATCATGGAATTTCTCATCTGTCTCGGCCAATTCCATGATATCGCCTTTCTCCACAGCAGCATCAAACGCCTTTTTGGCTTCCTCCAACTCCCGTATCTGCTCCTCAGTCATCCTCTGACAGGCCAGTTCACTGGCCAGTTCTTCCAGAGACCGGCGGACCTCCAGCACATCCCGCAGACTCTTGGCAGAAATTTTGGCCACCTCGGCGCCTTTCCTGGGAATCATGAGAACCAGCCCTTCCAGCTCCAGCTTCCGGATTGCCTCACGAATCGGCGTCCTGCTGACCCCCAGCCGATCCGCCAGCTGTATTTCCATCAATCGTTCTCCCGGCGCAAGTTCCCCCCTCAGGATTGCCTGACGAAGAGTGTTAAACACCACATCCCGCAAAGGCAGATATTCATTCATTTTCACATTCAGATTGTACTCCATAATTTACGTTCTCCCTGTCTTTTATAGTTTAAAACTCTTCCGGCTCTCGTCTGTTAAAGAAGTTCGTCAGGTACACCTGTCTTACTATTCGGGAACCGTCCCCATAACGCAGCCGTTCATATGCCGTTGAAGCGGATTTCGGATTGGTATAAAGACCAAATACCGTAGGACCGCTGCCGCTCATAATCGCTCCGGCAGCGCCTGTCTCCAGCATCATACGTTTAATTGCAGCAATCTCAGGATGCGCCGGGATCGTCACACGTTCAAGGGTGTTGCCCATAAGCGACGCCGCCCGGCACAAATCTCCCTGTCTGATAGCTTCCACCAGGCCGTCAATATCCGGATGATCCTTCTCCGTCAGCTCTTCCATATGAAGGTTCTCATACACGCTTCGGGTAGATACATTAATTCCTGGCTTGGCAATCAGCACTCTGCACTGGGGCATTGCGGGAAGGGGCGTTAAAATCTCTCCGACGCCTTCCGAAAGAGCGGTTCCCCGCAGCACGCAGTACGGCACATCGGCCCCGATTCTGAGCCCCCGCTCCTGCAGCTGCTCCATGGAAAGACCCAGGCCAAACATTTTATTGACGCCAACCAGGACCGCTGCCGCGTCGCTGCTCCCTCCGGCCATACCTGCGGCTACCGGAATAAATTTCTTCAACTGAATATGTAACCCATGTTCAACGCCAAATTCATTCATGAGAAGAGCCGCCGCCTTATAAACAAGATTATTCTCATTAGTCGGCAAATAGTAAAGATTGGTCTCCACCGTCACTCCGGGATTATCGCGGCATAAGAGCTCTACCCTGTCAAAAAGTCCCACCGTCTGCATGACCATACGCACCTCATGGTACCCGTCTTCTCTGCGGCGCAGAACATCCAAACCCAGATTTACCTTCCCGTAAGCTTTCAGGCTAAGATGCTTAATCATGGTTTCCGTTCCTTCCATAGCAACTATTGTTTCTTGTATATTGTATATTATATACTGTGCACACAAAAATGCAAGGGCTTTTCGCATGTCAACGAAAATTTTTTTATAAAAAAGCGCCAAACTTTTCTGAAAGTTTCCATATAATTTCAACAAAATGTGTCGTTGACAATCAAATCTCCCGGTGCTATGATAAGGAACGTAAGCGAAGGGGCTATGGTATTCCATAGTCCCTTTTCACTTTATCTAAATTTAAATTTTGAAAAAAGCGGAGCAAAGGTGCTTTTAGGGGAGGCACCCGCGGCTCCGCTTTTTTCAAAGGAATGGTAGGAGGAAATTGATTATGACAGAAGAAATTTTCAATGCGGTAAACAGTGAAGTATTTGCCGTCTGGTTCCTAATCGGAGCGGCGCTGGTATTCTGGATGCAGGCCGGCTTCGCCATGGTGGAAACAGGTTTCACCCGGGCCAAGAACGCAGGCAACATC
>CANQBN010000285.1 GCA_947588855.1 uncultured Lachnospiraceae bacterium
CTCCACCTGCGGAAGCGGCGCTTTCGGTCCCGGCATTGCCGGAGCCCTGGTCTTTCGCCCTGCTCTCCAGCTCTCTCAGCTTCTCTGCCGCCGTGCGGATCCTCTCCAGACCGTTCTTGGACGACTCCATCAGCTCCGCGCTGAAATTCAACGGACTGCGATAGTGGGCACTGAGCATGAAGAAACGCAGCACCTGCAGATCATATTTCTCACTGATCTCCCTGACCGTAAAGAAATTGTTCAGGGATTTGGACATCTTCTTATTGTCAATATTCAGAAAACCGTTGTGCATCCAGTATTTCGCGAAAGGTTTGCCGTTGGCGCACTCGCTCTGGGCGATCTCATTCTCGTGGTGCGGGAAGATCAGGTCCTCGCCGCCGGCGTGAATGTCAATCTCATCCCCCAGATAGCGCTTGGCCATGACAGAACACTCGATATGCCAGCCGGGACGTCCCTGGCACCAGGGAGAATCCCAGTAGGGCTCTCCTTCCTTCCTGGGCTTCCACAGCACGAAATCCGCAGCCGACTCTTTTCCCTCCTCGCCGGTCACCTTGATCTCCCGGAAACCGGACTGAAGTTCATCCAGATTCTTGTGGGACAGTTTGCCGTATTCTTTAAAGGAAGACGTGCGGAAATACACCGTTCCGTCCGCCGCCGCATAGGCGTGCCCCTTCTCGATCAGAGTGCTGATCATATCCAGCATCCCCGGAATCTCCTGAGTCGCCTGTGGATGGGTAGTGGCCGGCTTCACATTCAGTCCTGCCATATCCTTTTTGCACTCCGCGATGAACCGCTCGGAGATCACGGAAGCATCCACGCCCTCCTCATTGGCCTTGTTGATGATCTTATCGTCCACATCCGTGAAGTTGGATACATAATTCACATCATATCCCTTATACTCAAAATATCTCCGCACCGTATCGAAGATGATCATAGGCCTGGCGTTGCCGATATGAATGTAGTTATAAACGGTGGGGCCGCAGACATACATCTTCACCTTTCCCAGCTCCAAGGGCACAAATTCCTCTTTTCTCCTGCTCAATGTGTTAAATATTTTCATTGGATCTCAGTTCTCCTCTCATAACTGTTCTGCCTTCGTCATTACCGCCGCGCTTACCGCACGTCTTTCACCGGACAGCCCGGACATCCGCCGCAGCCGGCATTCATCCTGTCATCATAGCAGTAATCCCCCACTGATGTCAACAGGGCAATTGCCTGCGCCGCGATTCCCTGGCCGCTTCCCGTAAATCCCAGGCCCTCTTCCGTGGTGGCTTTCACGCTGACGCGGTCCGTGGAAAGATGAAGGGCCTCCGCCATGTTTTCCGCCATCTGAGGACGGTAAGCCGCCAGCTTGGGGCGCTGTGCGATAATGGTGGCGTCAATATTCTCAATCACATAACCCTTCTCTTCCAGGAGAGCGCCGACCTGTTTCAATAATTCTATACTGAAAATTCCCTGATATGCCGGGTCCGTATCCGGAAAATGCTGGCCGATGTCGCCCAGGGCCGCCGCCCCTAAAAGGGCGTCCATAACGGCATGAACCAGCACATCTGCATCGGAATGTCCCAGCAGTCCCTTTTCATAAGGAATCTTCACACCGCCCAGTATCAGATCTCTTCCTTCCACCAAACGGTGAACGTCATATCCCTGTCCAATTCTCATTTCATAAATCCTTTCTGTATCCATTGTCCCCTTATCCGGGACATTCGCTTCGCGGTCACACGATCATTCGTACCCTGTGGGGGATACAGCGTATCTGAATGTCCTTCTGGCACATACAGCTCTCTCCGTCGGCATGAACCGGCATAGGCCGTTCCGTATGAACCTCCATCTCCTGGCAGGTGTAAATCCGGGAGCCGGGATATTTCTTCCTGCTGCCCCTCAGCGCCCCCAGAAGAATCGGCACCAGCTTGGGCTTGTTTTCCTGGTGAACCACCCGCACAGTCAGTCTGCCGTCGCAGGGATCCGCTCCCGGCGCAAACTTAAATCCGCCGCCTTCATAAGGGTGAATATGGGCGGACACAAAATACAAATGATTGAATTCCACCTTCTGGGTTCCGTCCAGCAGAAGATATCCCTTCACCGGCCGGGCAATCAACAGCTGCTTGATTCCCAAAAAGATGTACCACCATTTTCCAAAACGCAGCTTCTTGACCCCCTGTTTCACCTTCGCTGCCAGGATATCGTGACATACCGCGGCATCAAGTCCGATTCCGCTGCTGACCATAAACCTCCTGTGTTCGGACTCTTCTCCATAAGAAATCACCCCATAATCCAGCTGCTTATGATATTTGGGATTCAAAACCTTACGAAGACATTTCCCAGGGCTTTTCGGCAGCCGGAGACTTCTGGCCAGATCGTTGCCGGAACCGGCAGGAATATAACCAATGGTCACCGGACCGCCAAAGGAAAGTCCGTCCAGAACTTCGTTCATGGTTCCGTCTCCGCCGACGACCACGATAATCCTGGGTTCCATTCCCTTACCGGTCAGTTCCTTCGCAATTCTCCGGCAATCGCCCTGTTCTTCCGTTATGTGAGCTTCGTAATTCTCTCCCAGATGATTCAGTTTTTTCTCAACCCGCCGCCATATCTTCATACCTCGCCCATTACAGGCGTAAGGGTTAATAATAAAGTGGTACATAACGGCCTCCTACCAGTTTACTAAATAAAGTATACCACATATTCACAGGAATGACAAAACAAAATAGGAAACAAGGGCCATGAAAAAAAGTAGTGAAAAAAGTACAAAAAAGTTGTCCAAAAACTCTTGACAACTCGAACAATAGCATTTATACTAACAAGGCAGTTGCGAAAAGCAGCATATATGGGGTCTTAGCTCAGCTGGGAGAGCACCTGCCTTACAAGCAGGGGGTCACAGGTTCGAGCCCTGTAGGCCCCATA
>CANQBN010000286.1 GCA_947588855.1 uncultured Lachnospiraceae bacterium
CGTTTGACCTATGAGATTTCACCTGATGATTTTACCAGGGCCGGCGAAGCGAGCAGCGATGTGAAGAAAAAGCTGAGAAGTCTCGGAGTGCCGCCGGACGCCATCCGCAAAGTGGCTATCGCCATGTATGAGGGGGAGATCAACATGGTGATCCACGCCGAGGGAGGAATCATCACGGTGGATATATCGCCGGATAAGATCGTCATGGTCCTGGCTGACAAGGGGCCTGGCATCCCGGATATCGAGCAGGCCATGCAGGCCGGCTGGTCCACGGCGCCCAATGAGATAAGGTCATTGGGATTCGGGGCAGGCATGGGACTGCCCAACATGAAGAAGTACACAGATGAGATGACCATCGACACGGTCATTGGCAAGGGGACAACCATTACGATGGTGGTGAAGATATAGTCCGCGGGAACCGCGGGCGGCACCGGTTGCCTTTGGGTATACGAGAGGGCGCGGGAAAGGCCTGTCTGCGGCGGGACCGCGGGAGCGGTATCTTAGAAGAGGGGTGACAGTTTGGATAAATTTTATCATTCGGTGAAATTGGAGCCGGAGTTATGCAAGGGATGTATCAACTGTATCAAGAGGTGTCCGACCCAGGCGATCCGGGTGCGGAACGGCAAAGCCCAGATTAACAGCAAGTTCTGTATCGACTGCGGCGAGTGTATCCGGATCTGTCCGCATCACGCCAAGACAGCTTCCTATGACAAGCTGGATACCATCCGTCAGTATGAGTATGCGGTGGCCCTGCCCCCGCCGTCTCTGTACAGCCAGTTCAATAATCTGGACGACGTGAATATTGTGCTGAACGCTCTGAAGCTGATGGGATTTGACGATGTATTTGAGGTGAGCGCAGCGGCGGAGATCGTGTCGGAGGCGACCAGGTCCTACATAAAGGAGCATGAGAGCAATCTGCCTTTTATCAGCACGGCCTGCCCGTCGGTGGTCCGTCTGATCCGGGTGCGTTTTCCCAATCTGATCCCTCAGCTTCTGCCCATCAATCCGCCGGTGGAGGTGGCGGCCTGTATGGCGGCGCAGCGGGCCATGGAGGTTACGGGGCTTCCCAGGGAGAAGATCGGCGTGTTCTTCCTTTCCCCCTGTCCGTCCAAGGTGGCTTACGTGAAAGCGCCTCTGGGAACGGAGAAGAGCCAGGTGGACCATGTCCTTGCCATCAAGGAGGTATATCCGCAGCTGCTTGCCTACATGAAGGCGGTGGAAGACGATGCGGAGGAGATCAGTGAGTCCGGCAAGATCGGCATCAGCTGGGGCCGCAGCGGCGGCGAGGCCAGCGGCCTGTTCACCGACCGGTATCTGGCGGCCGACGGCATCGAGAACGTGATCCGGGTGCTGGAGGATCTGGAGGACCAGAAGTTTGCCAATCTGGAATTTGTGGAATTGAACGCCTGCAACGGCGGCTGTATCGGCGGCGTGCTGACGGTGGAGAATCCTTATGTGGCGGAGGTTAAGTTAAAACGTCTCCGCAAATATATGCCTGTGGCCAGAAGCCATATGGGCGACGATGCCCAGGAGTATGTGCCTTGGACTACCGGCGTTCAGTTTGAGCCGGTGTTCCGCCTGGGTGACAATATGATGGAGAGTTTTTCAAGGCTGGAGCAGGTGGAGAGGCTGTGCAAGCGTCTGCCCGGTCTGGACTGCGGTTCCTGCGGAGCGCCGACCTGCAAGGCGCTGGCGGAGGACATCGTCCGGGGCGAGGCCAGTGAGCGGGACTGCATCTACTATCTGCGGGAGAACCTGCATAAACTGTCCCAAGAGGTGTCCGTGCTGGCGGACGATATCAACGACGGAATCAAGGGAGGCAAAGAGGCGTTCCCCATTCTCATGGATTATATTCAGAGGATTTCCAATGAGATGACGTCTCTTGACAGCCGGATAAACGAGCAGGAGAACGACGACTGAGCCGGCGAAGCAGGAGACAGAGAATCCAGCCGACGCTTGAGAGGCGTGCCGAAAGGCGGGGAATCCGGGCGGCGGTCTGTCGGGATGGAAAGCCTGACAACGAAATATAGGAGGAAATTGACGGTGAAAGTACAGGATTTGATTGATAAGCAGATATTCCGCGTGATCAGCGAGGGCGATGATACCAGGCGGGACATCACGGGAGTATTCTGCTGTGACCTGTTAAGTATTGCCATGGGAAGAGCGCCGGCAGACAGCGCATGGGTGACGGTGATGGGCAATATCAATACCATAGCGGTGGCTACGCTGGCGGATGTGTCCTGCGTTATTATGGCGGAAGGCGTCGCCCTGGACGAGGTGGCCCAGACCAAGGCCCGGCAGCAGGGCGTCACGGTTCTGGCCACGGAGGAGCCGGTGTTTGACGCGGCCCTCAAGATTTATCAGGAGATTCATGGCTGAATTATATTATGACCTTCACATCCACTCCTGTCTTTCCCCATGCGGAGACGACGACATGACCCCGGCCAATATTGTGGGCATGGCCATGCTGAAGGGCCTGGATGTGATCGCGGTGACGGACCACAATTCCTGCAAGAACTGCCCGGCGGTCCTTGCGGCGGCGGAGGAGTACGGAATTCTGGCGGTTCCCGGCATGGAGATCAACACCTCCGAGGAGGTCCACGCCGTCTGCCTGTTCCCGGATCTGGAATCGGCCATGAGATTTGACGAGTACGTGTATGAGAGACTGATTCCATTTCCCAACAATGAAGCGGTCTTTGGGAAGCAGCAGATCTACGACGCCAACGACCAGGTGGTAGGCACGGTGCCTAACCTGCTGATCAACGCCACGACCATCTCGTTTGACGAGCTGTGGCCCCTGGTCCGCAGCTATGGCGGCGTCATGTTCCCGGCCCATGTGGACAAGACGGCCAACAGCCTCATCGCCAACCTGGGCTTTGTCCCGCCGGA
>CANQBN010000287.1 GCA_947588855.1 uncultured Lachnospiraceae bacterium
GATCCCCTCGTCCTCCGTCAGGAGCGAATGCCCCGGATAGGATTCCGGGAGTACGGAGACCACCTGGATGATCCCCTTCTCCCCAATACCGCACTCGGAAAAATCCAGCGGCCGGCGCATGATGACATCGGAGAACACACTGGCATGAAGGTGTCCGTATTCGCATTGCATGTAGATGCACCCGGTCTGCTCCACCATCCCGTAATAATCATGGATCCGATCCAGGCCGCATACATCTTTCAGTCTCCTGTGGAACTCCTCCGGGCTCACCGCCTCACTCACAAGCTTCTTCCAGCCTCCCCCGTGGATCAGGATGCCCCTTGACAGGTCGAAGGTGATCCTTTCCCCTTCCAGACGGAGCAGCTCCTTATAGAAGTGTTGCCAAATCATGAACGTGAACCCGAACAGCAGGATATCCTGACCTTTGTATCTCTCCAGAAACTCTGTCAGTCCTTCCACATCCAGCTTCATTTCGTCGTCCAGCGCATATATCTTCTTCGCCCCGAAGATGGAAAAACCCAGGATTCCGGCGCCCCTGGCCGAAAACATCCGCCTGTCCTTTACCACGGACGGGCAGTCCAGAATGACCATCGGCATACGCCCGGAGCCGGTGAAGTCCGACACGATCTTCACCATCGCCTTCTGCTGGTTCGCGGACGTGGCCCGGTCAAGGTATATCCTCGAGACCGCCTGCCCGGAGGTGCCGGAAGATGTCATGGTCTTCACGACTTCCTCCTGCGAGACGCTTTTCAGGGACAGCTCCTTGAACAGGCGTACCGGCAGGAACGGCAGGTCTTTATAGTTCTGTACCATCCCGCGGTCATAACCCATGGCCTCCAGAATGGCCCGGTACCCCGGGCAGCTCTCCCGGTGGCGCTCCGTCAGCTCCACCAGGCGTTCCGTCAGGATTTTTCCTTTTTCATCCTTCCCCAATGAGTACGGGGGGATCTGCATGATATCATTTATTGTCATATTTCTATAAGCCTTTCAGAAATGATCTCTGCCATTTCACGGTAATGCTGCTGTATGAAGAAATGGTTCCCGTCAAAACGAATGAATTCAATCTTCCCAACAAAATATTTCTCCCACTGCTCCATCTCCCTGAGCGGCGTATCCTCCTCGGAATAAAATACCGTCGCTGGAATCCTTGTCCGCAGTCCCAGTCTGTCAAAATCATACCGCCCGATCATGGAATAGTCCGCACGGTAGACAGGCAGGTACAACCTTCAGAAGCTACGGTTGCCGATCAGGGACTCCGGAAGCCCCCCAAAGCGGACCGTCCTCTCTCGGACAAGGCCATCTGACTCCTCGGAAGAAAATCCCTGCAGTTCCCCCTTAGTATGGGGTTCATGGGCTGCTAAGAACACATAGGCCGGCGGCGGCAACTTCCCCTCCGAGAGGATCCTTTTCAGGACTTCCACCGTGGAAATACTTCCCATGCTGTAACCCATAAGCGCATATGGCTCACTCCCGCTGCTTAGTATTTCCCCGATACGCGGGTACAGGTCGTCGACCAGTTCCCCGAAATCCTGGTACAGATTTTCTTTCATCCTCATCCCATGCCCTGCATATTCCATACCGGTAAGTCCGACCGACATTTCCAGATGTGGCTTCAGCAGGTCAAAAAAGGAGGCCGAGCCTCCCGCATGGGTAAAACAAAAAAGACACATAGCGTCCTCCATTCCGTTTCACATTGTTTGCCCCAAACTTTCCATTTTATTGTTTATAATACTTTTCCAGCTCCCTATACAGTATCTTCCCCGCATCGTTCTTCGGGATCTCATTGACCGTGATGCTCTTAAAAGCCGCAGGGTTCAGACCCGTCTTCGATACCACGAACGCCTTTACCGCATCCGCGATCCCTTCATCCGTCACGAACAGGTACATGTGGTCGTCCTCACCCGCGCTGGCAAAATCCGCAACTTCAAAATATCCCTTAACCATGCGGTCAACCTCATCCAAGTTCACACGGTTCCCGTAGACTTTCAAAAACCGCTTCTTCCTGCCGACGATGTAATAGTAACCGTCTTCATCAAACTGAGCCATGTCTCCGGTCTCCAGAACCCCATGGCGTTCATCTCCCTTCATCAGGTCCTCCCCGCATTCCGCATAGCCCAGGGTGACGTTCGGACCTTCATAGACCAGTTCCCCGGCCACATGCGGTTCTGACACTTCGCAGCCATTTACATCCACCAGATGGAATTTCCCTCCGGGGATGGCGATTCCCATGGAACCGCATTTTTCCACCGCCTTGTCCGCCGGAAGGTACCCCATCCTTGCTGTCGCCTCGCATTGGCCGTACATAACCACAAACTTCTTCCCATGGTCGCGGGCGTACTCCGCAAACTTCTTATGCAGCTCCGGGAGCAGCTTCCCTCCCGCCTGGGTCATAGTCCGCAAACTTGGCAGATCTATCCGGAAAAACCGGAGACGGTTCAGCATCTCATAGGTGTAGGGGACGCCCCCGAAGGAGGTCGCGCCCTGCTCCTTAAAGAACTGCCAGAACTCCTTCTGCATCAGTCCCTTGTCCGTCACCAGGATCGTCGCCCCCACGAGCAGATGGCTGTTTATGATGGACAGACCATACGTGTAATTCATTGGCAAGGTGGTAATAGGCCGTTCTGTCTCATCCAGTTCCAGATACTGCACGATGGAGCGGGCGTTCGCCAGGATGTTGGCGTAGCTCTGACGGACGAACTTGGGACTGCCCGTGGAACCGGAAGTAGTCAGTAAAAGCCCAAGCTCCGGATAGAGCGGGTACTCTTTTTCATACCCTGTCCTGATAAGGACATAACCATAGGCGCCGTATAACGGCTCCATTCCCGCAAAGTCCCCGGCCTGCGCTTCCGGCACCCACAGATATTTCGGCTGGAAGCGCAGACCGGGGAC
>CANQBN010000288.1 GCA_947588855.1 uncultured Lachnospiraceae bacterium
GCCGGCACCACCAGTTCTTCTATGGAAAAGCACCGCCGGAAGGCGTAAAGGCCGATGACCGTCACCTCCGGCGGAATATCCACCCGTTTCAGGTGTCCGTGGTAGGCGGTCAGAACTGTCTCGTTATTCTGTTCCTGGATTTCATAAATGTCTGCGGACAAGGCGTTTCCTCCGGTTTAAGGATGGACGATCATCATGGTTCCCAGGGGATCTCCCAGGGGGAGCAAAAGCAGATGGCCGTATTTTTTCTCAAAATCCGTGACAGCCTGGAAGACGCCGTTGTACTGGTCGTCTTCATACCGTGTCACGACGATGATGCCGCCCTGGCTCATGCGGGGAAAGAAAAATTCCAGGCCCCGAAGAGTGGGATTGTACAGGCAGGCGTCCAGATAGACGAAGGCGAAGGTTTCCTGCTCCGCCACCTGGGCGGTTTCCGGGAAATACCCCTTTTTCAGCACAACCTGCTCCGGGTTCGGCATCCGGGACAGGATTTTATTTACGTCTTTGTAGGCCATGGCGCCGGTCTCCGCCTTAGAGCAGCCCAGCTCTTTTTCTTTGGCTGTGTCCCGTTCGTCAAAGCCGGCGAAGGTGTCAAAGAGGTACAGCTTTCTCTCCGGCATGAGGGCGTTCAACTGCCAGGAGGTATCTCCGTTCCCGCAGCCAAGCTCCGCGGCCTGGCCCTTGACGCCGATGTCGCTGAGGCGGTAGGCGAGGCGGCGGATCATGGCGGTTTTGACGGAAAACTGGTTCGCCAGATCGTACAGGAAGATCACATCTCCCAGATAATTGCTGCGGAAGAGCAGGTATTTGAAGGTTTCTGTCCGCTCTGGATCCAGGCTGGCCACGATGACGCAGTCCGGCTCCAGGGAGGCCACCATTTCCACGGGCATCACCGGCAGTCCGGGAATCTCTTCCCGCACCTCACCCTTTTCATCAAATACGTTCCAGGCCGGTTCCCGGGTATCTCCAAAGCCGATCAGCTTCATTTCCTTCGGATTCAGCATATCGGCTGCAGTCAGCATAAGATTGTTTTCGCCAATGATGATTACGGTTTTCATGATTGTGACCCTTTCCATGATAGTTTGATGGTGTCATTATAACAGATTTTGTAGCAAATGCTGAGTAATCTATGTTACAGAAAAAATAATTTAACACTTGTAGCCTAAGTTACTGTCTATTTTAAATTTCTTATATGATAATGATAAATGAAATAAAGTCTGAGCCTGGCATGGAATCAGATAATTTAAAAGAAAGAGAGGAAGAGGTATGAATTTTTACAAAAATCATTTTGGCATGATCGTATCTTCCGTGATTGCGATCTGTGTGTCACTGGTCATGGCGACAGCGGCTATTTTCGTGGACCATCTGACTTTCACGATCCCGCTGTGGGTGAAAAACTGGGGGACCGCGTTTCTGGTCATCACCATCTGCGGTATGATCTTTCCGTTGACGGACTGGTCCTTCGCCCTGGGCAGAAAGCTGAACCTGAAACCGGAGACCCTTCCCCATGTGCTTCTGGAGAACACGGTGGCAACTCTGGTATTCAACCTGTTCGCGACGCTGATCCTGGCGGGCGTGAATATTTTCAGTAATGCGGAGATTGCCGGGGCTATCGAGGCGGGCTTCCTTCCTTACGCGTCGGTGAACGATATGTATATCCATACGGTGCTTCATGATCTTCCCATCATGTTCGTGATCAGCTTTGTCTGCGCGTTCTTTATCACGAAGGTGGCGATCCGGGTGGCGAAGAAGAGCCTGGGCCTGGATACGCTTGCCACGGAGGAGTCTCCTCAGAATAAGGGCTGATGGTGAGAACGCGTTGTGAATTTGAAAAAAAGGGTGCTGTAAAATAGCTTCGGGAAGACTGGAATATGCCGCGGCCGTTCCGCAATATCCCTTTTCCCGTACAAAGGAGAGGTGCCTATGAAGAAGGCAGTGATTTTTGGGGCCGGCCAGATTGGCACCATGTTTGCCAGGTTATTGGGAAAGGAATACCGGGCCGTCTGTTTCGCAGATAACTCGGAGAAAAAGCAGGGGACCCTCTCCGGCGGCCTCCCGGTGCTGTCGCTGAAGGACGCTCTGGGGCAGGGGGTTGACTGCTGCGTGATCGGCGTCCTGGACGAAGAGAGGGCCGGCCAGATGGAACGGCAGCTGGCGGACTGCGGATTTTCCGGTGAGATCCTCCGGGCTGGGCAGCTGAACCGTCTGGATCCCCGGCTGGCCACCATGCGGCTCTGGGCGGAGGCCTTGGAGCGGGATAAGGTGGAGGGAGACATCGCGGAGCTAGGCGTCTTTCGGGGCGAGTTCGCGGCTCATATAAACGCTGCCTTCCGGAACCGGCGGTTCCATCTCTTTGACACATTTGAGGGGTTTGCTTCCTCGGATCTGGAAGTCGAACAGGAGAAAGGTTTTTTCAAAAACCGGTTCCAGGATTTTTCGGACACCTGCCAGGAACTGGTGCTGGAGAGGATGCCATTCCGGGAACAGGCCGTAATTCACAAGGGGCATTTTCCGGAAACCTTTGACGGGCTTTCCGGAGAGCGGTTCGCCTTTGTGAGCCTTGACGCGGATCTTTACGAGCCGACAGTCCAGGGACTGCGGCTTTTCTATGAGTGCCTGTCTCCTGGCGGTGTGATTATGGTTCACGATTACAACAGCACCCAGTATGAGGGCGTGAAACAGGCGGTGGACGAATTCTGCGAGGCGTATCATCAGTATCCGATCCCGGTCTGCGACCTCCACGGAAGCGCTGTGATCCGCAAGCCCCGTGACTGAGAGAAGCCCCGGATCCTGCGAACGGCAGGCTCCATATAGAATGAACGACAGATTCAGAAAGGACGATAGTATGAAGGAACAGATTGAAAGAATTGTCTTGACAGTGAATGG
>CANQBN010000289.1 GCA_947588855.1 uncultured Lachnospiraceae bacterium
TTGGCGATACTTCCCATAGCCTTCTCAACGATGTTGGCCAGGCCGCCCTTCTTGTTGCCGGGCGTGGGGTTGGCATCGCGGCCTACGCCGCCGTTAGCCAAGTATTCGTCATACCACTTCATCTCCTCTGCCAGACGATCCCGGGTATGGGCGTCGGGACAACGGGCTGCCAGCATGTGAACTCCGTCCCGGACCTCCGTCACTTCACTGAACATTACAGTGGCGCCACCTCTCACCAGCATATCCGCCGCATAGCCTGCGCTGGGATTGGCGGAAATTCCGGAGAAGGCATCGCTGCCGCCGCACTGCATGCCGATCAGAAGCTCGCTTAATGGAAGTTCCTCTCTTCTCCTCTGATTCAGTTTCTGCAGTTTCTTATCCGCCATTTCCATAATCGCGTTCATCATGGCGTCATGCCCGGCATAATCCTGCAGGGTCAGTACATTCTCCGGCGTGATGTCTTCCGGAGGAAGCACCCTGTCATAAGTCAGCTTCTCACAGCCCAGGCCCACCACCATGATTTCACCGCCAAAATTAGGATGGCGAATGACATTCTTAATCGCGCGTATGGGTATATAGGCCAGAGGAGCGTTGATTGCCACGCCGCAGCCGTAGGGATGGGTCACTGCCACCACTCCGTCCACATTCGGATGCTTGGGAAGCAGCTCCTTTCTGATCCGTTCCACAGCCACCTTCAGTACGCCTGCGGCACACTGTACCGTGGTCACAATCCCCAGAAGATTCCTGGTTCCTGCAGGTCCTTCTGTGTTCCGGTAGCCCAGCCATGTAGTCCTTGTGGGCATAGGAAGATCTTCCATCGGCACCAGATTCGTTCCATAAGCCATGTTTTCAACCGAGGGACTGTCCGGAAGCTTTAACATATGTTCATTGATCCAGTCGCCCTTTTTGATATCATTGATGGCATACCCCAGGACAACGCCGTAGCGTATGGTCTCTCCGCCTGCCGGGATATCGCACAGGGCGATCTTATGGGCCTGGGGAATATCCTGATTTGCCGTCACGCCTTCCATAACCACGGTTCCGGCCTTGGTGTCCTGGACGACAACCGCTACATTGTCAATATCTTTTATCTTTACATATAAACGTCCCATAAAACCAACCTTTCTGTATTTCCCTGACGCCCCTAAAGCACAAGACACCAAAGCGGTACTGTGATCAGAGTCATCAGCGTGGAAAATACAACACATTTTGTGGCAAACGCTACATCGCCGCCATATTTGTTGGACAAAATCGCTGTAGTACTTGCGGCAGGCATGCCTGCCAGAAGTACCGATACTCCCGTGATCAGCGGATCCAGACGGCACAGACGACACCCCAGAAGCGTCAGCGCAGGAATCAACCCCAGCCTGATCAGAGTAAAACGGATTACCGGGAAGCTGACCATCCCTTTCAGGGAATTATCCGCAAAGATGGTTCCGATCAACAGCATAGACAAAGGCATCATACAGGAACCCAGATCCTTAATGGTTGTCCCCAGCGCGTCCGGAAGCGGGATCTGACCGATCATCAGAACCATTCCGATATATACGGCAATAATACAGGGATGCGTCGCCACCTGAATAAATACTTCCTTTTTGCTTTTACTGTCTGTAAAGCATGCCAGCCCCGCCGACCACATAACGACCCTCTGAGGGATCAGATAAATAGACGCCAGCGCAAGCCCTTCGGCTCCGAAGATACCTTCGGCGATCGGATTGCCCAGAAAACCGGCGTTGGAGGCCATCGTACAATACTGAAAAACCTTTTTACGGCCGGTCTCCTCTCTGTTGTACAGCACCTTGCTCAGCAAATAGCAGACAATCTGAATTGCGACGGCCACTGCAATAATGGTTAGAAAATCTTTCAGTACCTGAAGGCTGAACTCTCTCCGGAAGGAGTTAACGATATTGCAGGGCAATATCAGATACAGCACCAGATCTGTCAGCATATCCTTAGCCGCCGGCGGAAGGATTCCCAGTTTCCTCATAACTGCTCCCGACACCAGCAAAAGGAACATTTCAACCTGCAGATTTACAAGTGACCCTATCTCCATAACCGCCTCCCGGATAACTCTCCCGCCTACTCAATCAATCCTGCTTTGCGCATCTCCGTTCGGATTCTTTCCAGAACCGGACCTTCCGGTGTCGGCAGATTGGGCGTATATGGCGCTCCCACATTGCGTCCCCGCAGATTGGCCATATCTTTGGCCGCCACCGGGAAGCTGGCCGGATCCATGGACAGGCGAACCGGATTCAGCTTAAACTGGGCTTCCAGGGCACCCTGGAAATCGCCGGCCACATACTTATTGTAGATGTCGGTGATCAATTCCGGCATAAAGTTGGCCGCCGTGCAGACGCCGCCTACGGCGCCGTGGCACAGAGACGCGAAGAGAAGCGTATCCTTGCCGCCGAACACCTTGAAATCCACATCTCTTGTTCTGCGGATAAACTCGGCGGTCTGGGTCATATCGCCGCTGGTGTCCTTCATACCCACGATATTCTCCACCTCATGGGCCAGCCGTTCCACCAGGGGACCGGACATGGTATAACCTACGCGGCCCGGATTGTTATAGAGAAGCATGGGCGTTCCGGGAATTGCGTCAGCGATGGTCTTAAAATGCAGGAACAGTTCTGTTTCCGTGGGCTTTAAGAACATTGGCTGAAGCACGGAGATACCGGCAGCGCCGCTGGCTACCGCCATCTTTGCCAGACGGACACATTTCTTCGTGCTGATGGCGCCGATTCCGAAATATAC
>CANQBN010000290.1 GCA_947588855.1 uncultured Lachnospiraceae bacterium
GTATGAGCGGAAGAAAGCTCCTTTTTCGCCCTCTCCGACGCCTCACGCACACGCTGGTACGCAGCCATATCTTTCCTCACATCGACATGATATTCCTTCCGCAAAATATCTCCCAGGTGCTCCATGATCCGCTCATCAAAATCGTCGCCGCCCAGATGATTGTCCCCATTGGTCGCCAGAACCTCGATAACGCCTTCACCGATTTCGATGATGGAGACATCAAAGGTACCGCCGCCCAGATCGTACACCATGATCTTCTGGGGCGTACCATTGTTAAGGCCGTATGCCAGGGCCGCGCTGGTTGGTTCGTTGATAATACGCAGAACATTCAGTCCGGCGATACGTCCGGCGTCCTTCGTGGCCTGACGCTGAATATCATTGAAATAAGCCGGAACTGTAATTACCGCATCCCTCACCGGTTCTCCCAGATAGGTTTCAGCGTCCTTTTTCAGCTTGGCCAGGATGATCGAGCTGATCTCCTGGGGGGAATAGTCCTTGCCGTCTACAGAGAATCTCCAGTCTGTACCCATATGACGCTTTACGGAGCTGACCGTCCGGGCGCTGTTGACGACAGACTGATGAACCGCCGTTTCTCCCACAAGACGCTCCCCCTCCTTCGTGAACGCCACAACGCTTGGCGTAGTCCTGCCTCCTTTCTCATTAGGGATAATGACCGGACATCCCCCTTCCACAACGGCCACACAGCTGTTTGTAGTTCCCAGATCGATCCCGATCGTTTTGCTCATCTTTTTCCATCTCCTTCCATATATTCGGATAAGCCGTTTAGAATCCGTACGGATACCCAAACAGCAGAAGCTGCAGAAAGCCCATCGCCAGCCGGAAGATCATCATGCCGGCCACCAGTTTCCAGAAAAATCCGTACGGAGACGCGCTGCCGCCGGAATGATAGGCCCCGGTCTCACTGCGCGCCTGCTGCAGGATCTCCTGCCGGAACTGTTTGTACATCTGATTTCCCGTGTTCATCTGAATCGCGCGCTCGATCATATCCTGAGCGCGGGACAGCTCGCCGCTCCCTTTATATGCCGCCGCGGCGACATAATACCAGCGGTCATTTCGGTATGTGCTTGTCATAGCAGAAAGGATATTGACTGCATCCGTAAACCTCCTTTCCTGGACTGCCCGGATCGCCTGCGCAAGCGCAGGCGGATCCCCGGCCTGAGGATGCGGCGCCGTATCGAAACGTGCGGAACCGAATCCAAAAATGTCCTCAAAATCAAAACCGCCGAAATCGCTGGTCCAGCCGCCGTAATTCCGGTTTCCTCCGTTTTGCGGATTTCTGTACGGTCCACCGCCAGCCTCCCTTCTCATCGCATCCTGCTCCCGTCTCGCCTTATATTTTTCCGGATGCTGGAGCATATCGTACGCTTCATTGATCTCGTTCATCTTCTGCGCGGCGTTCGGATCATTCGGATGCAGATCAGGATGATATTCCTTCGCTTTTTTTCGGTATGCCTTTTTGATCTCCTCCGGCGACGCACCGGAAGGAAGGCCCAACACTTTATACGGATCATCAATCATGGCGTTTCTCCTTATGTACGCTTTCTGAACCTGTGGCGGCACCGGTGGCAGGTGATCTCAATATTCATGCCCTTCCCCGGCTTCGGAATCCTGACGATGGCTCCGCAGTACGGGCACTTGTAATAGCGGTGGGTCCTTCGATCCCGCCACATACTTCGAATGATCGTACGGTTTCGTTCCGCTCTGCGTCCGAACTCCAGATACGCGTTCCGTTCCTCCCGCCTCTTATAGATGTTCTTTGAAAAGCTTCTAAACCACGACCAGATCAGCACCGCCAGGGCCGGGAAGTACAGGATGGATAACGGACGGAACAGAACCGACAGCAAAAATAGCGCCAGCCCTGTCATAGAAAGAAAATACGACAGCTCATCCATTCCATATCGTCCCTGCATGAATTCCTGTATCTTATATCTCACATGTTCAAAAAAAGATTTCATATTCCCTCCATATCGTATGCATCGGCTCTCATCTTCTTTTTTCATCTGCAAGTTTAACACGGTAATACAAAAAACGTGTCACTGGCACGTTTTTTGCATACTGACGTAATCTAAACAAAATATTACAAAATAACGTTATTCCCTGCCGCCGTCCTTTCTCCGCGGAAGAACAACGGTAAAGACGGTTTTTCCTCCGCCGCTGGATGGGATCACCTCGCCGCCATGCAGGCTTACAACCGCGCGCACGATAGAAAGGCCGATACCGTTGCCCTGCGTTGCATGGGATTCGTCCGCCTGATAAAATTTATTGAAAATACGTCCCATGCTTTCTTTCGGTATCTCCTGACCGGTATCGCTGACCGATACGATCAGATTCTCTGCCGTCTCTGTAACTGTAACCTGCAGCGTTCCTCCCTCATCGGCAAATTTCACAGCGTTGTCAATCAGATTAAGCCATACCTGCTTCATCAGTTCTCTGTTTCCGCTGTATAAGTACTCGTCGAAATCCACTTCAAGAGAAAGCCCTTTTTCCGTCCATTTATTCTCAAGAAGAAGGAGACAGCCGCGGATCTGTTCTGACAGATTGAACTCCGTCACATCGGTAAGGATCGTCTGATTCTCAATCCGGGTCAGATTCAGCACATTGGTCGCCATATCAGCCAGGCGGTGGGCTTCCTCCGCGATAATGCGGATATACTCCCGCTGTTC
>CANQBN010000291.1 GCA_947588855.1 uncultured Lachnospiraceae bacterium
TGATAGGCGGCCACCGCCAGCGGCAGGGCCTGACTGTCCGCCATGCCGATGTCCTCGCTGGCAAACCGGATCACCCGCCGGGCCACATACAGAGGATCTTCTCCCGCCTCCAACATCCGCGTCAGCCAGTAGACCGCCGCGTCCGGGTCCGAATTCCGCATGGACTTATGAAGGGCGGAGATCAGATTATAATGCTCCTCCCCCTTCTTATCGTACAGAAGGCTTCTCTTGCCGATACACTGCTTAAGGGTCTCCTCCGTCACCTTCGTCCCCTCCGGACCGATCTCCCCGTTGGTCACCGCCATCTCCAGCACATTCAGCGCCGTTCTGGCATCCCCGTTGGCAAACTGGGCGATCATCTGCAGCATATCCTCTGTGATGTCCACCTTCATATATCCGAAACCCTGCTGACTGGTCAGGGTTCGTTTCAGAAGCTTCAGCAAATCTTCTGTGGTCAGAGCCTGAAGAACAAAGACACGGCATCGGGACAAGAGAGCCCCGTTGACCTCAAAAGATGGATTCTCCGTAGTAGCCCCTATAAGGATAATGCTGCCCTTCTCCACATAGGGAAGGAACGCGTCCTGCTGGGCCTTATTGAACCGGTGGATCTCGTCCACAAACACCACCGTCTTCATGCCCACCCTGCGGCTCTGTTCCGCCTGGGCCATAACTTCCTTAATTTCTTTGATTCCGCTGGTGACGGCACTGAAATTTACGAACCGGGCGTGGGTTCTGTGGGCGATAATCCCGGCCAGCGTGGTCTTGCCCACCCCCGGCGGTCCCCAGAAGATCATGGAAGGAATCCGGTCCTGCTCGATCAGCTGACGGAGAATCTTCCCTTCTCCCAGCAGCTGCTCCTGGCCCACGAATCCGTCCAGGTCCTCCGGCCGCATGCGGCTGGCCAGGGGCCGATAGGTCTCCTGCATATCAAATAACGACATCTGCTCCATGGACATGGCTCATCTCCCTGCCGGGTCCGTTGTTCCCGGCATCTCTCACAAAATTTTTCTTTCTTCGGCATAAGTTTCTTTTCTCATTGTACTACATGCTTTGACGTTTTGCAAAAATTTTATTGTCCCGTTTCTTATCTTGTGCTATACTTGTGGGCAGTTTGAAAATTCCGTCTGTCCGGCGGGGCATTTCCGGCCGCGGTGGCACAGACAGAAAATCCCAAGAATGACAAGGAGTACGAATTATGGAAATCAGACGTGCGAAAGAATGCGATATGGACGGCATCAACAGCCTGCTTTACCAGGTATGCGGCGTCCATCATGACGGCCGGCCGGATCTGTTTACCGACGGCGGCAAGAAATATAACGACGAAGAATTACGGGCAATCATTCACAATGACGAAACCCCCATCCTGGTAGGCGTGGACGAAAACGGCAACGTCCTGGGCTACGCCTTCTGCGTTTTCGAGCGGTATGACGGCACCGGCGCCATGACGAAGCGCTCCACCCTCTACATCGACGACCTGTGCGTGGACGAACATATCCGGGGACAGCATATCGGCACACAGATCTATGATGCCGTCATTGATTTCGCCAGAAAGAGCGGCTGCTACAACGTAACCCTGAACGTGTGGTGCTGCAACCCCTCCGCCATGAAATTCTATGAAGCCAGGGGACTGAAGCCTTTGAAGATTGGTATGGAGACCGTCCTGTAAAATCCCGGCACGGAATTCCAGATTACAGCCAATGCAATCACCGCAAAAAAGAGGGGCTGCTGCAGCAGCCCCTGATTTATAAATATCTGTATTACACCTTCTGCCTCTTGGCAATATACATGGGCAGCGTATCGGCGCCCTTCAGCTCCTTGCCGGCTCCGATGGACACTCTCTTGTCTGTGATCACATACTCCACATCAGCGCCCTCGCCAATCTCCGTATCCTGCATCAGCACGCAGTTCTTTACCTTCGCGCCTTTGCCTACATGAACGCCACGGAACAGGATGCTGTTCTCCACGTCTCCCTCAATGACGCAGCCATCAGCTACCAGCACGTTCTCCGCCTTGGCATCGCCGATATATCTGGTCGGGTTATCATCACGAATCTTCGTATAGATGGGGCTGGGATCAAACAGCGCGTCCAGGTTGGCATCATCCAGAAGCTTCATATTCTCATCAAAATATGTCTTCAGGTTGGCAATCCTTGCCACATAGCCGTCATACTTAAAGGCCCGTACATTCATCTTATCCAGATGCGGAGCCAGAATATCCCGCTCATAATACACATAACCGCGGATAAACGCTTCGTTGATCTGCTGAATCAGAAGTTCTCTGTTCACCACATAGTAGTTCATGACAAACTTCTGAATACCGTCCGCCACAGAATTCAAATACATATCCGTCACACGGCCGTCCGCGTCCGTACTCAGAGTATAATACAAATCCTGGCCTACGCCGTGGGCTTCCTTCGCGGACTGCGGAATCTCCTCTTCCGTATAGACGATAGTCACCTCAGCCCCACTCTTGATATGGGTCTCGATCAGCTTGTTAAAATCGAAATTGGCTACGATGTTGGTGTCCGCCATGACCACATAGGTCTCCTTCTGACTCCGAAGGAATTCGAGGATGCTGGCGAGAGCCTCCACACGGCCGTTATATACCTTCACGCTCTTCTCCGCAAAAGGAGGAACGATGTTCAGGCCGCCGTTCTTGCGGGTCAGGTCCCA
>CANQBN010000292.1 GCA_947588855.1 uncultured Lachnospiraceae bacterium
TGAATATTTCTGCAACAGGCCCCTTTTCCGAAAGCGGATTGACAAAGCAGGATAGCTTTAGTATAATTGCGTTACGTTATCGAATTATCACTGTACTATGATAAAGCAAAGAATCATGTGGATTTTGGAGGAACTATGGAATTAAGCTTACTGCACACGCCGGAAGGCGTCCGTGATATCTACAATGGCGAGTGCGCCAGGAAACTGGCGGTTCAGAGCCGGATCAGCAAGGTGTTCCGGCGCTACGGCTATCAGGATATTGAGACGCCGACTTTTGAATTTTTCGATATATTCAACAAGGAGCGGGGCAGCGTTACTTCCCGGGAGATGTTCAAGTTCTTTGACCGGGACAACAATACGCTGGTGCTCCGGCCGGATGTGACCCCGGCTATCGCCAGGTGTGTGGCCAAATATTTCATGGAAGAGAAAGTTCCTCTGAGGCTTTGCTACCGTGAGAGGACATTTATCAACAATTCCAATTATCAGGGAAGGCTGAAGGAGGTCACTCAGACCGGAGTGGAACTGATCGGAGACGGTTCCAGCGATGGGGACGGCGAGATGATCGCCCTGGTGATTGAATCCCTGAAGACAGCCGGACTTCCGGAGTTTCAGGTGGAACTGGGACAGGTGGAATTCTTCCGCGGACTGGCGGAGGAAGCCGGTATGGATCAGGAGACTCAGGAGACCTTGAGGGAATTAATAGAGAATAAGAACCATTTCGGTGTGGAAGAACTGGTTTCCCGTCAGGAGATGACGCCCCAGCTGAGAAATCTGTTTCTCAGGCTGCCGGAACTGTTCGGCGGATTTGATATGCTGGAAGAGGTGAAGGGTCAGGTTGCCAATGAGCGTTCCCGGAAGGCCATCGAGCGCCTCGAGAAGGTCCAGGCGATTCTGGAGGATTACGGCCTGTCGGAGTATGTGTCCTATGATCTGGGAATGCTCAGCAAATATAAGTATTATACGGGGATTATTTTTAAGGCGTATACATATGGGACCGGGGAGTACATCGTCACCGGAGGCCGGTATGACAAGCTGCTGGAGCAGTTCGGAAAGAAGACTCCGGCCGTGGGATTTGCCATTGTGATCGATCAGCTGATGCTGGCTCTGGACCGGCAGAAGGTGGATGTGCCGGTCAAATCGGCAGACGTTATGGTCCTCTACGAGCCGGAAGCCAGGCAGAAGGCCGTTCACTGGGCCATGGAATTGAGACATTATGGAGAAAACATCTGCCTTATGAGACGCCAGCCGGAAATGAGTCTGGAGGCGTATAAGAATTACGCCATCCGGAATCATATCCAGGATATCCATTATTTGAATTCCGACGGCCAGGATTCCGACTTTCTGATTGACGAAAACACCGCTGTCCCCGAAACTGATTTGCGGGGGACCGAAAACGTTCTTTCCGAGGGGAGGGCCGAGTCATGAGATATCTTACCATTGCCCTGACTAAAGGCCGCCTGGCCCTTAAGACTTTGGAACTTCTGGAACAGATCGGCATCTCCTGCGATGAGATGAAGGACAAGAATACCCGGAAGCTGATCTTTACCAATGAGGAACTGGGAATCCGATTTTTTCTGGCAAAGGCCAATGACGTGCCCACTTATGTGGAATACGGAGCGGCAGATATCGGTATCTCCGGCAAGGACATTATTATGGAAGAGGGCCGGAAGCTTTACGAGGTGATCGACCTGGGCATGGGCAGGTGCAAAATGTGCGTCTGCGGCCCGGAAACCGCCCGCGAGCGGCTGAAGCACCACGAGCTGATCCGCGTGGCCACCAAATATCCCAACATCGCCAAGGACTATTTTTACAATAAAAAACATCAGACTGTGGAGATCATCAAGCTGAACGGATCCATTGAGCTGGCGCCTCTGGTGGGACTGTCGGAAGTAATCGTGGATATCGTGGAGACCGGTTCCACCCTACGGGAGAACGGTCTGACCGTCCTGGAAGAAATCTGCGATTTGTCTGCCCGGGTCATCGTCAATCAGGTGAGCATGAAGCGGGAAAATGAGCGGATTAACAAGCTGATCCGGGATCTGAAGCAGCTGCTGGCGGAAAATAATTAATTTTTACAAAATAAGGGGAAATCAATCATGCGTATTGTGACACTGGACGATACTGCCAGAAATCATATTCTTTCGGATCTGCTGAAGCGGGATCCCAACAATTACGGCGAGTACGCCGGAACGGTTCAGGAAATCGTAGACGCGGTAAAGGAGAAACGGGACGAGGCCGTATTTGCGTACACGAAGAAATTTGACGGAGCGGAGATCACAGCGGCTACGGTCCGTGTGACAGAGGAGGAAATCCGCGAGGCCCGCGATCAGGTGGATCCGGAGCTTCTGGAAGTCATGAAGAAGTCCATGAAGAATATCCGGGATTACCACCAGAAGCAGGTGCGTCACAGCTGGTTTGATACTCAGCCCAATGGAACCCTCCTGGGGCAGAAGATTACGGCTCTGGAAAGCGCAGGCGTCTATGTACCCGGCGGCAAGGCGGCCTATCCCTCATCGGTTCTCATGAATATTATTCCTGCCGAGGTGGCGGGTGTAAAGAGAATCGTCATGGTGACGCCTCCCGGAAAAGACGGAAAAGTAAATCCGGTGACACTGACGGCGGCCCATCTGGCCGGCGCCACAG
>CANQBN010000293.1 GCA_947588855.1 uncultured Lachnospiraceae bacterium
CTGGTGTGGAAATCCAATGAAGACGGTTATCTGGTGGGCTCCAGAGGCTCTGTAGGTTCGTCTCTGGCAGCGACCATGGCGGGTATTACCGAGGTAAATCCTTTAAGTCCCCACTATTACTGTCCCAGGTGCCATTATTCGGATTTTGATTCGGAGGAGGTTAAGAAATTCTCCGGTATGTCCGGCTGTGACATGCCGGACCGCGAATGCCCCCGCTGCGGGACCATGATGAAGAAGGAAGGCCACGACATTCCTTTTGAGACCTTTCTGGGATTTAAGGGGGACAAGGAACCTGATATCGATCTGAATTTCTCAGGAGAATATCAGAGCCATGCCCATGACTACACGGAGGTTATCTTCGGAAAAGGGCAGACTTACCGGGCCGGAACCATCGGTACTCTGGCGGACAAGACCGCCTACGGATATGTGAAAAACTATTTTGAGGAGCGGGGAGACAGGAAGCGGAACTGTGAGATCAACCGGCTTGTGCAGGGCTGCGTAGGAATCCGGAGAACTACGGGGCAGCATCCGGGCGGTATTATTGTGCTGCCCATCGGTGAAGAGATCGATTCCTTCACTCCTGTTCAGAGGCCGGCCAACGATATGACTTCCACCACGGTGACCACTCATTTCGACTATCACTCCATCGACCACAATCTGCTGAAGCTGGATATCCTGGGCCATGATGATCCCACCATGATCCGCATGCTTCAGGATCTGACCGGTTTGGATCCGAGAGACATTCCTCTGGACAGCCCTGAGGTCATGTCCCTGTTTCAGAATACGTCCGCTCTGGGCATCACGCCTGACGATATCGGCGGCTGCAGACTGGGGGCGCTCGGCGTGCCGGAATTCGGAACGGATTTCGCCATGCAGATGCTGATTGACGCCAAACCGAAATATTTTTCCGATCTGGTGAGGATTGCCGGTCTGGCCCACGGCACAGATGTGTGGCTGGGCAACGCCAAGGATCTGATTCTGAGCGGCCAGGCCACCATTCAGACGGCTATCTGCTGCCGTGACGATATCATGGTTTATCTGATTCAGAAGGGCATGGATCAGAGCCTGTCCTTTACGATCATGGAATCGGTCCGTAAGGGGAAAGGACTAAAGCCGGAATGGGAGACGCAGATGCGCGCCGCAGACGTACCGGACTGGTATATCGAGTCCTGCAAAAAGATTAAATACATGTTCCCCAAGGCCCACGCGGCTGCTTATGTAATGATGGCCTGGAGAATCGCCTACTGTAAGATTTTCTATCCTCTGGCGTACTACGCGGCGTTTTTCAGCATAAGGGCCAGTGCCTTTAACTATGAGATGATGTGTATGGGGCGGACGAAGCTGGAATATTATCTGGCGGATTATAAGAGCCGTTCCGACTCTCTGTCCAAGAAAGAGCAGGACAGCCTGCGGGATATGAGGGTGGTACAGGAGATGTACGCCAGGGGATTTGAGTTTCTGCCTCTTGACATCTATAAGGCCCAGGCCAGGGATTTTCAGATCATGGAGGGAAAGCTGATGCCTGCTTTGGTCAGTATAGACGGACTGGGCGAGAGGGCGGCGGAAAGTATTGTGGACGCCGTTCAGGACGGTCCCTTCCTGTCCAGAGAGGATTTTCGAAACCGCACTGGAATCGGCGACAAGATGTGCGCCATGCTGGGGGAGCTGGGACTTCTGGACGGACTTCCCGAGAGCAATCAGTTGTCGCTGTTTGATTTTGTGTGACGGAGTTGGAGAAAATGAACTTAATTTATCTATTATCAGTATAGATTGTTTTATAAAAAATGCAAATAAATTTCTGCCCGCTACTTGAAAAAATTGGACAAACCCAATAGAATATAAGGTACAATTGTGGTAGTTATGCCGCAAAATTTCAGGAGAAAGAGGAGAGGATATTATCATGAAATTTATTGTTGAAACCAGCGCGCGTCACGTGCATCTCAGCCAGGCAGATCTTGAGACCCTGTTCGGAGAAGGTTATCAGCTGACCAAGAAGAAAGATCTGTCTCAGCCCGGCCAGTTCGCATGCGAAGAGAGGGTTACCATTGTCGGCAGCAAGAGAGAGCTGAAGGGTGTGTCCATTCTGGGCCCGGTAAGAAAGGCGACTCAGGTTGAGATTTCTCTGACGGACGCTCGTTCCATCGGCGTAGCGGCTCCTATCCGTGAGTCCGGCGATACAGCCGGCAGCGGCCCCTGCAAGATCATCGGACCCAAAGGCGAGATTGACATTCCTGAGGGCGTTATTGCAGCTAAGCGTCATATCCATGCAACCGTTGCCGATGCCAAGGAACTGGGCGTGGAGAACGGTGATATTGTGTCTGTAAAGGTTGATACCGATGGCAGAAGCCTGATTTTCGGCGATGTAGTAGTTCGTGTCAGCGATTCCTATGCTCTGGCTATGCATATCGATACGGATGAGTCCAACGCGGCAGGCTGCGCAGGCGTCGTTATGGGCGAGATCGTAAAGTAAAGGAGAGTAGATCAACATGAAAATATTAGTTGTTAACTGCGGAAGTTCTTCCTTAAAATACCAACTGATCGATATGGACAATGAGGGCGTGATTGCCA
>CANQBN010000294.1 GCA_947588855.1 uncultured Lachnospiraceae bacterium
GATCCGCTCAACGATGGGAGAAAAGAAGCTGATAAGCGGATCTATCACATTGGCCTTGAACCAGCCGGACACCGCTTTCCAGATCGCCTGAATAATGATCCAGCAGCCCTGAAATACGTCCTGAATGGTCTGCCCGACAGCTGTAAAGAACTCGGCCAGCGGAATGAAGATGTTTTCGCTGAACCAATTGACCACGGTCGACCATGTCTCGCTTATGCTCTCCCAAACACCGGCGAACGCTTCTTTGATCTCTTCCCAGTGTTCCTTCACCAGCACCACCAGAGAGGCCACGGCCGCCACGATCCCGGCGATCACCGCGGTGATGAGCGCCGGAGCGCCGAGGATGATAGCTCCAACGGCCGCGAGGGCGATGCCCAGCGCCATCAGGGCCTCGTTGACCCAGCTGAAGCCCTCCTGAAGCATGGCAACAAAGTTGGTGATGGCCAGCACTGCGCCGCCCACCACGGTCGCTATACCGGCGATAATGGACCCAGGCCCAAACACCAGCATCATAGCCTCATGGAGTGTGCCGGCCCCGTTCGCCGTCAGAGCAAAGACTTCGGCCAGCTTCCCGAATATGCCGACAGCCTCCAGGTTCTTCACCGTGCTTATAAACGTCGTGATAGCAGCAAAACCCTTGGATGCCGCGGCGACGATATTCATGGCTTCAATGGCCAGCTTCACCGCCAGGAGGGCAGAGGCCAGGCCATAAGCTACCGTTTGAGCCGGTGTAAGCTGCCCAATGAATTCTGCGAAGCTGATTCTACCCGAAATCAGATCCGCGAGATCCTTGAGGTTATCCGTTATTGATTTCAGAGTATCAATGAAGACCCCGCCGGCCCACGATGCCATGGGCTTCAGGAACTCTTCCCACAGCCAGATGGCCGCCGGTTGCAGAGCTATCAAAACGTCATTCAGGCCGTTGAGAACGGCCCCCAGGAGATCCAGGAAAGCGGGCAATGCCTCATTGACCACCCACTGACCAAGAGGCACCAGCACATTGTCGTAAAACCAGCGCAGGCCCTCTCCCAGCGTTTTACCTATAGGCTCTACTGCGGCCTTCAGCTTTTCGACAAACTCCAGGATCTTCGGCGAGATCTCCACATTATCGAACAGCGTGCCATCTGTGTCAATTTCCGGGATCTCTATGTCCCCGGCGCCTGCGCCTCCGATGCTTCCAGCTGCTCCTCCGACGCTGTCAGCCGCGTTATCCGCCAGAATGTTCAGTTCATCAAAGCCGGCAAGGACACCCTTCATGTCCTTCTCGGCTTTTTTTGCGGCGCCGCCGGCATTCTTCGTGGCGTCGGCCAGCTCGTTCGTGGCGTCTGCCGCCGCGCTGCCGGTGGAGGCGATCTGCTTTTGTGTGCTGGCCTGGCTTCCAAGCCCGCCGCTCCCTTTTCCGAAAAGCAGGGAGCTTACCTTGGCGAACACGTTAGCCAAGGTCGTCAGCCCGGAGATCACCGCATTGATGCCTGGCAGCACGGCCTGAGCGATGGGGATAAGCCCCTGGCCGACCGCTACTTTCAGGCTCTGAAAATTATAGGACAGCATGGCCACCTGGCCGGAATATGTCCCGGCGACCTTGGCCGCGTCCCCCGCCTGGAAGCGGGTCTCCTGCATGATCCCGTTGACTTCTGCCTGGATCTTCTGCTGCTGGGTCAGATTGTTGGCCGTGGTGCCGATGCTCTGGGCATATTCATCCCACATCTTCGCCACATTTTTCGTGACACCAGCATTATCCACCAGGATGCTGTTTTCATTCTTCAAGCCTTCCGTGGCCGTCTCAACAGCCTCACCGATGGTGTAGCTGGACTGGCGGCCAAATGCCGCAGCATCCTTCAGGGAGGTCAGGGTTTGCTTGATCTGTTCGTCGCTGTAGCCGCGGGCAGCGAGGTTCTTGTAGGCCGTGACGGCGTTCTCCAGCGGCACCAGGCCGTCAGAGATGTATTTCTCAATGAAACCCTTGGCTTTGTTAAAGCTGCCACCTTGCCCCTCTATGATGCTCTGGAGGCCCGCCCAAGCGTTTTCGAGCCTGGAGGCAGCGTCAATAGCTTCTTTGCCAAACTTGATAATAGCGGTGACGCTGAACGCGGCACCGACGATCCCGGCAAACTTCTTGAGAGTGTTCCCAAGGCCGGTAACGCCTCTATCGAAGCTGCTATGCTCAAGCTCAGCCCTTATGCGGACAGAACCGTCAAATCCGGCAGCCATGGTATCCCTCCTCTTATGCGCCTCTCGCCCGCTCCAGGACGCCGGCTATCGTCGCTTCTTCTTCCTGGGTGTATTGGCTCGGCAGGGCGAAGCGCTTCTTCATTCGGATAAACTCAGCCTGCTTTTTCCTGTCCACGTCCGACACCGGCGTCTGTCGGATCTCAATCACGTTGGAGAAGGCCGTCTCGCTCAATTCGCCCAGCATGGGAACGAACTGGAACCAGTGCAGCTTTTCCCTTGTGATGTCCAGGCCGAAGACCTTCCGAAAGCCTGACGCAAGCCGCGCTGCGTCATAGTCAAAGGAATAAAGCTCCGGCTCACTCC